>NZ_JAVRFI010000006.1:0-331508 GCF_031845785.1 Streptomyces hesseae
GCTCTTTACGCCCCTACCAGGGCCCATCCACCCCACCCCGCCCCCTCGCGTCACTACCCGGGGGGCCGGGGCCGCCCCTCAACGCCCGCCCCCTACCCGGGCAATCCGTGCCGGGCGGGCGGGTGGGCGAAACCCGCGCCGAAGGCGCGGGAAACCCCCCACCGGCGGGCGCCGGAAAGTCGGCGGAACCCCGCGCCGGAGGCGCCCCGTCACAGGAACGTCCGGCCCTCCCCCCGGTACGTAGGGACCGTGTCCACCACCCTGTCGCCCTCCACAAGGTGAAGCTCCGCGAAGCGCTCGCACAGTTCGCCCGCCTTGGCGTGCCGGAACCACACCCGGTCGCCGATCAGCAGGTCGTCCGCCGGGTGTCCCAGGAGGGGGGTCTGCACCTCGCCGACGCCCTCCTGGGCCGCCAGCCGTAGCCCCGCCGGGAGATACGGGACGGGCAGCCGGTCCCGTCCGGCCGCGCCCGACGCGGGGTAGCCCCCGCCCAGGACCGTCACCACGCCCACCCCGGGCCGGCGCACCACGGGCAGTGCGAACAGCGCGGCGGGACGGGCGGTGAAGGACGAGTAGCCGTCGAACAGGCGAGGCGCGTACAGCCCCGACCCGGCGGCGATCTCCGTCACCGCGTCCTCGGCCGCCGTGTGCTGCACACTGCCCGTCCCGCCGCCGTTGACGAACTCCAGCTCCACCACGTCCCGTACCGCCCGCACGGCCTCCGCACGCAGGGCCGCCAGCCGTTCCCGGGCGACGGACTGCATCAGCCGGATCGCCCGGGACCGCAGCGGTCGTCCGGCCACCGTGTCACCCACGCCCGCCACATGCGCCTCATAGGCCATCAGGCCCACCAGCCGGAACCCCGCACGGCGGTCGACGGCCCGGGCCAGCTCCGCCAGTTCGCCCGGATCGCTCACCGGCGACCGCAATGCCCCGATCCGTAAGCGGTCATTCAGTAGCCTCAGCGAGACGTCCAACTCCAGGCAGACCCGCACCTCCTCACGGCCCGTCCGCGCCGCGTCCACGACCGTCAGCTGCGCCGGGTCGTCCACCATCACCGTCACGGCAGCGGCCAGCTTGGGGTCCGAGGTCAGTTCCGCCAAGCCCGCACGGTCCGCTGACGGATAGGCGACCAGGACGTCGACCACCCCCGAACGCGCCAGCCACAGCGCCTCCGGGAGGGTGTAGGCCAGGACGCCCTCGAAGCCCTCTCGCGCCAGCACCCGTTCCAGCAGCGCCCGGCAGCGTACGGACTTGCTCGCCACCCGTACCGGTTTGCCCCGTGCCCGCCGCACCAGATCGGCGGCATTGGCATCGAACGCCCCGGTATCGACCACCGCGAGGGGAGCGTCCAGATGGGCGGTGGCCCGGTCGTAACGCGCTCTTTCGGACGACATGGCGGGCAGCCTGCCAGAGCCGGAATCCGCTGACCAGGGTTCGTGCCCGGGCGAATGGCACCCGTCGCGTCGCGCACCGTAAAGTGGCGCGCACACCACGGCCTTCGGGCCGGCGGCGGATGTGGCGGAAGTCCGACATACGGCGGTACGACCGGCCGGCTCGCGAGGGGGAGCGCAGGTTGAGCACCGAAGCGGAACCCATGCCGCCGCCTCCCGCCCCCCACTGGGCACCCCCGCCACCCCCGCTCCCGCCCTCCGTTCCCGTACCGGGCCCGCCCGCGCGCGGCGCCGGACGCGCCGCCGCGGCCGCCGTCAGCCTGGTCCTCGGGCTCGGTCTCATAGCCGGGGCCGTTACCGGGAGTTGCCTGGCCGCTGGCCCGGGCGACGGCTCGGCCGCCGAGGCCGCCTACACGCGCGGCGCCACGCTCTGGCGCGGCCTCCCCGTCGACCGGATCTTCCCGGACGCCGTCCACCGGGACGCCGCCGGACCCGGCGGCGCCCCGCGCGACTGGATCCGGCTGGGCGTCGCCCCCGACAGCGGCTGCGCCGACGCCTTCGACCCCCTCCTCGCCACCGCCCTGGCCCCCGTCGGCTGCGCCCGGCTGCTGCGCGCCACCTACGCGGACGTCACGTCCTCGCACGTGACGACCGTCGGACTGCTCGTCACGGACGCGGACGCCGCCGGCATGCGCGCCCTGCGCCGCCGGTTCGCCGACGAACACCTCGACGAGCGCGCCGACCTGATGCCCCGCCCCCTCGCGCTCCGGGACACACCCGCCGCGCGCTTCGGCGACGCGCAGCGCGCCAGCTGGCACATCACCGTCATGACGGACGTGCCCGTCGTCGTCTACGCCGTCACCGGCTTCGCCGACGGCCGTACGGGCACCCCGCCGCTGCCCGCCGCCCGGGCGGTCGTCCCTGGCGCCACCGAGGCACCGGCGGAGGCGGGCCTCGGCCATGACGCGACGACCCTCGCGGAGGAAGTGGAACGCGCCTACCGCGACGCCGCGCACCGGCCGGCGGGCCGGGAGGCCGGCCGATGAGCCGTCCGCGCCGGGCCCTGGCCGCGCTGGCCGCCGGGACCGCCCTCGCCGTGCTCGTCGCCGCCCCGGCCCGGGCGGACGCCATAAGGGCGCAGGAGTGGGCGCTCGACGCCCTCCACGTCCAGGACGTCTGGCGGACGACCAAGGGCGCCGGGATCACCGTCGCCGTGCTCGACACCGGCGTCGACGACGGCCACCCGGACCTGCGGGGACGGGTGCTGCCGGGCAAGGACCTGATCGGCTTCGGCGCCGGGCCGGGCGACCGCTCCTGGGCCCGGCACGGCACCGCCATGGCCGGGATCATCGCCGGCCGGGGGCACGGCGACGACGACGCCGACGGGATCACCGGCGTCGCCCCCGAGGCGAGGATCCTTCCGGTGCGGGTGATCCTCGAGGACAGCGACCCCGCCCGCGCCAAGGCCCGGGGAGCGCGCGGCAGCGCCCTCGCGGACGGCATCCGCTGGGCCGCCGACCACGGCGCCGACGTGATCAACCTGTCCCTGGGCGACGACAGCGACACCGCCCACCCCGAGTCGCGCGAGGACGCCGCCGTGCAGTACGCGCTCGACAAGGGAGCCGTCGTCGTCGCCTCCGCCGGCAACGGCGGCGAGCACGGCGACCACGTCTCCTACCCGGCTGCCTACCCGGGCGTGATCGCCGTGACGGCCGTCGACCGCTACGGCGGCCGCGCTCCCTTCTCCACCCGCCGCTGGTACGCCACCGTCAGCGCGCCCGGCGTCGACGTGGTCATCGCCGACCCCGACCGGCGCTACTACGAGGGCTGGGGGACGAGCGCGGCCTCCGCCTTCGTCTCCGGCGCCGTGGCGCTCCTGCGCGCCGCCCGGCCGGGCCTGAGCCCGGCGCGGGTCCGTGAGCTGCTGACCGAGACCGCGCGGGACCGGCCGGAGGGCGGGCGCGACGACGAGGTCGGCGCGGGGATGGTGGACCCGGCGGCGGCGATCGAGAAGGCGGGACGGGAGACGCTGGGGCGGCGGGTGGCACCGGCGGTGCCGCGCTATTTCGGCGGCGGGCCGGGGTCCGCGCCGGGGGACGCCCCCGGGAGCGGGCCGGGCCTGTCCGCGCTCGTCGCCGGTGGGGTGGGGGTGCTGTTGCTCGTGGTGTCGGGGGTGCTGCGGCGTCGGCGGGCTGCCAATGGCCCGTCCGGCGTTTGAGGCACCGCGCGTCAGCGCGGGACGGGGGGCGGAGCCCTATCGGGAACGGGGAAAGGGCGGGGCCGGGGAACGGGCCACCGGGCGATCCGCCCGGAAAGGGCACCCGATACGCTCAAGCCGTGGCGCTCAAGAACATCCCGGACTCCCAGTTCTCCGACGACGACGGCTCCGCCGACCCCGCCCTCACCGAGGCGCTCGCCGCCTGGGCGGCGGACCGGTCGGCCGAGGCCGAGAGGCGGGTGCTGGCCGCCCTGCCGGGCACCCGGCTGCTCGTGCCCGTGGTGGCCGTGCTCGGCGAGGTGGAGACCGGGCCCGACGGGCTCAAGCGCGAGAAGACCAGCGACATGGCCGTACCGACGCTCCAGGCGCCGGACGGGCGCCGCGCGCTGCCCGCGTTCACCTCGACCGAGGCCCTCGCCCGCTGGCGCGCGGACGCCCGGCCCGTGGCCGTGCCGCTGCACCAGGCGCTCCAGGCCGCCGCGCACGAGAAGGCGGACACCATCGTGCTGGACCTGGCCGGTCCCGTGGCCTACCCGCTGACCGGCTCCGCCCTGCTGGCGCTGGCCGAGGGCCGCGACAGCGCGGACCCGCTGGCCGACCCCGCCGTCACCGGCGCCCTGCGGGACGTCCTCGCGGCCGAGCCCGGGGTGCTGCGGGCGCACCTCACCCCGTCCGGCGAGGCCGACGGCACGCTGGCGCTGGTCCTCGCCGAGGACGCGGTGGCCGGTGACGTGGTGCGCCGGGTCGCCGAGGGGCTGGCCGCCGCCGACGTGCTGCGGGCCCGGCTGGTGCGGGGCCTGGACCTCGCCCTGCTGCCCGCGGCGGCGCACGTCCCGGGAGAGGCGCTCTTCAGCCGCTAGCCGGGCCACCGGCCGCCGCGGCCCGGTCGTAGGGGCCCGGCCGCCGCGATCCCGACAGGCGCTCCCGGGGATACCGTCCGACAATTTCACGAGGACGGTCCACGAGATCCTCAGGAGGTCGCCATGGACGCCCTGAAGAACGTGAAGCCGGCCCTGGCCAATCTGGACCCGGTGAAGACCAGGACCGCCGCTTCCGAGTTCCTCGGAACCCTGCTGTTGGTGCTGTTCGCCGTGGGGTCCGTCGTCCTCGCGGCCGACTACATCGGCGTGGTCGGCATCGCCCTGACATTCGGCTTCACTCTTCTGGCCCTGGTGTACGCCCTGGGGCCGGTGTCGGGCTGCCACCTCAACCCCGCTGTGACGCTCGGCCTGCTGCTGGAGCGCCGCATCACGATCCACACGGCCATCGAGTACTGGATCGCCCAGCTGGTGGGCGGCATCGTCGGCGCGGCGATCCTCTTCCTGATCGCCAAGCAGGTGCCCGGGATCAAGACCGACGGGACGTTCGGCAGCAACGGCTACGCGGAACGCTCGGCCGTGCACATCAACACTGGCGGCGCGTTCCTCGCGGAGGTCGTCCTGACCTTCCTGCTGGTGTTCGTGGTGCTCGCGGTGACCCACCGGGTCGCCGTCGTGGGCTTCGGCGGGCTGGCCATCGGCCTGGCGCTGGCGGTGGACCACCTGATCGGCGTCCCGCTGACCGGCACCTCGGTCAACCCCGCGCGCAGCATCGGCCCGGCGCTCTTCGCGGGCGGCGCGGCCCTCTCCCAGCTGTGGCTGTTCATCATCGCCCCGCTGGTCGGCGGCGCCCTCGCCTCGTACGCCCACCGGGTCACCCACCCGCCGCACGGCGTCGCCATGCTCGCGGACGAGCTCGCGGCGCCCGAGCCGCTGGCGGGTACGGGCGAGGGCCGGCCCGACCGGCCGCACTACGGCGGCCCGGCCTGACCGGCCCTCGGGAAAATCTGGAAGGCCCTACGCGTACACGGGCCCGGTGAACTTCTCGCCGGGCCCCTGGCCCGGCTCGTCCGGGACGACGGACGCCTCGCGGAAGGCCAGCTGGAGCGACTTCAGGCCGTCGCGCAGCGGGGCCGCGTGGAAGTTGCTGACCTCGGTGGCGCTCGCGGTGACCAGCCCGGCGAGCGCGGTGATCAGCTTGCGGGCCTCGTCGAGGTCCTTGTGCCGCTCGCCGTCCTCGGCGAGGCCGAGGTTGACCGCCGCCGCGCTCATCAGGTGCACCGCGACCGTGGTGATCACCTCGACGGCGGGGACGTCCGCGATGTCGCGGGTCATGGTGTCGAAGTCGGGGGTGGGGTTCTCCCCGCTGGTGGGGGTCGCGTCGCTCATGGCGGACACGATACGTCCCGGTGCCGGATCGGTTCGCCACCGGCCGGTACGCCCGGTTAGCACGTCTGCTCCCCACCTGCTATCGTCGGTAAACGACCGGCTGAGCACATCAGTGTGCCCGGCCCACAAGTGGAGCTCCGTTCTCCCACCTTGTCGACCATGGGTCGGCAGGTCTCCGGTCAGGCGGTAGCCATCGTTCCGTACGGACGATGGAGCTGCCCGATAGCGCCCCGCGGCTTGCCGTGGCGGTGTTCCGGTATGGAGCCCCGCCTGTGCCCGTCGGGGCATTTTTCATGTGCCGGCGCGGTTGGTCTTTACGAAAAGACGTTGCGCGACGGCCCACGAGGGCCCGCGTGGTGCTACCGAGGAGGCCCCATCAGCGCCGAGCCCCGCATCAACGACCGGATCCGTGTCCCCGAGGTGCGACTTGTCGGTCCCAGCGGCGAGCAGGTAGGCATTGTGCCGCTTGCCAAGGCCCTGGAGCTTGCGCAGGAGTACGACCTCGACCTGGTCGAGGTGGCGGCGAACGCACGCCCGCCGGTCTGCAAGCTCATGGACTACGGGAAGTTCAAGTACGAGTCGGCCATGAAGGCCCGTGAGGCGCGCAAGAACCAGGCGCACACGGTCATCAAGGAGATGAAGCTCCGGCCGAAGATCGACCCGCACGACTATGACACCAAGAAGGGTCACGTCGTCCGGTTCCTCAAGCAGGGCGACAAGGTCAAGATCACGATCATGTTCCGTGGCCGTGAGCAGTCCCGCCCCGAGCTGGGCTACCGACTGCTGCAGCGTCTCGCGGAGGACGTCCAGGACCTGGGTTTCGTCGAGTCGAACCCCAAGCAGGACGGCCGCAACATGATCATGGTTCTCGGTCCGCACAAGAAGAAGACCGAGGCGATGGCCGAAGCCCGCGAGGCCCAGGCCGCCCGCAAGGCGGAGCGCCAGGGTGGAACCACCGCGGACGTGGACGCCCCCGAGGAGCCCGCAGAGGCGTGATCCCGGGGCCCGCGGCCCTGGTGCTCACTCCGGAGCGTCCCCCGCTCCGGACAGCAATCAACAGTTGACGCTTCACCGCGCCCCCCACAGGGCCGTGGAGTGCCACCGACGAGGAGAGAACGGCGCTATGCCGAAGAACAAGTCGCACAGCGGTGCCAAGAAGCGCTTCAAGGTCACCGGCTCCGGCAAGGTCCTGCGTGAGCGCGCTGGCAAGCGCCACCTGCTCGAGCACAAGTCGTCCCGCCTGACGCGTCGCCTCACCGGCAACGCCGAGATGGCCCCGGCCGACGCCAAGAAGATCAAGAAGCTTCTCGGCATGTGACATTCGGCCTCGCGCCGAATGTCAACACCGGGACCCAATCGTTTTCGGGTCGTGTGAGAACCCACCACGGCCCCGCTACAAGGAGTTAACAAGTGGCACGCGTCAAGCGCGCAGTCAATGCGCACAAGAAGCGCCGGGCGATCCTCGAGCAGGCCAGCGGCTACCGCGGTCAGCGGTCGCGTCTGTACCGCAAGGCCAAGGAGCAGGTCACCCACTCCCTGGTCTACAACTACAACGACCGCAAGAAGCGCAAGGGCGACTTCCGTCAGCTGTGGATCCAGCGCATCAACGCCGCTGCCCGCCAGAACGGCATGACGTACAACCGCCTCATCCAGGGTCTGAAGGCCGCCAACATCGAGGTGGACCGCAAGATGCTGGCCGAGCTCGCGGTCAACGACATGAACGCGTTCGCCGCGCTCGTCGAGGCCGCGCAGAAGGCCCTGCCGGCCGACGTCAACGCGCCGAAGGCCGCCGCCTGATCCAGGCGCCGCAAGGCACCGTCCGGACCCGCAGGCCCCCGGCCTGCGGGTCCGCTCGCGTCCGGCCCCCGGCACCGACCGTGCCGGGACGCTCACCGAGCACGCACCGCACCTCCGCTACCGAAAGTGAGCCCATGGCGGCCCCCGAGCTGACCTCCCTGCGATCGCCCCGTGTCATCGCGGCCCGCCGTCTGGCCAAGCGCAGCTTCCGCAGCAAGGAACGCCGCTTCATCGCGGAGGGCCCGCAGTCCGTCCGTGAGGCCGTCGACCACCTCATCGAGGTGTATGTGACGCCGGACGCCGCCGAGCGCCACGCCGACATCGTCGCCGCCGCCCTCGCCGCCGGGGTGCCCGTGCTCACCGCGACGGACGAGGTCATCGCGGAGATGTCCGATACCGTCACCCCGCAGGGCATCGTCGGCCTGTGCCGCTTCCTGGACTCGCCCTTCGAGGAGATCCTGGCCGGCCGCCCCCGGCTGGTGGCCGTCCTCGCGCACGTCCGCGACCCCGGCAACGCCGGTACGGTCCTGCGCTGCGCGGACGCCGCGGGCGCCGACGCCGTCGTGCTGACCGACGCCTCGGTGGACCTCTACAACCCCAAGTCGGTACGGGCCTCCGTGGGCTCCCTCTTCCATCTGCCGGTGGCCGTGGGCGTCCCCGTCGAGCAGGCCGTCGCGGGCCTGAAGGCCGCCGGGGCGCGGATCCTGGCCGCCGACGGCGCCGGCGACAAGGACCTGGACGAGGAGCTGGACCAGGGCGCCATGGGCGGGCCCAGCGCCTGGATCTTCGGCAACGAGGCCTGGGGCCTGCCGGAGGAGACCCGGGCGCTCGCCGACGCCGTGGTGCGCGTCCCGATCCACGGAAAGGCCGAGAGCCTCAACCTCGCCACGGCCGCCGCCGTGTGCCTCTACGCCTCCGCCCGTGCGCAGCGCGCGTCCGGAGGGTGCCGCTCCGTGACCTCCAGCTAGTAGGGTGGCGCTCCGGGGGTCGGGAGGGGGTGCGGGTTTGAGGAACGTCAGGACGACCGGGAGCGCGGTGGTCGGCACATGCCCGGCCGCCTCCATGGGCTCCCAGGGACCGGCCACCGGTCTCCACGCCGACGACCTGCCCGACGGGCTGGTCGTCGCCGACGCCACCGGCCGGATCACCTGCTTCAACGCCGCCGCGGCCCGGATCACCGCCGTGCGCCCGGGCGACGCCCTCGGCCGGCAGCTGGACAGCGCCCTGCCGCTGGAGGATCTGGACGGCCGCCGCTGGTGGGCCGTGACCGACCCCTACGGCGGGCTCGCCACCCGCACCGGCCAGCCCGAGCGCAATCTGCTGCTGCCCGGCGGACGCCAGGTGCTGGTCTCCGCCCGCTACGTCCGGGAGCGGACGGGCGGGCCGGTGGTGCGTGTGGTGGTCCAGCTGCGCGGCACCGAGGCGCGCCGGCGCACCGAGCGCAGCCACGCCGAGCTGATCGCCACCGTCGCCCATGAGCTGCGCTCCCCGCTGACCTCCGTCAAGGGCTTCACGGCCACGCTGCTGGCCAAGTGGGAGCGGTTCACCGACGACCAGAAGCGGCTGATGCTGGAGACGGTCGACGCCGACGCCGACCGGGTCACCCGGCTGATCGCCGAGCTGCTGGACATCTCACGGATCGACTCCGGCCGCCTGGAGGTGCGCCGGCAGCCGGTCGACATGGCCGCCGCCGTCCGCCGGCACGTGGCCGGCTACACCCGGGCCGGGATGCGGCCCGAGCGGTTCGAGATCAAGGTCGCCGATTCGTTGCCCGCGCTCTGGGCGGATCCGGACAAGGTCGACCAGGTGCTGGGCAACCTCCTGGAAAACGCCGTGCGCCACGGCGAGGGAGTCGTCACCATAGAAGTGACACCAGCACTGATGAAGGCCCACGCGGAGGGGACGGCGGTCACCGTGAGCGATGAGGGCCCCGGCATCCCGGAGGAGTCGATGGCCCGCGTCTTCACCCGCTTCTGGCGGGGGAGCAAGCGCGGTGGCACCGGCCTGGGGCTGTACATCGTCAAGGGCATCGTCGACGCCCACGGCGGGACGATCACGGTGGGGCGGGCCGCCCACGGCGGCGCCCAGTTCCGATTTACCCTGCCCGTGGGTGCCCCGGCCTTCCTCACCCAGGCCTGAGCGCGGCCCACGGGCTCATCCGACCACACGCGCCCCTTAGACTCGACCTTTGGCACCTTTGGCACCACCTTTGGCCAACGTCGTCGGGCGAAGTCGCGCAGCGAAGCGAAGCCACCCCAATCGGAAGCACGGGAAGAGATGTCGGCACCCAATAAGTCCTACGATCCTGTCGAGGTCGAGGCACTGAAACCGGAAGAGATCGAGCGGATGCGGGACGAGGCGCTCGCCGCCCTCGCCGCGGCCACCGACCTCGAGGCCCTCCGCGAGGCGAAGGCCGCCCACATGGGCGACCGCTCCCCGCTGGCCCTGGCCAACCGCGAGATCGGCGCCCTGCCGCCGCAGGCCAAGGCCGAGGCCGGCAAGCGCGTGGGCATGGCCCGCGGCGCCGTGAACAAGGCCCTCGCCGCCCGTCAGGCGGAGCTGGAGGCCGAGCGCGACGCCCGTGTCCTGGTCGAGGAGGCGGTGGACGTCACCCTGCCGTACGACCGGGTGCCCGCCGGAGCCCGTCACCCGCTGACCACGATCGGCGAGCGCATCGAGGACGTCTTCGTGGCCATGGGCTACGAGGTCGCCGAGGGCCCCGAGGTCGAGGCCGAGTGGTTCAACTTCGACGCCCTGAACCTCGCGCCGGACCACCCCGCCCGCAGCATGCAGGACACCTTCTTCGTGCGGGGGGCCAAGAAGGACGCCGACTCCGGCGTCGTCCTGCGCACCCACACCTCCCCGGTGCAGATCCGCTCGATGCTCGACCGCGAGCCCCCGGTCTACGTCATCTGCCCGGGCCGCGTCTACCGCACCGACGAGCTGGACGCCACCCACACCCCCGTCTTCCACCAGGTCGAGCTCCTCGCCATCGACGAGGGCCTGACCATGGCGGACCTCAAGGGCACCCTCGACCACATGGTGCGGGTGCTGTTCGGCGAGGACATGCGGACGCGGCTGCGCCCGTCGTACTTCCCGTTCACCGAGCCGTCCGCCGAGATGGACATGGTGTGCTTCGCCTGCCGCGGCGAGTCGGTGGGCAACCCCGACAAGGCGTGCCGCACCTGCTCCAGCGAGGGCTGGATCGAGCTGGGCGGCTGCGGCATGGTCAACCCCCGGGTGCTGATCGCCGCGGGCATCGACCCGGAGAAGTACAGCGGCTTCGCCTTCGGGTTCGGCATCGAGCGAATGCTGATGTTCCGCCACAACGTCGAGGACATGCGAGACATGGTCGAGGGTGACGTGCGCTTCACCAGGCCGTTCGGGATGGAGATCTGATGCGCGCCCCGCTTTCCTGGCTGCGGGAATACGTCGACCTGCCGGCCGGCGAGACCGGTCGTGACGTGCAGGCCAAGCTGATCGACGCCGGCCTCGAGGTCGAGCGCGTCGAGCAGCTCGGTGCCGACCTGACCGGCCCCCTCGTCGTCGGCAAGGTCCTCACCATCGAGGAGCTCGAGGGCTTCCGCAAGCCGATCCGTTTCTGCACCGTCGACGTCGGCACGGCCAACGGCACCGGTGAGCCGCAGGAGATCGTCTGCGGCGCCCGTAACTTCACCGTCGGCGACAAGGTCGTCGTCGCGCTGCCCGGCGCCGTGCTCCCCGGCGACTTCGCCATCGCCGAGCGCAAGACCTACGGCAAGGTCTCGCGCGGCATGATCTGCTCCGGCGACGAGCTGGGCATGGGCGACGACGGCACCCACGGCATCATCGTGCTCTCCAACGAGCACGAGGTCGGCACCGACGCCGTCGAGCTGCTCCAGCTCGCCGACGAGGTCCTCGACATCGCCGTCACCCCCGACCGCGGCTACTGCCTGTCGATGCGCGGCATCGCCCGCGAGGCCGCCACCGCCTACGGTCTGCCGCTGCGCGACCCGGCCCTGCTGGACGTGCCCGCGCCCAACAGCTACGGCTACCCGGTCGCCGTCGCCGACCCCGCCGGCTGCGGCCGCTTCACCGCCCGCACGGTCATCGGTATCGACCCCGAGGCCCAGTCGCCGATCTGGCTGCGCCGCCGCCTCCAGAAGGCCGGCATGCGCCCGATCTCGCTGACCGTCGACGTCACCAACTATGTGATGCTCGAGCTGGGCCAGCCGCTGCACGCCTACGACCGCGCCCGCCTGGACGGGACGATCGGCGTGCGCCGCGCCCAGCCCGGCGAGAAGCTCACCACCCTCGACGGCACCAAGCGCGTCCTGGACGCCGAGGACCTGGTCATCGCCGACAAGCGCGGCCCCATCGGGCTCGCCGGTGTGATGGGCGGCGCCGAGACGGAGATCGCCGACCTCGCGGCCGGTGAGGGCTCCACCGACGTCGTCATCGAGGCCGCGCACTTCGACGCGGTCGCCATCGCCCGTGCCGCCCGCCGTCACAAGCTGACCACCGAGGCGTCCAAGCGCTTCGAGCGCGGCGTCGACCCGCAGGCGGCCTCCGCGGCCGCCCAGCGCACGGTCGACCTGCTGGTGCTGCTCGGCGGCGGCACCGCCGAGGCCGGCGTCACCGAGGTCGTCGCCCCCAGCGGGCCGCGCACCATCTCCATCCGCGCGGACCACCCGGACCGCGTCGCGGGCGTCGAGTACGGCCGCGAGACCGTCGTGCGCCGCCTCCAGGAGGTCGGCTGCGACGTCTACGGCCAGGACGAGCTGATCGTCACCGTCCCCAGCTGGCGGCCCGACCTCACCGACCCCAACGACCTCGCCGAGGAGGTCATCCGGCTGGAGGGCTACGCCAACGTGCCCTCGGCGCTGCCCGCGCCGCCCGCCGGCCGCGGCCTGACCCACCGCCAGCGGCTGCACCGCCGCGTCGGCCGGGCGCTGGCCGGGGCCGGGTACGTCGAGGTGCTCAACTACCCCTTCATCGGGGACTGGGCCCTGGACCACCTGGGCCTGGCCGCCGACGACCCGCGCCGCACCACGGTGCGCCTGGCCAACCCCCTCTCCGAGGCGGAGCCGGCGCTGCGCACCACCATGCTGCCGGGGCTCTTCGCCGCCCTGCGCCGCAACGACAGCCGTGGCGAGCACGACCTGGCGCTCTTCGAGACCGGCCTGGTCTTCGAGCCGACGGGTGACGAGGGCGTCCCGGCGCGACTGCCCGTCGACCGCCGTCCCACCGACGAGGAGATCGCCGGCCTGAACGCCGCGCTGCCCCGGCAGCCGCGCCGTGCCGCCGTCGTCCTCGCCGGCGCCCGCGAGCGGGCCGGCTGGTGGGGCCAGCAGGGCCGTCCGGCCGGCTGGGCCGACGCCGTCGAGGCGGGCCGCACCGTGGCCCGTGAGGCCGGTGCCGAGCTGATCATCCGTCAGGACCAGCAGGCGCCCTACCACCCGGGCCGCTGTGCCGCGCTGTCCGTCCTGATCGACGGCCAGGAGGTGGCCGTCGGCAACGCCGGTGAGCTCCACCCGCGCGTCATCAAGGCGTTCGGCCTGCCGGAGCGCGCCTGCGCCATGGAGATCGACCTCGATCTCCTGGAGCGGGCCGGCGACGGCGCCGTCCAGGGGCCGCACGTCTCCACCTTCCCGGTCGCCACCCAGGACGTCGCGCTCGTCGTCGACTCCTCGGTCCCGGCGGCCGACGTCGAGGCCGCCCTGCGGGACGGCGCCGGCGAACTGCTGGAGTCGCTGCGCCTGTTCGACGTCTTCACCGGCGCCCAGCTCGGCGAGGGCAAGAAGTCCCTGGCCTACGCGCTGCGCTTCCGCGCCACCGACCGCACCCTGACCGCCGACGAGGCCTCCGCGGCCCGCGACACGGCCGTCCAGTCCGCGGTCGAGCGCACGGGCGCGGTACTGCGCGGCGCGTAGCGCCTGGCGGCGGGCCTGAGCCACGGGTTTCGCCTCGCGCCGAGCCGCGCAGCGGTTCGGCGGGCGGCGCGAGTGGCACGTGTCCGCCGCGCGGCGGGGCGGGCACGTGCTCGCTGCGCGGCAGGGCGGCGCGTGCTCGCTGTGCCGTGTGGCCTGGCGTGGCCGCCTGGCTGGCGCGGCAACGCTTCCCGCCGTGTGGCGGCCCAGCTGCCGCGGTGGTTCGGCCGGCGTGGTCGCCATGCCCGCCGTAGCCGCCCTGTCGGTGGGGCAGATCTGTCCGCCGTGGCGGCTCCGGCCCGCGTGGCCGCCCCGCTTGCCGTGGCCGTCCGGCCGCCGTGGTGGCCAGGACCGGTCGGGGCAGCTCTGCCCGCCGCGTGGTGGCCCGCCTGGCGGGGCACCCGCCGTGGCCGCCTCGCCCGCCGCGTGGCGGCCCGGCGCAGCCGGTGAAGCACCCGGCGGATACGCCGCACGCACGCCCAGGGGCGCCCCGGAATCTCCGGGGCGCCCCTGGCGCGTACCGGCCCTCGCGACCGGGCCGGAGGCCGCCGGTATCCCCCGATCGGGTGGAAAACGCGGTCCAAGCCTCCGCATCCGCTTGCGCGATCGCGAGAATCAGCGCGTCTTTGCTGCTAGGGGGCCGACGGCATGATCCGTACACGAGCGGCTCGCTTCCGGCGGGGAATCGTGTTCGTGCTGCCCGGGCTGTGGGTCCTCGTGGTCGTCCTCTGGGAACTCCTCAGCCCCCTGGGCACCCAGTTCATCGAACTCCTCGCCGCCACACCCGCGATCGCCTGCGCCGGTACCGGGCGCCGCCAGTGCGTCCTGCTCGGCGGCCTCTGCGCGCTGCTCGCGCTCGTCCCGCCCGTCCCGTCCGGGCGCGTCGGGGCGAGCGGCAGGCTGGGCACGTGCGGCGCGGTTCTCGCCGTCGTCGTGGCGAGCTATCTGATTTCCAGCCGCACCCGCCGGCTCAACGGCGAGCTGGAGCGCGCCCGGGAGGTGGCGGTCACCGCGCAGACCGTACTGCTGCGCCCCCTGCCGCCCCGGCTCGACGGGATCGCCCTGGCGAGCCGCCATGTGTCCGCCGGCGAGGGGGCGCTCGTCGGCGGCGATCTCTACGAGGCGCTCTCCACCCGGTACGGCGTGCGTGTCCTCATGGGCGACGTACGCGGCCACGGGCTGCCCGCCCTCGGCACCGCCGCCGCCCTCCTCGGCAGCTTCCGCGACGCGGCGCACGACGAGGCGGAACTGCCGGACGTGCTGCGCCGCCTGGAGCGGGCCCTGCACCGGCACGTGTGGGACCGGCGGGAGCGGGGCACCGGCGGCGCGGCCCGGGACCGCTGGGACGCCGAGGAGTTCGTGACCGTGCTCCTGCTGGAGGTCCGGGCGGACGGCGAGGTCATGGCGCTCAACTGCGGCCACCCCTGGCCGCACCTGCTGCCCGGCGACGGCCCCCGGCCGATCGTCCTCGCGCCCGGCGACCCGCTGCCCCCGCTCGGGGTGTTCCCCCTGCCCGCCGAGCTGTCGCCCCTCCCGCTCATCCGGCTGCTCCCCGGCGACGTCCTGGTGCTCCACACCGACGGCGTCGAGGACGCCCGTGACGCCGCGGGCGCGTTCTTCCCGCTCGCCCGCGCCCTCGCCGAGGCCGCCCGGGACGCCCCGCCCGCCCTCCTGACCCTCATCGCCCGGGTGCAGGCCGCGCTGCTGCGTCACACCGGCGGGCCGGTCGCCGACGACTTCGCCCTCCTCGCCCTGCGGAACGAGCGCGGCCCCGGTCCGCAGGCCGCCGCCCGGCCTCCGCGGGCGCTCGTCGCGGGCCCCTGACGTGCGCCTGCGCCCGTGGCCCGTTCACACCCCGTGCGAACGGATCTCCACTACGCTGATCCCACCGAGCGCACCGGAGGGCGGGATGGAGCCCAACACTCTGCTCGACGCCATCCTCGACGAGGCGGGAATCTCCCACGCGAGCCTGGCCGCGCACATCAACGCGGCGGGCCGGGGCCGGGGACTGGCGTTGCGTTACGAACACACCGCAGTCGCCCGCTGGCTGAAGGGCCAGCGGCCCCGGGGCCAGGTCCCGGACCTGATCTGCGAGGTCCTCGGCGAGCGGCTGCACCGCGGGCTGACCCTCGACGACATCGGCCTGGGCACCCCCGGCACCCCCCGGGCGCCCGGCACGCCGCTGTCCGGGTTCGTCGATCGGGCCACCGCCCTGTGGCGTTCCGACGAGCAGCAGCGCGAGCACGTCGTCCGGGCCCCCGCCGTCACCGGTACCCCCGCCGTCATCCCCGTCTGGGAGTGGGAGAACCCGCCCGAGGACGCCGATGTCTCCCGGCGCGGGCTGACCCGGGTCTCGATGGCCGACATCGAGATGCTCCGCGCGGCCCGTGCGCACTACGAGCAGATGTACCGCAAGGCGGGCGGCGTGGCGACCCGCGCCCGGGTCGTGGGCTTCCTCAACGCCGAGACCGCGCCCCTGCTGCGCGGCGGCTACTCGGACTCGATGGGCCGCCAGTTGCACCGGGCCACCGGGGGGCTGGTGGCGGTCGCCGGGATCTGCGCCTACGACTCCGACGCCCACGGCCTGGCCCAGCGCTATTTCCACCAGGCCCTGCGGCTCGCCAAGGCCAGCAACGACCGGGGCCTGGGCGCCTATGTGATCGCCCTCCTCGTCAACCAGTCGCTCTTCATGGGGGAGTACCGGCAGGCCGTCGCCTTCGCCGAGTCCGCGTTGCGGGCCGCCGG
Organism: Streptomyces hesseae; assembly: GCF_031845785.1. NCBI lineage: Bacteria > Bacillati > Actinomycetota > Actinomycetes > Kitasatosporales > Streptomycetaceae > Streptomyces > Streptomyces hesseae. The sequence goes on from NZ_JAVRFI010000006.1 coordinate 16,271, forward strand.
CCGGGACCTCACCCCGGCGCTCGCCGCCGATCTCTACGCGATGCAGGCCAAGGCCTACGCCCGGCTCGGCGACGGCCAGGGGGCGCTGGGCTGCATCCGGCGCGCCGAGGCGGCCGCCGAGCGCATCCACCGGGGTCTGGAGCCCGCCGAGACCGGCTATGTCCAGCCCGGACTGGTGAACGTACAGGTCGCGGAGGCCCTGCTGAGCCTCGGCGATCTCGGGCCCGCCCGTGAGCACGCGGACCGGGCCGTCGACACCCCCGCCCACGACCGGGGCCGTGTCCACCGGCTCGCCATGCTCACGCACATCGAGCTGCGTCAGGGAGACGCGGACAAGGCGGTGGCCACCGCGCGGGAGATGACCGAGCAGGCGAGAGGCATGGAATCGCAGCGCTTACGGGACCGGCTCCGTGCGGTGCGCGAGCACCTGATCGAAAGTGGGTGCGCGGCCACGGCCGAGGCCGCCGAGATGATCGACGGGGCGCTGCGCGTGCCGTTGTGAGAGAGGTCGCCAGGACGGCGCCCGGGAGGTGGCCACCTCGGCGGAAGGTGGCAGAACGTTGCGTTGGAAGAATCTCAGGGAGCTGACCGTCTACGAGAACCGCTGGTTCCAGGTCAATCTCGCGGACGTCGAACTGCCCGACGGCCGTCATCTCGACCACTTCCTCATCCGGCTGCGGCCCGTCGCCGTGGCCACCGTGGTCAACGCGGCCAACGAGGTCCTGCTGCTGTGGCGGCACCGTTTCATCACCGACAACTGGGGCTGGGAGCTGGCGGCCGGGGTCGTCGAGGACGGCGAGGACATCGCCGCCGCCGCGGCCCGGGAGATGGAGGAGGAGACCGGCTGGCGGCCGGGCCCGCTCAGGCATCTGATGTCCGTCGAGCCGTCCAATGGGCTCACCGACGCCCGGCATCACATCTACTGGGGGGACGAGGCCGAGTACATCGGCGACCCCGAGGACGGCTTCGAGTCGGACCGCCGCGAATGGGTGCCGCTCAAGCTGGTGCCGGACCTGATCGCGCGCGGCGAGGTGCCGGCCGCCAACATGGCCGCCGCGCTGCTTTTGCTGCACCACATGCGGCTCGGCTGAGTTCCTTTCCCGCGCCCCGTAAGGGGCGCGGGGCTGTTCTCGATATGCGGCTCCGCCGCGTGAGCGCGACCAGCCCAGGACGGCCCGCGGTCGCCACACTGCGGTGCCGCCCCGGCGCTGGCGCGTCACCGCCCGACCACGGCCTGCCACACGGCCAGAGCCAGCGCGGCGACCCCGGTGAGCGCGGCGAGTGAGGGCAGCGGCCACCGGCCGTGCTCCAGGGCCCGTAGCCGCTCGGCGACTTCGGCGAGGTCTCGTTCCGCCTGCTCGCTCCGCTGGCCGAGCAGGGCGAGACGGCCGTCGATGCGGACGACGCCGACGTCCAGGCTGCGGCGGAGCTCCGCGAGCTCCGCCGGAGTGGTGGCGGTGCGCTCGGGATGGATGGTCACGGTCCGTACCCCTTTTCGAGAAGACGCTGTCGGTGCGACGATCCGAGTCAATCGCGCGGACAGGCGGGGCGGGAGCGTGTGCGGAGGGTATTCGCGGGTCACCGGCGCACACCCCGTGTGAAGGTGGGGCGGGCGCCGGTGGTCACGGTCAGTAGGTGTAGAAGCCGGAGCCCGTCTTGCGGCCCAGCCGGCCCGCGTCGACCATCCGCTGGAGCAGCGGGGGAGCGGCGTACAGGGGCTCCTTGTACTCCTCGTACATGCTGTCGGCCACGGAGGCGACGGTGTCCAGGCCGATGAGGTCGGAGAGCCTGAGGGGGCCCATGGGGTGGGCGCAGCCCAGCTCCATGCCGTTGTCGATGTCCTCGCGGCTGGCCATGCCGGACTCGAACATCCGGATGGCGGAGAGGAGATACGGGATGAGGAGGGCGTTGACCACGAAGCCGGAGCGGTCCTGGGCGCGGATGGCGTGCTTGCCGAGCACCTTGCCCACGAGCGCCTCGGCGCGGTGGATGGTGTCGTCGCTCGTGGTGAGCGCCGGGATGAGCTCGACGAGCTTCTGCACCGGGGCCGGGTTGAAGAAGTGGATGCCGATGACCCGGTCCGGGCGGGAGGTGGCGACGGCCAGCTTCACCAGCGGGATGGAGGAGGTGTTGGAGGCCAGGATGGCGTCCGGGCGGGTCACCACCTGGTCGAGGACCTGGAAGATCTCGGTCTTGACCTGCTCCTTCTCCACCACGGCCTCGATCACCAGATCGCGGTCGGCGAACTCGCCGAGGTCGGTGGTGAAGCTCAGCCGGCCCAGGGTGGCGTCACGCTCCGCTTCGGTGATCTTGCCGCGTTCGGCGGCCTTGCCGAGGGAGTTGGTCAGCCGGGTGCGGCCCAGCTCCAGTGCCTCGCCGGTGGTCTCCGCGACCTTGACGTCCAGTCCGGCCCTGGCGCACACCTCCGCGATGCCCGCGCCCATCTGGCCGCAGCCCACCACTCCGACGCGTTCGATGTCGGTCACCACATCGTGCCTTTCGCTGATCTTCGGTCGACGGGCGGTGGGCCGAAGGTCATCCGGCTGCCGCCTTGGAAAAGACGTTACTCCGCGCGAGGCGGTGGCGAGGGGGCCGGGGCGGGCATGCTCTGCGTGAAGGGTGTGACTCACGCGACAGCACCGGAAGAAGGAGCATCCGCATATGGGGCGTTTGACGCGAAGAGGGTTCACCGTGACCGCCGCGAGCACCATGGCGGCGCTGCTCACCACGACGGGTGAGGCGGGGGCGGTGGAGGCCGCGGGTGCGGGCGAGCGGACGGGCCGGACCCAGGGGCGGGAGTTCCGGGGCATGTGGATCGCGACCGTCGTCAATGTCGACTGGCCCTCGCGTCCCGGGCTGCCCCCGGAGCGGCAACGGGCCGAGCTGCTGGACCTGTTCGACGCGGCGGTGGCCCGGCGGCTGAACACCGTGATCCTTCAGATCCGGCCGACGGCCGACGCCTTCTGGCCCTCCCGCTTTGAGCCGTGGTCGGAATATCTGACCGGTACTCAGGGCCGGTCGCCCGGCTGGGATCCGCTGGCCTTCGCCGTGCGCGAGGCCCACAAGCGCCGTCTGGAGCTGCACGGTTGGTTCAATCCCTATCGCATCGCCAACCACACCGACCCCGGACGGCTCGTGCCCACCCATCCCGCGCGGATCCACCCCGAGTGGGTGGTGCCCTACGGTGGGAAGCTCTACTACAACCCCGGGCTGCCCGAGGTCCGCCGGTTCGTCCAGGACGCCCTGCTCGACGCGGTCTGGCGCTACGACCTCGACGGCGTCCACTTCGACGACTACTTCTACCCGTATCCCGTGGCCGGGCAGGCCTTCGACGACACGGCCGCCTATGAGCGCTACGGCGCCGGCTTCCCCGACCGGGCGGCCTGGCGGCGTGACAACATCGACCGGCTGGTGCGGGAGACGGGCGAGCGCGTCAAGCGCCGCAAGCCGCACGTGCGCTTCGGGATCAGCCCGTTCGCCGTCTGGCGCAACCGCGCCACGGACCCCCGGGGCTCCGACACCAAGGCCGGGGTGCAGACCTACGACGACCTCCACGCCGACACCCTCGGCTGGGTCCGCCGGCAGTGGATCGACTACATCGTCCCGCAGTGCTACTGGCACATCGGCTTCGCGCCCGCCGACTACGCCACGCTGGTGCCCTGGTGGGCGGAGGCCGTCCGCGGCACGAACGTCCAGCTCTACATCGGCGAGGCCCTCTACCGGGCGGGCGACCCCACGCAGCCCGCGCCCTGGCAGGACCCGGCCGAGCTCTCCCGGCACGTCGCCCTCGGCCGCCGCCATCCGGAGGTGCGCGGCAACGTCTACTTCTCGGCGCGGAACGTCGTGGCCGACCGCATCGGGGCGATGGCGCGCGTGGTGAAGGACCACTACCCCCACCGCGCGCGCCCGCCGCGCTAGAACTGCTCGCCGGCCTTGCGGTGGTCCACGATGGCGTCGGGGCCGGGGGACATGATCGTCTCGTGCCCCTTGTCGTCCCTCACCCGGTAGGGCGGGTTGCCCTTGGGCCCCAGGACTTCCACGATCTCCACGGTGTGATCGTGCTGCCCGACGACCCTGCCGTGTACGACCAGCCGGTCGCCCTTGCTCGCATGCATCGACGTGACCCTTTCGCCGGGGACGGACAGGTGCGCTCTCGGATAATCCCAGCCTAAGGTGACCGGCGGTATAGGGCGCGCTCAGGAATGGCCGGTGCCGCCCGCCTCCGCGCCCCCGGCACCGGCCGCGTCGGCCACGGCCTCCCGCAGCCACCGGTGGGCCGGATCGGTGTCCACGCGCACGTGCCAGGCCATGCCCAGGGCGACCGGCGGCAGGGACAGCGGGATCTCCCGGACCGCCAGCGGCGCGACCTCGGCGACATGGGCGGCGACCGATGCGGCCACCAGCGCCAGCGCGTCGGAGCGCAGCGCCAGGAAGCAGGCCGTGACGGGCGACGGCACCGTCGCGAGGATCCGGCGGGCCAGCCCGAGCTCGGCGAGCCGCTCGTCGACGACGCTGTGGAAGAGCCCCCGCCGGGTGACCGTGATGTGGGGGAGCGCGGCGAACCGCTCGACGGTCAGCGGCCCGGCCGCGTGGGGCGCGTCGGCGCGGCAGACCGCGACGTGGCCCTGCGGGGGCAGCGGACGGCTGCGCACGTCGTGCGGGAGCTCGGGCAGCTGACCGATGTCCAGGTCGACGCGGTCGCGCAGATCGGCGGGGTCCTCGTCGCCCTCGGGCAGGATCCGCAGTTGGATGCCCGGCGCCTCCCGGGCGACACGGGCGGTGAGCGGCGGGCCGAGGACGACGGTCGTCGCCTCGTTGGTCCGCAGGGTGAACCGCCGCTCCACGGTCGCGATGTCGACCTCCGGCGCGGGTCGCAGCGCGGCCAGCGCCCCGGCGAGCGCCGCCTCCACCTGTGGCCCCAGCTCCCGCGCCCGGGGGGTCAGGGCCAGGCCGCGCCCGGCCGGGACCAGCAGCGGATCGTCCAGCACCCGCCGCAGCCGGCCCAGGGTGCGGCTCATCGCCGAGGCCGAGACGTTCATCCGGGCGGCGGCGCCCGTCACGCTCCCCTCCCTCAGCAGGGCGTCCAGTGCGGGGAGGAGATTCATGTCGGGCAACTGCATGAGGGCCATCGTTGCACGCCGGTCAAAGGCCGCCGGGGCGCGGGGTGTACGGCGTCTAGGACGCCCGGGTGAAGACGAGCGAGGCGTTGTGGCCGCCGAAGCCGAAGGAGTTCGTGAGCGCGGCCGTCAGCGCGCCCCGGCGGGGGCCGCCCGCGACGACGTCGAGTTTCACCTCGGGGTCGAGGGTGTCGAGGTTCGCGGTGGCGGGGACGACGCCGTCGCGGACCGAGAGGATCGCGGCGAGCGCCCCGACCGCCCCGGCCGCGCCGAAGAGGTGCCCCGTCATCGACTTGGTGGCCGTGACGGACGGGTGGAGACCGATGGCCTCGGTGACCGATCGCGCCTCGACCAGGTCGCCCATGGGCGTGGAGGTCGCGTGGGCGTGGACGTGCCCGATGTCGCGCGGGGAGAGCCCCGCCGAGGCCAGCGCCAGGCGCATCGCGCGGATCTGGCCCTCGGGGTGCGCGGCGGTGATGTGGAACGCGTCCGAGGTGACCCCGGCCCCGGCGAGCCGCGCGTGGGCGCGGGCCGCGCGGGCGGCGGCGAACTCCGCGCGCTCCAGGACGACCACGGCGGCGCCCTCGCCGATGACGAAGCCGTCGCGGTCGGCGTCGAAGGGACGGGACGCCAGGGCGGGCGCGTCATTGCGGGTCGAGTGGGCCTTGGCCTGGGCGAAACCGGCGATGGGCAGCGGGGCGATGCAGGCCTCCGTGCCACCGGCGACCACCACGTCGGCCCGGCCGAGCCGGATCAGGTCCAGGCCCATGGCGATGGCCTCGGCGCCGGACGCGCAGGCGCTGACCGGGGTGTGGGCCCCGCCCCGGGCGCCCAGCTCGATGCTGACCCAGGCGGCGGGCCCGTTGGCCATCAGCATGGGGACGGTGTGCGGGGAGACCCGCCGCACGCCCGACGCCTCCAGGACGTCGTCCTGCCCGAGCAGCGTCAGCGCGCCGCCCGTGCCCGTACCGATCACCACGGCCAGCCGCTCCGGCTCGACCTCGGGCCGGCCCGCGTCGGCCCACGCCTCCCGGGCGGCGACGAGCGCGATCTGCTCGCAGCGGTCCATCCGGCGGGCCTGTACCCGGTCCAGGACCTCGGCCGGCTCGGACTTGAGCCGCCCGGCGATCCGCACGGGCAGCTCCGCCGCCCACTCCTCCTCGATCGGGCCGATCCCCGACTCCCCGGCCAGCATCGCGGCCCAGGTCGAGGCCACGTCCCCGCCGAGCGGCGTCGTGGCACCCAGACCCGTGACCACCACATCCTTGACATCGCTGCTCATGGACAACCCCCTTTGTAGTGGAGACACAACTCCCCGCGCCGAAAGCGAGCGGGGAATGATCAACTCACTGGTCACTCTTCCAGGGGTTTTCCGGCGGTGAGGGTGCCGTGATCCACGGAGTGGGGTTCCGGGGATTTGTAGGGTCCGGTGATTTACTCCATGGACGCGAGGTCGCGCCCCTCCGGGTGGAGGGCCTGCCACTCGGGGGCGAGGACCGCCCAGATCTGCTTGTCGTGGCGGGTGCCCGCGTAGGGCCAGGACTGGCGCCGCACGCCTTCGAGCGTCATGCCGAGCCGCTTGGCCACCGCGGAGCTGCGATCGTTGTCGGCCCGGCAGTGCCACTCGGCGCGGTGCGCTCCCCGGTCGGCGAAGGCCCAGTCCAGCAGGGCGTGGCACGCCTTGGTGATCAGGCCCAGCCCCTCGGCGGCCGGCTCCAGCCAGCAGCCGATCTCGCAGGAGCCCATGGCGGCGTCGAAGACCGTGAACATCACACCGCCGACGAGCGTGCCGTCGAGCCAGATGCCGTAGAGGCGGGCGCCGTCCGCGGCCTGACGCTCGGCGTACCGGCGCAGTGTGCCCCGCGCCCCGTCGAGGTCGTCGGTGACGAACGCCGGCCCGACCCACGGCCGGATGTGCTCGCGGGCCCGGTCCAGATGGGCCGCGAACTCCTCGGCGTGCCATATCTCCAGCGGACGGAGGAGGGCGTCGTCCCGCAGCGGCAGGGAGAACATGGTGACCCCATTCACACAACAAGCGTTACGGATATGTACGGTGGCAGCATGCCACGTACCAAGGGAGATCACGAAGCCCGGCGCCGCGAAGTCTCGGAGGCGGTCTGGCGGGTGCTGGCCGCGCACGGCTTCGGCGGGCTGACCCTGCGCGCCGTCGCCACCGAGCTCGGCGCCACCACCGGTCTGCTCACCCACTACTTCCCCGCCAAGCGCGACCTGGTCGCGTACGCCCTCGACCTGCTCGCCGAGCGAACCGCCTCCCGTCCCCGCCGCGAGGCCGGGGAGGGGCTGTCCGCGGTGCGGGCCGCCCTGCTCGACATCCTTCCGCTGACCGCCGAGGCCACCGCCAGCAACCGGATCTGGGTCTCCTCCTGGGACACCGCGCTCGCCGACCCCGCCCTGAGCGACGACTACGGCCGGAAGTACGCCCTGAGCCGCGACAAGCTGCGCGACCTGGTCGCCGCGGCCCAGCGGCTCGGCGAACTGCCCCCCGGGGACCCGGAGCGCATCGCGGCCGGCGCCCAGTCCTTCGTCCTCGGCCTGGTGGTGCAGGCCCTGTTCAGCCCCACGGCGTTCCCGCCCCAGCGCCAGGCCGAGCTCCTCGACGACTACCTGGCGGCGCTGAGCTGATTCCATCCGGGCCGCGTTCCATCCGGGCCGCGATCCGGGCGGCCGCATACGCCCCATTGCATAAAACTGCCGCTGTTCGTATAGTCATGCCATCACCAAGGAGGCGTCGATGGCGGCGATACACGCGGCAGTGGCCGGAGCGAGCGGATACGCGGGCGGGGAAGTGCTGCGCCTGCTGCTGGGGCACCCCGAGGTCCGTATCGGCGCGCTGACCGGGAACTCCAACGCCGGCGCCCTTCTCGGCGGCCTCCAGCCGCATCTGCCGCAGCTCGCGGACCGGGTGCTGCTGCCGACGGGGACCGAGGCCCTCGCCGGGCACGACGTCGTCTTCCTGGCCCTGCCGCACGGGCAGTCCGCCGCCGTCGCCGCCGAGCTCGGCGAGGACGTCCTGGTCGTCGACTGCGGAGCCGACTTCCGGCTGAAGGACGCGGCCGCGTGGCAGCGCTTCTACGGCTCCCCGCACGCGGGCACCTGGCCCTACGGGCTGCCGGAGCTGCCCGGCGCCCGGGACGCGCTGCGCGGCGCCAAGCGGATCGCGGTGCCGGGCTGCTACCCCACCGCCGTCTCCCTCGCGCTCTTCCCCGCGTACGCCGCCGGGCTGGCCGGGCCCGAGGCCGTGATCGTCGCCGCGTCCGGCACCTCCGGCGCCGGCAAGGCCGCCAAACCGCATCTGCTCGGCAGCGAGGTCATGGGCGCCATGAGCCCGTACGGCGTCGGCGGCGGCCACCGGCACACCCCGGAAATGATCCAGAACCTCTCCGCCGCCGCGGGCGAGCCCGTCACGGTGTCCTTCACCCCGACCCTCGCCCCCATGCCCCGCGGCATCCTCGCCACGTGCAGCGCCAAGGCCCGGCCGGGCGTCACGGCGGACACCGTGCGCGCCGCGTACGAGAAGGCCTTCGCCGGCGAGCCGTTCGTCCGGCTCCTGCCCGAGGGGCAGTGGCCCTCGACCGCGTCCGTCCTCGGCTCCAACACCGCCCTCGTCCAGGTCGCCCTCGACGAGGCGGCGGGCCGGATCGTCGCCATCAGCGCCATCGACAACCTCGCCAAGGGCACGGCCGGCGGCGCCGTACAGAGCATGAACATCGCCCTCGGGCTGCCCGAGGAGCTGGGACTGCCCGCCACCGGGGTGGCGCCATGACCATCCGCCGCGCGGTCGCCACCGCGCTCGCCCGGCTCACACCGTGCGCCTCGGGTGCCCCGGGCAAAACCCGTCGCGCCCCGTACACCCCGTGCGTCCCGTGCGACAGAGCACCGTCCGGCCGTCGGGCCGGAAACCAGGACCCGAAGAAGACGACGGCAGTCGGCAAGGAGAAGCAGTGAGCGTCACAGCGGCGAAGGGCTTCACGGCGGCGGGCATCGCCGCCGGGATCAAGGAGAGCGGACAGCCCGACCTGGCCCTCGTGGTCAACCAGGGCCCCCGCCTGGCCGCGGCGGGCGTCTTCACCGCCAACCGCGTCAAGGCCGCCCCCGTCCTCTGGTCCCAGCAGGTCCTCAAGGGCGGTCAGGTCTCCGCCGTCGTCCTCAACTCCGGGGGCGCCAACGCCTGCACCGGGCCGGAGGGCTTCCAGGACACCCACGCCACCGCCGAGAAGGCGGCCGCCATCTTGAACGAAAAAGAAGGCAGCCTGGGGCACAGCGCCGCCGAGATCGCCATCGCCTCCACCGGCCTGATCGGCGTCCGGCTCCCGATGGACAAGCTGCTGCCCGGCATCGAGAAGGCCGCCACCGAACTCTCCGCGCACGGCGGCGAGAAGGCCGCCATCGCCATCAAGACCACGGACACCGTGCACAAGACGGCCGTGGTCCAGGGCGACGGCTGGACCGTCGGCGGCATGGCCAAGGGCGCGGGCATGCTCGCCCCCGGCCTCGCCACCATGCTCGTCGTCCTCACCACCGACGCCGACGTCGACGCCACCGGCCTCGACACCGCGCTGCGCGCCGCCACCCGGACCACCTTCGACCGGGTCGACTCCGACGGCTGCATGTCCACCAACGACACCGTGCTGCTGCTCGCCTCGGGCGCCGCCGGCGTCACGCCCGGCCAGGACGCCTTCACCGAGGCCGTACGGACCGTCTGCGACGACCTCGCCCGCCAGCTCATCGGCGACGCCGAGGGCGCCAGCAAGGACATCCGCATCGAGGTGATCAACGCCGCCACCGAGGACGACGCCGTCGAGGTCGGCCGCTCCATCGCCCGCAACAACCTCCTCAAGTGCGCCCTCCACGGCGAGGACCCCAACTGGGGCCGCGTCCTCTCCGCCATCGGCACCACCTCCGCCGCCTTCGACCCCGACCGGCTCAACGTGGCCATCAACGACGTCTGGGTATGCCGCAACGGCTCGGTAGGCGACGACCGCGACCTCGTCGACATGCGGTACCGGGAGGTCCGCATCACCGCCGACCTGTCCGCGGGCTCCGAGACCGCGACCATCTGGGCCAACGACCTCACCGCCGACTACGTCCACGAGAACAGCGCGTACTCCTCATGACCACGGACAGCGGCGACACGACCGCCACCACGACGACCGCCACCACGACCGTCGGCGACGCGCCCACGACGGACGCCTCGGGCACGGGCGGCACCCGCAGGCACACCGCCCTGCCCAAGGCCCGCACCCTCGTCGAGGCCCTGCCCTGGCTGACGCGCCATCACGGCAAGACCGTCGTCGTGAAGTTCGGCGGCAACGCCATGGTCGACGAGGAGCTCAAGGCCGCCTTCGCCCAGGACGTCGTCTTCCTGCGGCACGCCGGCCTCAAGCCCGTCGTCGTCCACGGCGGGGGACCGCAGATCAGCCGCCAGCTCGACCGGATGGGCATCACCTCGGAGTTCAAAGCCGGGCTGCGGGTGACCACGCCCGAGGCCATGGACGTCGTCCGGATGGTCCTCGCCGGGCAGGTGCAGCGCGAGCTCGTGGGCCTCCTCAACCAGCACGGCCCGCTGGCCGTCGGCCTCACCGGCGAGGACGCCCACCTGATGACCGCCACCAAGCACTACGCCGACATGGACGGCGAGCGCGTGGACCTCGGGCGGGTCGGCGAGATCACCGCGATCGACCCGGGCGCCGTCCAGGCCCTGCTCGACGACGGCCGCATCCCCGTCATCTCCTCCATCGCCCGCAGCGCCGACGACGGCCACGTCTACAACGTCAACGCCGACACCGCCGCCGCCGCGCTCGCCGTGGCGCTCGGCGCCGAGACACTGATGGTCCTCACCGACGTCGAGGGCCTCTACGAGGACTGGCCGCACAGCGACGAGGTCATCAGCCGGCTCACCGCGAGCGAACTGGAACGGCTGCTGCCCGAGCTGGCCAGCGGCATGGTGCCCAAGATGGAGGGCTGCCTGTACGCCGTGCGCAACGGCGTCACCACGGCGCGGGTGATAGACGGCCGCGTCCAGCACTCGATCCTGCTGGAGATCTTCACGGATGAAGGCATCGGCACCATGGTCGTGCCGGACCCGGAGGGGCAGTCATGACGACCAACGCGGAGCTCACCCGGCGCTGGCAGGGCGCCCTGATGGACAATTACGGCACGCCCGCGATCCCGCTGGTGCGCGGTGAGGGCCCGTTCGTCTGGGACGCCGACGGCAAGCGCTATCTGGACTTCGTCGGCGGCATCGCCGTCAACGCCCTCGGCCACGCCCACCCGGCCGTCGTCCGGGCCGTCTCGGACCAGATCGCCACCCTCGGCCACGTCTCCAACCTCTTCACCGCCGAGCCGACCGTCCAGCTCGCCGAGCGGCTGCTGGCTCTCGCCGGCCGCCCAGGGCGGGTCTACTTCGCCAACTCCGGCGCGGAGGCCGTCGAGGCCGCCTTCAAGATCGGGCGGCGGACGGGCCGGACGCACATGGTGGCCGCCCGGGGCGGCTTCCACGGCCGCACCATGGGCGCCCTCGCCCTCACCGGCCAGCCCGCCAAGCAGGAGCCCTTCCTTCCGCTGCCGGGCGACGTCACCCACGTGCCGTACGGGGACACGGAGGCGCTCCGCGCGGCCGTCACCGGCGACACCGCGATGGTCGTCCTGGAGCCCGTCCAGGGCGAGAACGGCGTCGTCGTGCCCCCGGCGGGCTATCTGGCCGCCGCCCGCGAGATCACCCGCGCGGCCGGGGCCCTGCTGGTGCTGGACGAGATCCAGACAGGTATCGGCCGCACCGGACACTGGTTCGAGCACCTGGCGCAGGGCGTCGAGCCGGACGTCGTCACCCTCGCCAAGGGCCTCGGCGGCGGGCTGCCCATCGGCGCGACCCTGGCCTTCGGGCCCGCCGCCGACCTGCTGACACCTGGTCAGCACGGCTCGACCTTCGGCGGCAACCCCGTCGCCTGCGCCGCCGCGCTCGCCGTCCTGGACACCCTGGAGACCGACGGGATCCTCGGCCGGGTCAAGCGCGTGGGGGCCCTGCTGAGTGACGGGATCGCCGCGCTCGGCCACCCGCTCGTCGACCACGTCCGTGGTACCGGCCTGCTGCTGGGTATTGTCCTTGGCGAGCCCCTCGCACCGAAGGTGCAGCAGGCGGCCCAGGAAGCCGGCCTGCTGGTGAACGCGGTCGCGCCCGATGTGGTGCGGCTGGCCCCTCCGCTGATCATCACCGAGGATGACGTGGAGACGTTCCTCCGGACGCTGCCCGGCGTCCTGGACGCCGTCGCCGACGGGGCCCACGGGGAACGACGATCCGGAGACTGACGAAGAAGATGACCGAGGCGCAGGAGACCGAGCCGGTTCACGGCGGGCAGGCCGTGCCGCAGACCCGCACCGCACGCCACCGCCGCATCGTGGACATCCTCAGCCGGCAGGCCGTCCGCTCCCAGAGCCAGCTCGCCAAGCTGCTCGCCGACGACGGACTCTCCGTCACCCAGGCGACGCTCTCCCGCGACCTCGACGAGCTCGGCGCCGTCAAGATCCGCAACACCGGCGGCGAGCTGATCTACGCGGTGCCCTCCGAGGGCGGCGACCGCACCCCGCGCGCCCCCCTCGGGGAATCCGCGTCGGAGGCCCGGATGGGCCGGCTCGCCGGCGAGCTGCTGATCTCGGCGGAGGCCTCCGCCAACCTGGTCGTCCTGCGGACACCGCCGGGCGCCGCCCAGTTCTTCGCCTCGGCGATCGACCAAGGGGGCGTCCACGAGATCATCGGCACGATCGCGGGTGACGACACGGTGCTGCTGATCAGCCGCGACCCGAGCGGGGGACAGGCGCTGGCGGACCACTTGCTGAGGCTGGCGCAGAAGGAGCGGTAAGGGGCCCGTGAGGGCCCGTAAGGGGCGCGGGGAACTGCGCGACCAGCCCCCACCGGCGGGAGCTCTACCACGGTCAATTCCCGCTGTCGAGCGACACGTTCGAACTCCATCGAAAGCGCACGGCGAGCGAGACGCCGACGGCATCCTTCGTCGACGGGACGACCCCGTCCCGTCGACGAAGGGGAGTGCCGAGTGACCGGCGACAACCTCACGCTGTGCATCATCGGTGCCGGACCGCGCGGCCTGTCCGTGCTGGAGCGGCTGTGCGCCAACGCCCGGGCGGCCGCGGCCTCCGGCTGACCCCGGGCCGTGGCCGTCCACCTCGTCGACCCCGGACGCCCCGGCTCCGGCGGCGTCTGGCGCACTGGCCAGTCGCCCCATCTGCTGATGAACACCGTGGCATCGCAGATCACCATGTTCACCGACGCCGGCGTGCGTATAGCGGGGCCGCTCGAACCCGGCCCCAGCCTCCACGCGTGGGCCCGCTCCCGCCCTCACGCCGACGCGGCGGTCCGCGCCGAGGCCCGGCGGCTGGGCCCGGACTCGTACCCCACCCGGGCCTTCTACGGGCACTACCTGGAGTGGGTCTTCCGGCGGGTGGTGCGCCGCGCCCCTGCGGGCGTCTCCGTCCACGTCCACCGCGCCCGCGCCGTCGCGCTGGACGACGCGGGAGGCCCCGCCCGGCAGACCGTCCGCCTGGACGACGGCACCCTTCTCGACGGTCTCGACGCCGTCGTCCTCTGCCAGGGCCATCTGCCCGCGCGCCCGACGGACGCCGAAGCGGCCCTGGCCTCCTTCGCGGACGGCCACGGCCTGCTCCACGTCCCGCCCGCCAACCCCGCCGACGCCGACCTCTCCGCCGTCCGGCCGGGGGAGAACGTGCTGTTACGGGGCCTGGGCCTGACCTTCTTCGACCATGTGGCCCTGCTCACCGAGGGCCGGGGCGGCACCTTCGAGAGAACCGGCGGCTCCCTCGTCTACCGCCCCTCGGGCCGGGAACCCCTCCTCCACGCGGGCTCCCGGCGCGGCGTCCCGTACCACGCGCGGGGCGAGAACGAGAAGGGCGCGCACGGCCGCTACCGCCCCCGCCTGCTCACCCCGCTCACCCTCGCCCGGCTGCGCGGCCGCGCCGACGCCGGCCGGCGCCTCGACTTCCGCGCCGACCTGTGGCCGCTGATCGCCAAGGAGACCGAGTGCGTCTACTACGAGGCACTGCTGCGCCGCCGGGGGACCGGTGCGGGCGAGCTCGCCGAGTTCGCGGACCGCTATCTCGCCGCCCCGCGCGGGGCGGCGGAACGGGACCTCCTCGCCCGGTACGGCATCGGGTGCGCCGACCGCTGGGACTGGGACCGCGTCGCCCGGCCCTGCGCGGGCCTGCGCTTCGCGGGCCCCGGCGAGCTGCGGTCCTGGCTGCTGGACCGGCTGGCCCGTGACGTGACCGAGGCCCGCGCGGGCAATGTCAGCGGCCCCCTCAAGGCGGCCCTCGACGTCCTGCGCGACCTGCGCAACGAGATCCGGCACTTGGTCGACCACGGCGGGCTGCTCGGCGACTCCCACCGCGACGACCTCGACGGCTGGTACACCCCGCTCAACGCCTTCCTGTCCATCGGCCCGCCCGCCCACCGGATCGAGCGGATGGCGGCACTGATCGAGGCGGGGATCCTGAGCGTCGTCGGGCCGGGGGCGCGGGTCCGTACGGAGGCCGGGGCCTTCGTACTGGAATCGGACGTACCGGGCGCGGAGGCGCGCGGCCGCGTCCTGATCGAGGCCCGGCTGCCCGAGCCCGACCTGGCCCGCACGGCCGACCCCCTGCTGCGGCACCTGCTCGCCACGGGCCAGTGCCGCGCCCACCGCATTCCGTGCGGCGACGGCACCGACTACGTCACGGGCGGGCTCGCCGTCACCGGCCGCCCGTGCCACCTGCTCGACGCGACGGGCCGCCCCCACCCGCGCCGTTTCGCCCTCGGGGTGCCCACGGAGTCCGTCCACTGGGTCACGGCGGCGGGCATCCGCCCGGGCGTGGACTCGGTGACCCTGGGGGACTCGGACGCGCTGGCCCGTGCGCTGCTGGGCATGGAAAAAGCCCCTGATCTGCGGTTTCCCGCTGATCAGAGGCTTCTTCACACCGTCGGGACGGCGGGATTTGAACCCACGACCCCTTGACCCCCAGTCAAGTGCGCTACCAAGCTGCGCCACGTCCCGGTGCCGCGTCCCTCCGGGGTTTCTTCCCGGTGGGGCGTGCAGAAAGAAAATATCCTGTTCCGCGCCGTGATCCAAATCCGGGGGTATTAGCGCCTGCGGTCGAAGGTGTCCGTGGGGATGTCGACCTCGCCGCCGTCGGCCAGCTTGAGGTGGATGACGTCCCCGTACGTGTACAGATCGTGGCCGGCGTACCTGCCGTCGACGGGGCGGGTGAACAGGTCGCACTCGCCACGGAACGGGTCGATGACCAGGAATGCCGGGACGGCGGAGCGTGCGTACTGCTCCCGCTTGAGCGTGAAGTCGTACCCGTCGTGTTTCGTGGAGACGATCTCGACTGCGGCCAGCAGGTCCTTGTACGAGTAGGGCTCCTCGGGCCGCCCGTCCCGGAGGATCGACACGTCCGGTACGCGGGGGGCCTCCCCGGGGAACTCGATCAGCACATTGGACAGCACCCGTTCATGGGCCAGGCCTGCCGCGATTGCGGCTTTCTGGACGTCGAAGTCTGTCTGGCACTGGACTCCGTCCCGCATCGAGATGGCGATCCGGTCGCCCACCACATCGATCTTGATGCCTCCCTGGTGCTTGCAGATGTTGTGGAACGTGCTGACGAGGGTTTCGAGCGGCCATGACATGCGCCCAGCGTCCTGTGCTCACGGGCCGCGCGGGCGCCGGAGGGTGACATTCACTCTCGCGAGCTATTGACGAAACATGCGCCGCACTGCATAGTTATACCCACCAGCGCATGAATGCGCAGCGCACAGCGCACCGCACCGTAAGGAGAACCCCCGTGACCGAGCGCGTCGTACTCGCCTATTCCGGCGGCCTTGACACCTCCGTCGCCATCGGCTGGATCGCCGAGGAGACGGGCGCCGAGGTCATCGCCGTCGCCGTGGATGTCGGCCAGGGCGGCGAGGACCTGGACGTCATCCGCAAGCGCGCGCTCGCCTGCGGTGCGGTCGAGGCCGAGGTGGCGGACGCCAGGGACGAGTTCGCCGAGGAGTACTGCCTCCCCGCGATCAAGGCCAACGCCCTGTACATGGACCGGTACCCGCTGGTCTCCGCCCTCTCCCGGCCCACGATCGTCAAGCACCTCGTCGCCGCCGCGAAGAAGCACGGCGCGACCACCGTCGCCCACGGCTGCACCGGCAAGGGCAACGACCAGGTGCGGTTCGAGGCCGGCATCTCCTCCCTCGCCCCCGAGCTGAAGTGCATCGCCCCCGTCCGGGACTACGCGATGACCCGGGACAAGGCCATCGCCTTCTGCGAGGCCAAGGGCCTGCCGATCGCGACGACCAAGAAGTCGCCGTACTCCATCGACCAGAACGTCTTCGGCCGCGCCGTCGAGACCGGCTTCCTCGAGGACATCTGGAACGCCCCGATCGAGGACGTCTACGACTACACCGCCAACCCGGCCACCCCCCGGGAGGCCGACGAGGTGGTCATCACCTTCGACAAGGGTGTCCCCGTCGCCATCGACGGCAAGCCCGTCACCGTGCTCCAGGCCATCCAGCAGATGAACGAGCGGGCCGGCGCCCAGGGCGTCGGGCGGCTGGACATGGTCGAGGACCGGCTGGTCGGCATCAAGTCCCGGGAGATCTACGAGGCGCCCGGCGCCATCGCGCTGATCACCGCGCACAAGGAGCTGGAGGCCGTGACCGTCGAGCGCGAGCTCGCCCGGTACAAGCGGCAGATCGAGCAGCGGTGGGCCGAGCTGGTCTACGACGGCCTGTGGTTCTCGCCGCTCAAGCGGGCCCTGGACGGCTTCGTCGCCGAGGCCAACGAGCACGTCTCCGGTGACATCCGGATGACCCTCCACGGCGGCCGGGCCGTCGTCACGGGCCGGCGGTCCGAGCAGTCGCTCTACGACTTCAACCTCGCCACCTACGACACGGGCGACACCTTCGACCAGTCGATGTCGAAGGGCTTCATCGAGATCTTCGGCCTGTCCTCGAAGATCGCGGCCAAGCGGGACCTGGTCCACTAGTCCGTTCGCCACCCCCCACCCGCGCCTCCCCGGCCCCCTGGGCCGGGGAGGCCGAATCACCGCACCACCGCACCACGCACCACCGCATCGCACCGCATCGCGCAGAGGAGCAATCGACGATGACCACCGGATCGCAGCCCCCCGCCGGCGGCGGTGACGTGCGGCTGTGGGGCGGCCGGTTCGCGGACGGGCCGGCCGAGGCCCTGGCGAAGCTGTCCGCCTCCGTCCACTTCGACTGGCGGCTCGCCCCCTACGACATCGCCGGCTCCCGCGCCCACGCCCGGGTGCTGCGCAAGGCCGGGCTGCTCACGGACGACGAGCTCACCCGCATGATCGAGGGCCTCGGGCTGCTGGAGGCCGACGTCGCCGCCGGCACCTTCACCGGCACCGTCGCCGACGAGGACGTCCACACCGCCCTGGAGCGCGGTCTGCTGGAGCGGCTCGGCCCGGACCTCGGCGGCAAGCTGCGCGCCGGCCGGTCGCGCAACGACCAGGTCGCCACGCTCTTCCGGATGTATCTGCGCGACCACGCGCGGATCATCGGCGGGCTGATCGCCGACCTCCAGGAGGCGCTCGTCGGCCTCGCCGAGGCCCACCCGGACGTCGCCATGCCGGGCCGCACCCACCTTCAGCACGCCCAGCCGGTGCTCTTCGCCCACCATGTACTCGCCCACGTCCAGGCGCTGTCCCGGGACGCGGAGCGGCTGCGGCAGTGGGACGAGCGCACGGCGGTCTCGCCGTACGGCTCGGGGGCGCTCGCCGGGTCCTCCCTCGGGCTGGACCCGGAGGCGGTCGCCGCCGACCTGGGCTTCGAGCGGGGCTCGTCCGGGAACTCCATCGACGGCACGGCCTCCCGGGACTTCGTCGCCGAGTTCGCCTTCATCACGGCGATGATCGGCGTCGACCTGTCGCGGATCGCCGAGGAGATCATCATCTGGAACACGAAGGAGTTCTCCTTCGTCACCCTCCACGACGCCTTCTCCACCGGCTCCTCGATCATGCCGCAGAAGAAGAACCCCGACATCGCCGAGCTCGCGCGCGGCAAGTCCGGGCGGCTGATCGGCAACCTCACCGGGCTGATGGCCACCCTCAAGGCCCTGCCGCTCGCCTACAACCGCGATCTCCAGGAGGACAAGGAGCCGGTCTTCGACTCCTGCGACCAGCTGGAGGTCCTGCTCCCGGCCTTCACCGGGATGATGGCGACCCTCACCGTCCACCGCGACCGGATGGAGGAGCTGGCCCCGGCCGGCTTCTCGCTGGCCACCGACATCGCCGAATGGCTGGTCCGGCAGGGCGTGCCGTTCCGGGTGGCGCACGAGGTCGCGGGGGAGTGCGTCAAGGAGTGCGAGGCACTCGGCATCGAGCTCGACGAGCTCACCGACGAGCAGTTCGCCGCGATCTCCCCGCATCTGACCCCCGAGGTCCGTACGGTCCTGAGCGTCCCCGGCGCGCTCGCCTCCCGCAGCGGGCGGGGCGGCACGGCCCCCTCGGCCGTGGCGGTCCAGCTCCAGGAGGTCAAGGCCGATCTGGCGGTCCAGCGCAGCTGGGCGGACGCGGCGGGCACGTCGAATACGCGACACGGGTGATCGTTTTGAGACGACCGTAATTCGTGTGAGACATCAGCGTCTCATTCGGGTTATGGTCGTCTCATGAGCCTTGACCGCCGCGAGCAGGTACTGAGAGCAGCCGCAGCCCTGCTCACCCGTAAGGCGACCGCCTCCATGGACGAGATCGCCAAGGCCGCCGGCATCAGCCGCGCCACCCTCCACCGCCACTTCGCCGGTCGCGACGCGCTCGTCAGGGCCCTGGAAAAGCTCGGCATCGAGCAGTTCGAGCGGGCCCTGGACGAGGCCCGGCTGGACGAGGGCGACGCGGCACAGGCCGTGCGCCGCCTGATCGAGAAGGCCGAGCAGGCCGCCGGTCTGATGTCCTTCCTCTACTCCGAGAACCAGCTCTTCGAGGGCGAGATCGACGAGGGCTGGAACCGCCTCGACGCCCGTGTCCACGCGCTCTTCCTGCGCGGCCAGGAGGAGGGCGCCTTCCGGGTCGACCTCTCACCCGCCTGGCTCACCGACGCGCTGTACGGGCTGATCGCCTCCGGGGTGTGGGCCGTGCAGGATGGGCGGGTGGCCGCCAAGGACCTCGCCCGCATGGTCTCCGAGCTCCTGCTCGGCGGGGCGCAGCGCAGGGCCGAGCGGTGAGCGCCCGGACCGCCGGCCCGGCGCCCGACGCGCCCGCGCCGGTGGAGACGCCGCGCCCGGGGCGCTGGCTGGCGCTGGCCGTGCTCGCCCTCGCCGTTCTGCTCGTCGCCGTCGACGCGACGGTTCTGGGGCTCGCCACGCCGTTCCTCAGTGAGGACCTGCGGCCGTCGGGCACCCAGCTGCTGTGGATCGGTGACGTCTACTCCTTCGTCATCGCCGGACTGCTCGTCTCCATGGGCAGCCTGGGCGACCGGGTGGGCCGCAAGAAGCTGCTGCTGACGGGCGCCGTGGCGTTCGGCGCGGTGTCGGTGCTCAACGCCTACGCGTCCAGCCCGGAGATGATGATCGCGGCGCGGGCGCTGCTGGGCGTGGCGGGCGCGACGCTGATGCCCTCGACGCTCGCGCTGATCCGCAATATCTTCCACGATCCCAAGGAGCGCAGCCTCGCCATCGGCATCTGGGGTGCCATGGCCTCCGCCGGCGCGGCCGTCGGCCCGGTGGTGGGCGGCTTCCTGCTGGAGAACTACTGGTGGGGCTCGGTCTTCCTGATCAACCTGCCGGTGATGGCCGTGCTCGTCCTCGTCGGGGCGAAGCTGCTGCCGGAGTCCAAGGACCCCGCCCCGGGGCCGTGGGACCTGCCGAGCGTGCTGCTGTCGATGGTCGGCATCATCACCCTGGTCTACGCGATCAAGGAGGGCGCCACCAACGGCTTCGCCTGGCCGGTCGCCCTGACGGCCGTGGTCGGCGCGGGGTCGCTGGTGTGGTTCGTACGGCGGCAGCTCACGCTGCCCTCGCCGCTGCTGGACATGCGGCTCTTCCACCACCGGGGCTTCTCGGCGGCGGTCCTGGCCGACCTGCTGACGGTGCTGGGGCTGTCCGGGATGGTCTTCTTCCTCTCCCAGTTCCTCCAGCTGGTGCAGGACCGCAGCCCGCTGGAGGCGGGGCTGGCCGAGCTGCCCGCCGCCGTCGGCGCGGTGACGGCCGGTCTGCTGGCCGGTCAGGCCGCCCGGCGCTGGTCGGTGCGCTCGGTGGTCGCCGGCGGGCTCGCGGCGATAGGGCTCGCACTGGCGGCGCTGGTCGCGCTGGGCGCGGACACCGCCTACCCGGTGCTGGGCGCGGCGCTGCTCGTCGTCGGCATCGGGGCGGGCTTTTCCTTCACCGTCACCGCGGATGTGATCCTCTCCAGCGTGCCCAAGGAGCACGCGGGCGCGGCCTCGGCGGTCTCGGAGACGGCCTACGAGCTGGGTGCCGCGCTGGGCATCGCCCTGCTCGGCACGATCGTCACCGGGGTCTACCGTGGGTTCACCGTGCCGGCCGGGGTCCCGGCGGGCGCGGCGGGCGACGCGCGGGAGTCCCTGGGCGGCGCGGTCGAGTCGGCCGCCACCCTGCCCGCGGACACGGGCGCGGCGCTGCTCGGCTCGGCGCAGGACGCCTTCGTCGAGGGGCTGCGGATCGCCTCCGGCGTCGGTGCGCTGGTGCTGCTGGTGACGGCGGTCGCCGCCTGGTTCCTGCTGCGCGGACAGCGGCTGGAGGAAGGGTACGGCGGCTGAGCCCATACGGGCTCGCGTGGGCTCGGATGAGCAAACACCACAGGGGCCGGGGTGGCAACCCCCGGCCCCTGTGACGTTTACCGGCGAGTAACTCTCTTGACGCAGTCCTGACACACCCGAGAACATCTCGTCCACCGGTCGACATTGTCGAACGTGGTTCGGACGAAGGCGTCCGCAGCAGCGACGCCATGTTCAAAGGAATCCCCCACATGCGTCTGCGTACCACCGCACGGTTCCTGGTCGCCGCCGCGGCCACCGCGGCCCTGAGCCTCATGGGGCTCACCGCGTCCCCGGCCTCCGCCTCGGTCCTGGACGTCCCGCCCAAGGGCGCCAACGACTGGTCCTGCAAGCCCGACTCGGCGCATCCGCAGCCTGTCGTGCTGGTCAACGGCACGTTCAAGCTGATGGCGGAGAACTGGGCCAAGCTCTCCCCGAAGCTCAAGGAGGCCGGCTACTGCGTCTTCGCCTTCAACTACGGGCACATGGAGACCGACCCCATCCCGCAGGCCGCCGCCGAGCTGCGCGACTTCGTCGAGGCCGTGCGGGGCGCGACGGGCGCTGCCAAGGTCGACATCGTCGGGCACAGCCAGGGCGGCATGATGCCGCGCTACTACGTGAAGTTCCTCGGCGGCGCGGACAAGGTCGACGACCTCGTGGGCATCGTCCCGTCCAACCACGGCACGCTGAACCCGCTCGCCATCCCGTTCGGCTACACCTTCTGCCCGTCCTGCCTGGACCAGCGCGTCGGCTCGGACCTGCTCAAGAAGCTCAACGAGGGCGACGAGACCCCCGCCGGGCCGGACTACACCGTCATCACCACCCGGCACGACGAGGTGGTCATCCCCTACACCAGCGCCCTGCTGACCGGCCCCGCCGAGCACCTCAGCAATGTCGTGCTCCAGGACAAGTGCCCGCTGGACCCCTTTATGCACGACCAGGCCACCAAGGACCCGGTCGTCGCCCAGTGGGTGCTGAACGCCCTCGGGCGCAAGGGCCCGGCCGACCCGGCGTTCCAGCCGCGCTGCCTGGGCTAGCGGCCGGACACCAAGCGGCGTCCGGCAGGGGTCAGGCCGCCTTGGCCTTGGTGGCGTACATGTCCACGTACTCCTGACCGGACAGCCGCATGACCTCGCTCATCACCTCGTCGGTGACGGCGCGCAGCACATAGCGGTCGCGGTCCATCCCCTCGTAGCGGGAGAAGTCCAGCGGCTCGCCGAAGCGCACCGTCACCGGCGCGATGCGCGGCAGGCCCCTTCCGGAGGGCTGGACCTTCTCCGTGCCGATCATCGCGAACGGCACCACCGGAGCGCCCGTCATCAGCGTCAGCCGGGCGATGCCGGTGCGGCCGCGGTAGAGGCGGCCGTCGGGGGAGCGGGTGCCCTCGGGGTAGATGCCGAAGACCTTGCCCTCGTCCAGCACCCGACGGCCCGTCATCAGCGCGGCCACCCCGCCGTTGCCGCCGTCGCGGTCGACCGGGATCATCCCGGAGGCGCCGAAGAACCACGCCATCAGCCGGCCCTTGAGCCCCTTGCCCGTGACGTACTCGTCCTTGCCGATGAAGAACACCTGGCGCTTGACGACCAGGGCGAGGAACAGCGAGTCCACGAACGTGGTGTGGTTCCCCGCGAGGATCACCGGCCCGCTCTCCGCGATGTGCCCGGCCCCCTCGATCTTCGGGCGGTACAGGACGCGCATGAGCAATCCGAGGAACGCCTTGAGCAGGATGCGGGACAACGGACCCTCCGGTCGTGATGTGCGGGACGGGCGCGCGGGGCGCGGTCGACGACGATACTCGCGGGTATGCCCCTTGTGCACGCGGGGTTGACCGAGTCGAAACAGAGTGTTGACGTGACTTTCCACTCCGTTCCCCATTCGTTCTTCAACCCGGAAGTCGGACGTGCATACGATCGGCCGACCGGGTAGCAGCCCACGGCACAGCCGTGGCACCACACGGCATCAGCACCACAGAAGGAGAAACATGCAGCAGGAGCAGCGGCCGGGCAGGCGCACGGTGCTGGGGGCCGCGGCGGCCCTCGGCGCGGGGGCGGTCGCCCTCGGCGGCGGAGCGGTTCCGGCGATGGCGGCCGGGCGGGAGACGGACCTCACGGCCGGGCGCGGCCACGGGGGTTCGCGGGGGGACCTGCCCGTGCCCACCGTCATCGGCCACCGCGGCGCCTGCGGCTACCGGCCCGAGCACACCTTCGGCTCCTACGAGTACGCCCTCGCCAACGGCGCGGACGTCATCGAGCAGGACGTCGTGCCGACCAAGGACGGCCACCTCGTCTGCCGGCACGAGAACGACATCACCGCCACCACCGATGTCGCCGACCACCCGGAGTTCGCCTCCCGCAAGACCACCAAGACCGTGGACGGCGAGAAGCACACCGGCTGGTTCACCGAGGACTTCACCCTCGCGGAGCTGAAGACGCTGCGCGCCAAGGAGCGCATCCCCGGCAACCGCCAGCACAACACCCTCTACGAC
The DNA here is from genome assembly GCF_031845785.1 of Streptomyces hesseae. NCBI lineage: Bacteria > Bacillati > Actinomycetota > Actinomycetes > Kitasatosporales > Streptomycetaceae > Streptomyces > Streptomyces hesseae. Next base: position 39,684 of record NZ_JAVRFI010000006.1, read on the forward strand.
GGCCGCTGGGACGTGCCGACGTTCGAGGAGGTCCTCAAGTGGGCCGACGAGCAGGGCCGCAAGCGCGGCCGCCGCATCTGGCTGCACGTGGAGACCAAGCACCCCACGTACTTCCGCAAGATCGGCCTGGGCCTGGAGGAGCGCCTCGCCAAGCTGCTGCGCCGCTACGGCCGCTCGGGGCGCAACGGCTACACGTTCCTCCAGTCGTTCGAGCCGAGCAGCCTCCAGCGTCTCGGCCGGCTCGGCCTCGACTGCCCCAAGATCCTGCTGCTGGACGACCTGCCCACCCGCCCCTGGGACTTCGTCGAGGCGAACGACCCGCGCACGGTCGCCGACCTCATCACCCCCAAGGGCCTGACGTGGGTCTCCGGCTTCGCGCAGGGCATCGGCCCCTGGGTGAACCAGATCATCCCCCGGGACAAGAACGACCGGCTCACCAAGCCCACCACGCTGGTGCGCGACGCCCATGCCGCCGGGCTGATCCTCCACCCGTACACCATGCGCAACGAGAACAGCTTCCTGCCCGCCGACTTCCGCCGGGGCACGGACCCGAACGCCTACGGAGACGCGTTCGGCGCGTTCAAGGCGTACTTCGCGACGGGCATCGACGGCATATTCTCCGACAACTGCGACACGGCGGCCATGGCGCGGGCGGATTTCCTCAAGCACTGACCCTCGCGCCTCACCCGGACGGGTGAATTCCGGGTAGCCCGGAACCGGTGGGCGGGGGCGCCACGTCCCCGCCCGCATGACCACTCAGAGTGATCTCCTGACCCGGCTGAGCCCCCTGCTCAAGGCGGAGTGCGCCGCCGAGGCGCACTCCGCCGGCCTGGACGCCGCCGACCTCGAACAGTCCGTCTGGCTACGGCTGCTGAGCGAGCGCCGCGCCGGGGAGCCCGTCGCGCGCTTAACCGCGGCCGTCCGGGCCGAGGTCCGGGCCGCCCTGAGCCGGGCCCGGCGGGAAGTGCTCTACGACCCCACCGCCGAGGCCGCCTCCACGCCCGGCGAACGGGTGGACTCCGGGGTGGAACAGGCCGTACTGGCCGCCGAGTCCCGCCGCGAGCTCCGGGCCGCGATCCGCCGGCTGCCAGGCCGCTGTCCCCGGCTGATTTCCGCGCTTCTTTCGGGCCACGACCCGACCTACCGTGAAATCGCAGGGAAGTTGGGAATGTCACAAGGATCTTTGGGGCCCGTACGTTCCCGTTGCCTGGGATGCCTGCGCAGAATGCTCATGGCAGAGATTGCCGCTCCTTGACCCGGGGAAAGGAGCGTTAAGCGACCCAGCAAGGGGAGGCGTGCGCACATGGGCATGAGCGTGACCATCTCGGCCGCGGCCGAGCACGATGCCGAGCAGATCCTCAAGCTCCAGTACCTCTGCTATCAGAGCGAGGCGGAGCTCTACGGCGACTACACCATCGAACCCCTGACGCAGACGCTCGACGACCTGCGCGCCGAACTGGGCCGCGGCTGTGTGCTCGTGGCCCGGCTCGGCGAGGAGGTCGTCGGCTCCGTCCGCGCCGCCGTCGACACCGAGGGGACGGCCGTCATCACCGGGCTGATCGTCCACCCCCGGCTGCGGCGGCACGGCCTCGGCGGGCGGCTGCTCGCCGCGATCGAGGAGCGGCTGGCGGGGGAGTGGGGCGCCAAGCGGTTCCGGCTGGCCACCGGCCGGCGCGGCGAGGGGAGCCTGCGGCTGTACCTCAAGTGGGGCTACACCCGTACCGATGCCGAGCCGGCCGGGCGGAACCTCACCGCGGTCACCCTGGAGAAGGAGGCCGGTCCCGCCGGGGCGCACGCCCTGGTGACGAGCGCCTGACGCGGGGCCGTGCCGGGCCTCAGCGCGGGGCCCGGCGCAGCCAGACCATCGCGGTCACCGGCAGGACGACCGGGATGAAGAGATAGCCCATGCCGTAGTCCGACCAGACCGTGGCGTCGGGGAAGGCGGACGGCTCCAGCAGCGTCCAGGTGCCCACGGTCACCACACCCACCAGCTCGGCGGCGCAGCACACCAGCGCCGCCCTGCGGGCCCGCCCGCCGCCGCGCACCAGCGAGTACGTGATGAAGGCGTAGACCACGGCGGCGGCCGCCGACAGGACGTACGCGAGCGGCGCCCGGCCGAAGTCCATGATCATCTGGACGATCGAGCGGGAGGCCGCCGCGACGGTGAAGACGCCGTAGAGCCAGACCAGCAGCCGGCCCGGCCCCTGGCCGAGGTCGAAGCCGGCCCGCTCGCCCGTGTCCGTGTGCTCGGACATGTCAGCCACCCCAGATGTCGTAGAGCCGCACTTCCAGCACGGCCAGGATCACGGCGCCCGCCGCCACGGTGGCCGAGCCCCAGCGGGTCCGCTCGGCCAGGGACATAAAGCCCGCCGCGGGTACGGCGGCCGCCGCGCCCAGCAGATAGGCCACGAAGATCGCTGTGCCCTGCGCCGGCTTGTCACCGCCGGACAGCCGCACCACACCGATGACGAGCTGCACCAGCGCCAGGGCCGCGACCACGGCCATGCCGATGAAGTGCCAGTCCTTGGTGGGCTCGTCCCGGGCGAAGGCGAAACCGCACCAGGCGGCCAGCGCGAGAGCGGCCAGACCGGCCGCGAGCGTCAGCGCGTCGAGCACCGGGACCCCCGGGTGACGCGGGTGTGCGAAGGGGACGAGACAGGCATGGGACGACTTTAAACGCCCGGCACGGGCCCCTCGCGCGCACCCCCGCCGCACCCCCGCGCGTCCAGAGGGCGAGAGATCGCGTCCGCTATTCGGACAGGCTTGGCCGATTCGCACGCCCGTCTGTTTTACTTGCCCGCATGACCACGACGAGCACCCGCATCTTTGCGACCGAGGCGATGACGACGCCCGGTGCTGCTCGTCGCATGTGTCGAATGTGTGACTGCTGAGGGCCCCTGTGCCTCGCGCCCCGAAGCGAGACCCCGTAGCGCACCCCGTCCGGCCACCTGCCGGAGGGAGCCGCGCCGCCCCCGCGTCACCAGATGCCCTTGAGATACGAGCCCCACGCGCTCGCCAGGGCACTCCGATGCCGCGTTCCGCAATGAATTCCCGTGCCGGCGCCATCGCGTCGCGCACTCGACAGTGACGGAAACCCCTGTGATCACCACTAAGGGCCTGACAAAGGTCTACCGCTCACGCGGCCGCGAGGTCACCGCCCTCGACGGCGTCGACCTCCACGTCCGTGAGGGCGAGGTGTACGGCGTCATCGGCCAGAGCGGCGCCGGCAAGTCGACCCTCATCCGCTGCGTCAACCTCCTGGAGCGCCCCACCTCCGGCACGGTCACCGTCGCCGGCCAGGACCTCACCGCCCTCGCCGGGCGGGGCCAGCGGGCCGGCGCCGAGCTGCGCAAGGCACGCAGCCGCATCGGCATGGTCTTCCAGCACTTCAACCTGCTCTCCTCGCGGACCGTGCAGGCCAACATCGAGCTGCCGCTCGAGATCCTCGGTGTCTCCGGCAAGGAGCGCGAGCGCAAGGCCCTGGAGCTGCTGGACCTCGTCGGCCTCGCCGACAAGGCCAAGGCCTACCCCGGCCAGCTCTCCGGCGGCCAGAAGCAGCGCGTGGGCATCGCCCGCGCCCTGGCCGGCGACCCCAAGGTGCTGCTCTCCGACGAGTCGACCTCCGCGCTCGACCCGGAGACCACCCGCTCCATCCTCCAGCTGCTGCGCGACCTCAACCAGCAGCTCGGCCTGACGGTCCTGCTGATCACTCACGAGATGGACGTCGTCAAGACCATCTGCGACTCCGCGGCCCTGATGAAGGGCGGCCGCGTCGTGGAGTCCGGCACCGTCTCCGAACTGCTCGCCACCCCCGGCTCCGAGCTGGCCGCCGAGCTGTTCCCGGTCGGCGGCGAGCCCTCCGGCCCGGACCGCACCGTCGTGGACGTCACCTTCCACGGCGACGCCGCGACCCAGCCCGTGATCTCCCAGCTGTCCCGTACGTACAACATCGACATCTCGATCCTGGGCGCCGCGATGGACACCGTCTGCGGCAAGCAGGTCGGCCGGATGCGCATCGAGCTGCCCGGCCGGTTCGAGGAGAACGTCGTCCCGATCGGCTTCCTGCGCGAGCAGGGCCTCCAGGTCGAGGTGGCCGACGCGAAGAACCCGGCGCCTGCCGACTCGCTCCTTAAGGAAGGTGCCAAGTGACCTGGGCCGAGATGCAGCCACTGCTGCGCGACGCGTGTCTCGACACGCTCTTCATGGTGTGGTGGTCCACCGTCTACGCCGTCATCGGCGGCCTGCCGCTGGGCCTGCTGATCGTCCTGACCGACCGCGGGGGCCTCCTCCAGAACGTCGCGGTCAACAAGGTCCTCGGGGCGATCCTCAACCTGGGCCGCTCGCTGCCGTTCATCATCCTCATCGTCTGGCTGATCCCCTTCAGCCGGATGGTGGTCGGCACCTCCATCGGTCCCAGCGCGGCCGTGGTGGCGCTCGCCATCGGGGCGATCCCCTTCTTCGCCCGGCTGGTGGAGACCGCCGTCCGCGAGGTCGACCACGGACTGGTCGAAGCCGTGCAGTCGATGGGCGGCGGCACCGGGACGATCGTCTTCAAGGTGCTCCTCCCGCAGGCCCTGCCCTCCCTCCTCGCGGGCCTGACCACCACCGTCATCACCCTCATCGGCTACTCCGCCATGGCGGGCGCGGTCGGCGGCGGCGGCCTCGGAAACCTCGCCATCACCTATGGCTACCAGCGGCGCGAGGACGCGCTGATGAACATCACCATCCTGCTGCTGATCGCCATCGTGACCGTCGTCCAGCTCACCGGCGACCTCGCCGTACGCCGCCTCGCCTCGCGCGGCGGCCGCCAGGCGGCCCCCGTCGGCCTCCGCCGCCTCCTGCCCGCCCGGCGCGAGCCCGCCGCCGCGGCCGCCACGACCCCGGCCACGGGCGTCGCGGAGCCCGAGGCCGTCCTGGACAAGGCGGTCTGACCCGCACCACCCCCCAAGACTCCCCGGAGCCCGGACCCTTTGCCGGGCGTCAGTACCGGGGCACCCGAGAAACACCAAGCAAGGAAGGCACTCTTCGTGCGTACCACCGTCAAGCTCACCGCCGCCCTCGCGGCCGCCGCCGCCCTGACCCTCGGCCTGAGTGCCTGCAGCGCGCCGTCCGACACCTCCTCCTCCGGCAGCTCCAAGAAGGGGAAGGACGCCGACCCGGCCGCCAAGCTCGTCGTCGCCGCCAGCCCCACCCCGCACGGCGACATCCTCAACTTCGTCCGCGACAACCTCGCGGCCAAGGCCGGCCTGAAGCTGGAGGTGAAGGAGTTCAACGACTACGTCCTCCCCAACACCGCCACCCAGAACGGCGAGGTCGACGCGAACTTCTTCCAGCACAAGCCCTACCTCGACGACTTCAACAAGAAGAACAAGACGGACATCGTGCCCGTCGTCAACGTCGAGATCGAGCCGCTCGGCCTCTACTCCAAGAAGGGCAAGAAGGTCGCCGACCTCGGCTCCGGCTCCACCATCGCCGTCCCCAACGACGCCACCAACGAGGGACGAGCCCTGAAGCTGCTCGCCGACAACGGCGTCATCAAGCTGAAGGACGGCGTCGGCGCCGCCGCCAAGCTCTCCGACGTCGCGGACGACAAGGGCGTGAAGTTCACCGAGCTCGAGGCCGCCCAGATCCCCTCCCGCCTCGACGACGTCGACGCCGCGGTGATCAACGGCAACTTCGCCATCAGCGCCAAGCTCAGCCCCGCCAAGGACTCCATCGCCCTGGAGAAGGCGGAGGGCAACCCCTACGCCAACTTCCTGGCGGTCAAGAAGGGCAACGAGAAGGACCCCCGGATCGAGAAGCTCGCCAAGCTCCTCAACTCCGACGAGGTCAAGAAGTTCATCGAGCAGAAGTTCAGCAACGGCGCCGTGATCCCCGCCTTCGGCCCCGTCGCGAGCTGACACCTTGTAACCTCGGCCATCCGTACGGACACAGGCCCCGCGCACACGATCCCCCGTGCGCGGGGCCTGGCGCTTGGCGCACCCGCCATCACATGCTGCATGCTGGTGCACCCGGGCCCGTCCCGTACCACCCGAGCCCACCCGCCGCGGCGTTGGAGCAGCGCATGACTTCCACCTTTCCGGACATCTCCATCAGTACGGACCGGCTGGTGCTGCGCCCGTTCGAGGCCGGGGACATCCCCCCGCTCGCCGAGATGATGAACGACGAACTCGTCACCGCCTGGACCTCGGCTCCCTACCCCTACACCACCGCCGACGCCCGCGACTGGGCGCTGCGCCGGGCCCCCTCGGAACGCCTCTCCGGGCGCGGAATCGTCTTTGCGGTCGCCGAGTTCCTCACCCAGCGCCTCGTGGGCACCCTCCACCTCCGCAACACCGACTGGCGCACCCTCACCGCCGAGGTCGCCTATGTCACCGCGCCCTGGGCCCGGGGCGAGGGCTACGCCTGCGAAGCCGTGCTCGCCGCCGCCGAATGGATCTTCCGCGACCAGAAATTCGAACGCCTGGAGATGCGCACCGCCGCCGACAACACCGCCGCCCAGCAGGTCGCCCAGAAGGCCGGCTGTGTCAGCGAGGGCGTCCTGCGCAGCGCCTGGATAGCGCGCAGCCGCAACGAGGGCGGCGTCGGCTGGACCGAGTCCCGGACGGACCTCCTCATCTGGAGCCTCCTCCCCGAGGACCTCGACGAGCTCCAGGAACCCCGGACGGGCGGCGGATACGACTACACCTCCGCCGGGGGCTACGCCTCCGCGCTCCATAACTGGCGCTGAGCACCCCCGCCACCGCGCCCGGACGGGTACCCGGCCGGGGTACGCTCACCCTGCCCGTTCACGGGCACCCCCACCCCGCGACCGCCCGACCCGACAAGCCCCAGGAGACTGACGACGATGGCCGACCGGGTCACGGTGATCGGGTGGGACGGCTCACCGCTGACGGCCGCGGCCCGCTCCGCCCTCGGGGCCGCCACCCTGGTCGCCGGAGCCGCGCATCACCTGGCCCTGCCCGAGGTGCCCGCCGACGCCGAGCGCGTCCGCCTCGGCAGCGTCGACCTCGCCGCCCGTCGCATCGCCCGGCACCGCGGCTCCGCCGTCGTCCTCGCCGACGGCGACCCCGGCTTCTTCGGCGTCGTCCGCACCCTGCGCGCCCCCGAGCACGGCCTGGAGGTCGAGGTGGTGCCCGCCGTCTCCTCCGTCGCCACCGCCTTCGCCCGGGCCGGCATGCCCTGGGACGACGCCCAGGTCGTCGTCGCCCACAGCCGCGACCTGCGGCGCGCCGTCAACGTCTGCCGCGCCCACCCCAAGGTCGCCGTCCTCACCTCGCCCGGCGCCGGCCCCGCCGAGCTCGCCCTCCTCCTCGGCCCCGTCCACCGCACCTTCGTCATCTGCGAGGAGTTGGGCACCGAGCGCGAACAGGTCACCGTCGTCACCTCCGACCGGGCCGCGGACCACAGCTGGCGCGACCCGAACGTCGTCATCGTCATCGGCGGCCTCGGCGCCCCCACCGGCCGCGGCGGCTGGATCGCCGGCCGCGACGCCGGCTATCCGCCCGCCCTGCGGGGCTGGGCGCTGCCGGCGGACGCCTACGCGACGGGCGCCGACGCCGCCGGCGGTGGCACGGACGCCTCCGGTGACGGGCTCGGGCTCGGTCTCGGGCTCGGCGAGGGGGAGTCCACCGAACTGCGCGCCGCCCAACTGGCCCGGCTCGGCCCGCGCGTGGGCGACCTCGTCTGGGACATCGGCTCCGGCAGCGGCGCGGCGGCCGTCGAGGCCGCCCGCTTCGGCGCCGCCGTCATCGCCGTCGACCGCGACCCCGCGGCCTGCCGCCGCACCACCACCGTCGCCCGGCGCTACGGCGTCCAGCTCCAGGTCGTCCAGGGCCTCGCCCCACAGGTCCTGGAGGACCTGCCGGAGCCCGACGTCGTCCGGGTCGGCGGCGGGGGAGCCCCCGTCGTGGCCGCCTGCGCGGACCGCCGCCCCGAGCGCATCGTCGCCCACGCCGCCACCCGCGACGACGCCGAGGCCATCGGGAGGGCGCTCGCGGAGGGCGGATACGCCGTGGAGTGCACGCTGCTCCAAGCAGTGGAGTTGGACACAAGCGCCTGGACGGAGCGGGAGCGCGCCGTAGCCTTCCTTCTGAGTGGCCGTCGTACGCACCCTTGAGAACGGGCGACCGTGCGGAGGGTAGGCTGGCGGATCGTTGTGCAGCCGCCTCGGTCGCCTCGATCGCCTCGGTGTCCGACACCACAGCCGTCAATGCTCCGAACGCACCCCCCGCTTGGCGCGTGCAGGGCAGGGTGGCACCGGACGGTACACAACGTGCCGCGACGTACACGCGCTCGTTCTTCTTCGTGGGCGTGAGCGGTTGGAAGGAGCACTACCGATGGGCGAGGGGTACGCATGACCGACACCGGCCGGTTCCCGGACGAGGGACAGCCGGAGAACGCAGGCGCACTGCCCGGCCACCCGCTTCCCGCGGATGGTACGGCCCCTGCCGACCCCGGAGACCCCACCGCCTACGCCTACCTCGACCACGACGCCGCGGACGAGGACGACCTGCTGCTGATGCCGGGTGCCCAGGGCGCCTGGAGCGAGCAGCCCACCGCCCCGGGCGGTACGCATGAGACGGGCGGCCGCGACACCGGCTCCCTCGACTACACGAGCGTGCGCGCCCCGGCGCAGGCCACCGCGCCCGCGCCGCCGCGCCGCCCCCTCCACCTGGGCCCGCCCGTCCCGGAGCCCAACAGCGGAGTCGTCCGCTCCCTCGCCGACCGCGGCCCCGCCGCCCCGCAGCAGCCCGTCGGCTCCCCGGCCCGCCCGCCGGCCCCGCCGGTCGGCGGCGTCGAATACCTGGACGTTCCGCCGACGGACCTGTCACCGGCGGAGGCCGCGTCGGCGGACGTTCCGCCGGTGGCCTTCGTGCCGCCGCAGCACACGGCCGACGCGGTCGCGACCGCCAACGACATAGGCGCCGGCGGCCCGGCGACGGCTCCTGACGGCACCTCGGCCGCCACGCCCCAGCCGCCCACCTCCGCCGTCCCCACCCCGCGCGTCCCCGAGCCCGCCCCCGTCATGACGGTCGCCCCCGGCGCGGCCCAGGCCCTCGTCGACCGAGTGGCGACGACGCCGCCGGGAGGTACGCCGGTGGGTGCGGTGGCCCTGATGGATGCCGCCGCCGAGACGGCTTCGGCCGAGGCCGTGCCGGTTGACGCCGGTGCGGTCGCGGCAGCCGCGGGCGCGCCGGTCGTGCCGAGTGACGCGCCGTCTGCCGAGGGCGTGGCCGACGCGGTTCCGGCTGACGCCGCCGGGACGACGGCCGGGGGCCTCGCGGCGGAGCATGCGCCCGCTGCCGGGGACGCGCCGGTCGCGACTGATGCGGTTGTGGCTGACGCCGTCACGCCCGAACAGACGCCCGCCGATGCGGGCGCGCCTGTCGCGCAGGACGATGCGCCGTCGGCGGAGGGTACGGCCGTGGCTGAGGCCGCCGGGGCGGTAGCCGCGGGCGTCGCGCCCGAGCCCGCTTCCGCTGCCGCGGGCGCGCCGGGTGACGTGCCGTCGGACGACGCCGTCGAGGCGGCTGTGGCCGCGCCCGTTGACGCGCCGTTGGCCGAGGCGACGGTCGGGGCCGCTCCGGCTGCCGAGCCGGCCGTCGAGCCGGTCGCCGGTGGAGTGGACGAGTCAGCCTCGGCCGTGCCGGGTGACGTGCCGTCCGCCGCCGAAGACACCGTGCCGGAACAGATCCCTGCGGCCGCGCAGGTGGGCGAGAGCGTGCCGGGTGACGATGTCGCGCCGCCCGAGCCCCTTCCGGACCCCGTACAGCAGGCCCCGGCCGCCGTTCCGGCGGCCGCCGAGGCCCAGCGGACCGCACCCGCCCCGGGCGTACCCGCCGGGGTGCGGGGCATGGGCGTCATGGCGTTCCTCGACGCCCCCATCCCGCAGGCCGTGATCGACGCCGTCTTCGCCCCGGAGGCGGCTGTGCAGTCCGTCCCGGCGCATGCCGTTGCCGTCGTCGACGGCAGCGCGCCCGAGGGCGCGGCATCGCAGGCCGGCTCCGCCGCCGACGGCAGTGCGGCTGTGACTGAGAGCGCGGCGTCGCAGACTGCCGCCGCCACCGATGGTGGACAGTTCGTCCCGGCACAGCCTGTTGCCGTCGCTGACGGGCAGTCCGTTCCGGCGCAGTCCGACGCTGTCGCCAGTGGCAGCGCGCCTGCGGCCGGGCAGCCCGCCGACGTTGACAGCGACGCATCCGCGCAGGCGGCTGACGCCTCTGCACCGCAGGCCGCGCCCGCTGTGGCGACGGAGGGGGCCGCTGCCGACGGCGGTGCGCCTGAGGAGGTCGCGACCTCGCAGGTCGCGGCTTCCGTGGCGGCGGACGGGACCACCGCCGAGGTCGGGCAGTCCGACGCCGCCGACGGTGCTCCCACGACCGGGGACGCCGTATCACCGGCCGCCCCCGCTGTCGTCGCCGACAGCACCACGCCCGCGCAGGCCGATGCCGTCGCGCCGCTGATGGCCGCCCCTGCCACCGGCGGCGAGCAGCCCGACGCTGCCGCCGTCGTCGACGGTGCCGTGCCCGCGCAGGCCGATGCCGCCGCTCCGCAGGCAGCCGCCCCCGCCACCGGCGGCGAGCAGCCCGACGCCGCCGCCGTCGCCGATGGCACCGCCCCCGCGCCGGCCGAGGCCGCCCCGGCCGACACCGCAGCCGACATCGCCGCTCCGCAGGCACCCGCGCCCGCAGCCGCTGTCGTCACCGACGGCACCGCGCCCGCCCCCGCCACGGCGGGCGAGCAGCCCGCCGCAGGCGACCCCGCGCAGCCGGATGCCGCCACCGTCACCCCCGAGCCCGCCGCAGGCGAGCCCGCAGGCGACCCCGCCGACGGCTACGCCGACGCCGAGCGCGCCGCCGTGCATCGCGTGATGCGCGAGCGCCGCGACATCCGCAAGGGCTTCCGGACCGACCCCGTCCCGCACGAGGTGCTGCTGCGCGTCCTCGAGGCCGCGCACACCGCGCCCAGCGTGGGGCACTCGCAGCCCTGGGACTTCGTCGTCATCCGCTCCGCGGAGACCCGTAAGACGATGCACGAGCTGGTCTCCCGGCAGCGCGAGGCGTACGCGAAGTCGCTGCCGAAGGCGCGGGCCAAGCAGTTCAAGGAACTGAAGATCGAGGCGATCCTCGACACGCCCGTCAATATCGTCGTCACCGCCGACCCCACCCGGGGCGGCCGCCACACCCTGGGCCGGCACACCCAGCCGCAGATGGCGCCGTACTCCTCCGCGCTCGCCGTGGAGAACCTGTGGCTCGCCGCCCGCGCCGAGGGCCTCGGCGTCGGCTGGGTCAGCTTCTTCGACGAGCGCGAGATGGTCCGCGCCCTCGGACTGCCCGAACACCTTGAGGTCGTCGCCTACCTGTGCGTCGGCTACGTCGACGAGTTCCCGGAGGAGCCCGAGCTGATGCAGGCGGGCTGGTCCAAGCGGCGGCCGCTGTCGTGGGTGGTCCACGAGGAGGAGTACGGGAACCGGGCGCTGCCCGGCGAGGATCCGCACGACCTGCTCGCCGAGACCCTGCGCGGCATCCGCCCGCTGGACGCCAAGGCACTCGGCGAGGCGTGGGAGCGCCAGAAGCGGATGACCAAGCCGTCCGGCGCGCTCGGCATGCTGGAGATCATCTCCGCCCAGCTGTGCGGGCTGTCCCGCAAGTGCCCGCCGCCGATCCCGGAGCCCGCGGCCGTCGCGATCTTCGCGGGTGACCACGGGGTGCACAACCAGGGCGTCACGGCCTGGCCCCAGGAGGTCACCTCGCAGATGGTGGCCAACTTCCTGGGCGGCGGCGCCGTGTGCAACGCCTTCGCCAACCAGGTCGGTGCCGAGGTCTGCGTCGTGGACGTGGGCGTCGCGGGCGAGCTGCCCAGCACCCCCGGCCTGCTGCCGCGCAAGATCCGGCCCGGTACGAGCGACTTCACCACCGGTCCCGCGATGACCCGCGACGAGGCGATGCGCGCCCTCGAAGTGGGCATCGAGACCGCCCGCGACCTGGTCACCGCCGGGAACAAGGCGCTGCTCACCGGTGAGATGGGCATCGCCAACACCACGGTGTCGGCCGCCCTGATCTCCGTCTACACCGGCGCGGACCCGGCCGAGATCACCGGGCGGGGCACGGGCATCAACGACGAGATGCACGCCCGCAAGATCGACGTGGTGCGCCGGGCCCTGGAGCTCCACCAGCCGGACCCCAAGGACCCGATCGGCGTCCTCGCCGCCGTCGGCGGCCTGGAGCACGCCGCGATGGTCGGCCTGATCCTGGGCGGCGCCTCGCTGCGGACGCCCGTGATCCTGGACGGCGTGAGCGCGGGGGCCGCGGCCCTCGTCGCGCGGGCCGTCGCCCCGGAGGCGCTCGCCGCCTGCATCGCCGGTCACCGCAGCGCGGAGCCCGGCCATGTCGCCGCGCTCACCAAGCTCGGCCTACGGCCGCTCGTCGACCTCGACCTGCGGCTCGGCGAGGGCACGGGTGCGTTGCTGGCGCTGCCGATCGTGCAGAGTGCGGCGCGGGCGATGCATGAGGTGGCCACGTTCGATACGGCCGGGGTCAGCGAGAAGGGCTGACCGGTACTGGTCGCGTTGCCCCCTACCGGGGTTGCCGGTGGGGGCGCGCGCCGTCGTCCTGGTTGTGGGCAATCGTTCCCGCCAAGCGGAACGATTGCCCACAACCACGCACCCCGTAAGGTGTCCCCACCAGCGCTTTCGTACGAGGAGACCTGCCATGGCCCGGACCGAACAAGCCGCTTACCCCGTCGGACTGCGTCTTGCCGGTCGCCGTGTGGTCGTCCTCGGCGGCGGTCAGGTCGCCCAGCGCCGGCTCCCCGCCCTGATAGCCGCGGGGGCGGACGTCCTGCTCGTCTCCCCGTCGGCCACCGCCTCCGTCGAGGCCATGGTCGACGCCGGTGAACTGTGCTGGGAGCGCCGCCGCTACCGGGACGGCGACCTGGACGGCGCCTGGTACGCCCTGATCTCCACCGACGACCCCGCCGCCAACGAGGCGGCCTCCGCCGAGGCCGAGGCCCGCCGCGTCTGGGCCGTGCGCAGCGACGACGCGGACGCCGCCACCGCCTGGACGCCCGCCACGGGCCGCAGCGAGGGCGTCACCGTCGCCGTGCTCACCGGGCAGGACCCGCGCCGTTCCGCCGCAGTACGGGACGCCATCGTGGAGGGCCTGCGCGACGGTTCGCTGGCCGCGCCGCACTACCGGGCCCGTGCCGCGGGCGGCGGCAGCGTCGCCCTCGTCGGCGGCGGCCCCGGCGACCCCGACCTGATCACCGTGCGCGGCCGCCGGCTGCTCGCCGAGGCCGACGTCGTCATCGCCGACCGCCTCGGCCCCCGTGACCTCCTCGCCGAGCTGCCCCCGCACGTCGAGGTCATCGACGCGGCCAAGATCCCCTATGGGCGGGCCATGGCCCAGGAGGCCATCAACGCCGCCCTCGTCGAGCACGCCAAGGCCGGCAAGGCGGTCGTCCGGCTCAAGGGCGGCGACCCCTTCGTCTTCGGCCGCGGCATGGAGGAGGTCCAGGCCCTGGCGGAGCACGGCATACCCTGCACCGTCGTCCCCGGCATCTCCAGCTCCATCAGCGTGCCCGGCGTCGCCGGAATCCCCGTCACCCACCGTGCGGTCGCCCATGAGTTCACCGTGGCCAGCGGTCATGTCGCCCCCGACGACCCCCGCTCGCTGGCCGACTGGGCGGCGCTGGCGCGGCTGCGCGGCACCCTCGTCCTGCTGATGGCCGTCGAGAACATCGGCGCGATCTCCGAGACGCTCGTCCGTCACGGGCGACCGGCCGGCACGCCCGTCGCGGTCATCCAGGAAGGCACCACGGCCGCCCAGCGCCGCCTGGACGCCACCCTGGCGACCGTGTGCGAGCGGGTCCGGGCCGAGGGCATACGTCCCCCGGCCGTCATCGTGATCGGCGACGTCGTCACGGTCGGCCCGCGCACCGGCGACTGACCGGCCCCCTCCGCGAGCACACCACCACCGGCACCACGAGCACGACAAGGCGGCGCCCCATGGCCGACATCATCACCATCGAAGACCCCGACGACCCGCGCCTCACCGACTACACCGGCCTGACCGACGTCGAGCTGCGCCGCCGCCGCGAGCCCGCCGAGGGGCTCTTCATCGCCGAGGGCGAGAAGGTCATCCGGCGCGCGGGCCAGGCCGGCTACGCGATGCGGTCGATGCTGCTGACGGCCAAGTGGGTCGAGGTGATGCGCGACGTCATCGACGAGAGCCCCGCCCCCGTCTACGTCGTCACCCCCGAGCTGGCCGAACGGGTGACGGGCTATCACGTGCACCGCGGCGCGCTCGCCTCGATGGAGCGCAAGGCGCTGCCGGAGGCGGGGGAGCTGCTGCGCACCGCGCGGCGCGTCGTGGTGATGGAGCGGATCAACGACCACACCAACATCGGCGCGATCTTCCGCAGCGCGGCCGCCCTCGGCATGGACGCGGTGCTGCTCTCCCCGGACTGCGCCGACCCGCTCTACCGGCGCTCGGTGAAGGTGTCCATGGGCGCCGTCTTCTCCGTGCCCTACGCGCGCCTCGAGTCCTGGCCCCGCGATCTGGAGACCGTCCGCGAGGCGGGCTTCCGGATCCTGGCCCTCACCCCGGCCGAGCGGGCCACCTCGATGGACGACGCGGCCCCGCACCGCCTGGAGCGGGTCGCGCTGATGCTCGGCGCGGAGGGTGACGGCCTGTCCGACCGCGCCCTGCGGGCCTCGGACGAGTGGGTGCGCATCCCCATGGCCCACGGCGTGGACTCGCTCAACGTCGGAGCGGCCGCCGCCGTGGCCTTCTACGCGGTCACGAGCGGGCGTCCCCAGGACTGACCGCCCCGGTGGCGCCGGTGCCGACGCCGGTGGAGGCGACCGGCGCCGAGGGCACCCCGCCCAGCGAGCGGGCCGGGCCCTGACAGCCCTGGGCCGCCGCGATCCCCAGGGCGACCAGCAGCGTCACCACCACGAACACGATCAGCCGCTGCCGCAGCAGCTTGCGGTCCGGGCCCGGCCGCCGGGCGCCCGCGCCCGTACGGGCCCCGGGCCGGGGCTGCCGGCCGGGCCGCTGCGGCGCGGGCCGCCGCTCCGGCGCCCGTACCCCCTCGGCCGGACGCTCGGGGGCGTGCGGCCGCTGTGGGCGCGGCGTGGGCGCGCCGCCCGGACGGCGCTCGGTGCGCTGCCGTTCGTACTGCGCGGCGCTGCGCACCGACGGCCGGTCGGGCTCACGGCGGGGGGCCGGCGGGCGGCCCTCGGCGATGCCGTGCGCCTCGCGGGCCGCGATCTCCTTGAGCCGCAGCGACAGCTGAAGGGTGCTGGGCCGCTCCTCCGGGTCCTTGGCCAGGCATGCGTGAATCAGCGGCGCCAGCGCGTCGGGGACGCCCATGAGCTGCGGTTCCTCGTGGACCACGCGATAGAGCATCACCTCCGAACTGCCCTGCCCGAACGGAGAGTCCGCCGTGCAGGCGTAGGCGAGCGTGGCGCCCAGCGCGAAGACGTCCGTCGCGGGGGTCACGGCCGCACCGCGAACCTGCTCCGGCGCCAGGAAGCCCGGCGAGCCCACCGCCGTGCCCACATGGGTGAGGGTGGAGGCCCCGGTCGCCCAGGCGATGCCGAAGTCGATGATGCGGGGGCCCTTGGGGGAGAGCAGGATGTTGGAGGGCTTGAGGTCGCGGTGGACCACCCCCGCGTCGTGCACCGCGAGCAGGCCCTCGGCCAACGCGGCCCCGATGGACGCGGTCTGAGCCGCCGACAGGGGCCCTTCCTCGTTCACCTTGTCGTGCAGCGAGGGTCCGGGCACGTACTGCGTGGCGAACCACGGGCGGTCCGCATCCAGGTCGGCGGCCACCAGCCGCGCCGTGCAGCCGCCGCGGATCCGCCGCGCGGCGGAGACCTCCCGGGCGAAGCGGGAGCGGAACTCCTGGTCCTCCGCCAGATCCGGCCGGATCACCTTCAGCGCCACCCGCTGGCCGCGCCGGTCCGAGCCCAGGTAGACCACGCCCATGCCGCCCGCGCCGAGCCGCCGGTGCAGCCGGAACGAGCCGACGACTCGCGGGTCCTCGCGCCGGAGCCGCATCATCGTCATCTTCGTCCCCTACCTCCGGTGGGGCTGCCCCACTTAGCTGCCCGGCCTCTGACGAGCCACAGCTTACGGATTGACGGACGGTCGCGCTCAGAGGCCGCGCATGCGTCGGCGAGTGGATTACCGGTGCCGGGGGAGGGGAGCGCGGGCCGCTCTGGGGGCCCGGGGCGCCCGGCCACGGCCCCGGGACGGCCTCCCAAGATCCCGTACGGAGAAGGGGATTGACGCGGTCCGCGGCGGCCCGGCGGGCCGGAGGCCGCCCGCCCGGGGCATGACCCGAACGTATGACGTGGCGGGGGAAGGGGCCGGGCGGAGGGCCGTACGGGCGCCCCACCGGGGCGGGCGGGAAGTGAGGGAAGTCACCCGGGGGCGCCCCCTGGGGGAAGACCCGGGGTCCGGGGCCCTTGTTCTCCACCCCTGGGAGTAGCCCGTGCCGCCCGGCCTCATCCTCCCGTAGAACGCCCAAAGGGTACGAGGGCATGACGACCGGCCCGGGCGCCGCGCCTAGATTGGAAGGCAAGCGGCGGGTACGCATACTCGTCCCCCGAGGTCAGGTACCCGCCGCTCCCTACGACGGATGAGAAGGAGCGGGGCGGTGGCGGACATCGCGGGGCGCACGGCCCACCGGTCGCCCGGCCGGGCGCAGGCCCATCAGGTCCTGGACGCCCTCGGCGACCGTCCCTCCGCCACCCGGCATCCGCTGATCGCGGCGGCCATGGTGCTGCCGCTGGCGGCGCTCCTCGCCGTCGTCTTCGGCGGCTGGGACGCCGTCGTCACTCAAGCGTCGTCCGTGGCCGGACTGCTGGGGCACTGAAAGCCCATCGCGCCCGGGAGAGCGGCCCGGGCCGGGCGGACCGGCGGATATGACCCCGTGGGGACGGGGGTGCGGCGGACGGCACGACGGCCGGGTACCTGGGGAGGTACCCGGCCGTCGCGTTTTCCCAGGTGGGAGCAGGATGAGGGCAAGGAAAACAGCCGGGGCCGGAGCTCTTCCGAGCTCCGGCCCCGGCCGGTCGTGTGCGCGATACTGGGATTGAACCAGTGACCTCTTCCGTGTCAGGGAAGCGCTCTCCCGCTGAGCTAATCGCGCGGGAAGGTCCATGGGGACCTGGTGGACGATACTGGGATTGAACCAGTGACCTCTTCCGTGTCAGGGAAGCGCTCTCCCGCTGAGCTAATCGTCCGGGATGGTGCTGCGTACTGCGTGCGCGATACTGGGATTGAACCAGTGACCTCTTCCGTGTCAGGGAAGCGCTCTCCCGCTGAGCTAATCGCGCGGGAAGGTCCTTGCGGACCTGGTGGACGATACTGGGATTGAACCAGTGACCTCTTCCGTGTCAGGGAAGCGCTCTCCCGCTGAGCTAATCGTCCTTGGAGGTGGAGACGGGATTTGAACCCGTGTAGACGGCTTTGCAGGCCGTTGCCTCGCCTCTCGGCCACTCCACCAGGAGTGCGGGGGTTCGGGAAGATCCCCCAACTCGAGCGGACGACGAGACTCGAACTCGCGACATCCACCTTGGCAAGGTGGTGCTCTACCAACTGAGCTACGTCCGCATTTGGCCTCTCCCGGGGGTTTCACCCGAGAGCTGCTCTCCGCCGTTTCGCTTCCGCGTCCCGGCGACGTGTTGAACTTTAGCGGATTCCGGCGCCAGCTCAAATTCCGTTTGCCCAGCATGCTGCGCTGATCGTTCTCGGGGCCGTCGTCCGGCCGTCGTCAGGAGGCCGCCCGGGGGCCCCGCCATAGACTCGATGACGTGCACAGCCTCCTCCCGACGCCCTCCCCGATGGCTCGCTTCGGCGGGCTCCTCGCCACCGATCTCCGCGACGTCACCACCGACCCGGCGGCCCTGGAGTCCACCGGCTGGTGGGCCGTGGTCGCCGACTTCGAGGGAGGGCTGTGCTGCGCCCGCTTCGGCGACGTACGCCCCGCCCCCGCGCCCGGCCCGGAGGCGGGCGCCTCCTGGCGCGGCCCCGCCCCGGACACCTGGACCAGCTCCCTGGACCGCGACGGCTACGTCGCGGGCGTACGCCGCGTCCGCGAGCACATAGCGGCCGGCGAGGTCTACCAGGCCAACCTCTGCCGGGTGCTGAGCGCGCCGCTGCCCGACGCGGACCGCGCCGACGTCGACGCCCTCACCGCCCTGCTGGCCCGGGGCAACCCCGCCCCCTACGCGGGCACGGTCCGGCTGCCCGCCCACGGCATCGAGGTGGCCACCGCCTCGCCCGAGCTCTATCTCCGCCGCGAGGGCACGACGGTCACCTCCGGCCCCATCAAGGGCACCGGCCGCACCGCCGCGGACCTGCTGGAGAAGGACCACGCCGAGAACGTGATGATCGTGGACCTGGTCCGCAACGACCTCGGCCGCGTCTGCGCCACCGGATCGGTGACGGTCCCCGAGCTCTGCGCCGTCGAACCCCACCCCGGCCTGGTCCACCTCGTCTCCACCGTGCGCGGCGAACTCGCGGAGAGGACGGGCTGGCCCGAGCTGCTCGCCGCCACCTTCCCGCCGGGCTCGGTCACCGGCGCCCCCAAGAGCAGCGCCCTGCGGATCATCGAGGCCCTGGAGACCGCGCCCCGCGGCCCCTACTGCGGAGGCGTCGGCTGGGTGGACGCCGACCGGGGCACCGGCGAGCTCGCCGTCGGCATCCGCACCTTCTGGATCGACCGCACGGCCACCGGCGGCCCGGTGCTGCGCTTCGGCACCGGCGCGGGCATCACCTGGGGCTCCGACCCGGAGCGCGAGTGGGCCGAGACGGAACTCAAGGCCGCCCGCCTCCTCGCGATAGCGTCGGGCACACATCAGCCGGCAGGAGGGACGGAACGGTGATGATCTGGAGCGACGGCGCGCTCCGCGACGCGGACAGCGCGCGTGTCTCGGTGTTCGACCACGGCCTCACGGTCGGCGACGGCGTCTTCGAGACCCTCAAGGCGACCGACGGCAAGGCCTTCGCCATGACCCGCCATCTGGCCCGGCTCGCCTCCTCGGCCCGCCTCCTGGGCCTGCCCGAGCCCGACCTCGACGAGGTCGGCCGGGCCTGCGCGGCGGTCCTGGAGGCCAACCGCATGCCGCTCGGCCGGCTGCGCGTCACCTACACCGGCGGCATCGCCCCGCTCGGCTCCGACCGCAGCACCGCCCGGCCCACCCTCGTGATCGCCCTCGCCGAGCACACGGTCCCGGCCCCCGCCACCGCCGCCGTGACCGTCCCCTGGACCCGCAACGAGCGCGGCGCCCTCGCCGGCGCCAAGTCCACCTCGTACGCGGAGAACGTCGTCGCCCTCGCCCACGCCCGCACCCACGGCGCCACCGAGGCGCTGTTCGCCAACACCGTCGGCGCGCTCTGCGAGGGCACCGGCTCCAACGTCTTCGTCGTCCTCGACGGCGAGCTCCACACCCCGACGCTCTCCTCGGGCTGCCTGCCCGGCATCACCCGCGCCCTCGTCGTCGAATGGGCCGGCGCCAAGGAGACCGAGCTGCCCTTCGACGCTCTGGAACGCGCCGAGGAGGTCTTCCTGACCTCCTCCCTCCGCGACGTCCAGGCCGTCCGCACCCTCGACGGCCGCCAACTGCCCGGCGCCCCGGGCCCGGTGACGGCCAAGGCGATGCGGATCTTCGAGGAGCGCTCGGCCGCCGACATCGACCCGTAGCCGCACCGATCGACGGGACGTGGGTGACGGCGCGGCCGGGGCCCGGTACAACACCAAGGTGACCACCACGCTGCGCCCCACCGCACCCGAGCGTCGAGATCCGGACGGCCGGAGGTCCCGCTCCTACGACATCTGCGTCAACAGCAGGCCCGTCGGCAGGATCGACCTCACCACCGACACCCGCTTCGGCCCGGCCTTCGGCAGGATCGCCCGGCTCGCCGTCGGCGAACGCGACCGGCACCGGGGGCGCGGCACAGTCGCCCTGCTGGCAGCCGAGGAGGTGCTGCGCGGCTGGGGCTGCGGGCAGGTCCTGGCGACCGTCCCCGCCGACGCGGCGACGGCGCTGGGGCTGATGGGCGCGCTCGGCTACACGGAGCGCGCCCGTGGCATGGCCAAACCACTGGGCGCCACCCCCGGCCTCCCGGCGGGCAGCGCGGCCCGGCCCATGGACGAGGAGTTCCACCGGAGCTGGCGCTCGCGCGCCCGGGCCGCCTACGCCCAGGACTGGGCCGACCGCGGTGTGCCCCGCGACCTGGCCGAGGACCGGGTCGCCCGGGACGACGCCTCGGCGCAGCCCCGGGGGCTGGCCAGCCCGGGCTGCGTCTTCCGCGTCCTCGCCCACGACGGCGTGGACGTCGGCACGCTGTGGGTGGTGCTCCGCGACGGGTGGGCGTTCGTCTACGACGTCGAGGTGGCCGACGCCCACCGGCGCCGGGGCCACGGCCGCAGCCTGATGCACCTCGCCGAAATCGAGGGCCGGGCGGGCGGCGCCCGCACGATGGGGCTCAACGTCTTCGCGGGGAACGCGGCGGCGCTGCGGCTTTACGAGTCTCTGGGCTACGAGCCCACTGAGATCGACCTGTACAAGCCGTTGCTGTGAGGGGCGTGCCCCGTCAGGGGCGCGGGGAACTGCGCGACCGGCCACAGGCGGCCCGCTGTCGGCGCACGACCGTCGCTAGGGGGCGAGAAGCCGGTCCGCGATCTCCGCGATCCGCTCGCGGAGACCCTCCTGGCTCTTCCCGCCGTCCAGCCGCTCCCCGCCGATCACATACGTGGGCGTGCCCGTCACGCCGATCGCCTTGCCCTCGGCCTGGTCGGCGTCGACGATCAGCATGTGCCGGCCGTCGATGAGCGCGGTGTCCACCTCCTCGGCGTCCAGCCCCAGCTCCTTCGCGACCGCGACCAGCACCTGCTCGCCCCGGGCGGCGAGCTCCTCGGTCCGCGCCAGTACGGCCTCGGCGTACTCCCAGCCCTTGCCCTGCTCGGCCGCCTCCTCGGCGGCCTGGGCCGCCGCGTAGGAGTGCTTGTGCTTCTCCAGCGGGAAGTGCCGCAGCCGGATCTCCAGCCGGTCGCCGTAGTGGGCGCGCAGCGCCCGGATGTCGTCGAGGGCCTGGTGGCAGTCGGGGCACTGAAGCTCGCAGAAGACGTCGAGCACGGCGCGGGGGGTGTCGGAATCGCTCATGGGGCCAGTCTTCCAGCCCGTGCCGCGGGGTGCCGTCTCGCCCCCGGGGAGGAGAAGGGCTCCGGGTGACCCGGAGATCTCCCCGATCCCGGGCCTGTTCGTGGCCGTTTTGGGGGCGTCCGGTGCACGATGGAAGGCGAAAGGACGTCACCGGCGGGAGGACCCGGATGCTGACCTCGACCGTATGCGCCGCGGTGTCCGCCGCAGGCCTGGGCATCGCCCTGGTGACGGCGTACCGCAAGCGCTTCCGCGCCGCGATCCGCCTGGCGGCGTGGTCGCTCATCCCCGTCGGGCTGGTCATGACGGGTGTCGTCGACTGGCTCACCGGGCTGGTCCTCAAGCCGACCGTGTGGGCGGGCTTCGGTGTGCTGGCGCTGTCGGCCCTGCTCTTCCTCGCCGGGCGGGCGGCGGACCGCCGGGGCGGCGGCCGCAAGGAGCGCCGGGCAGCCGACGGCGCCCCGGGCCGTGACGTCGTGGCGCCGGCCGCCTCCGCGCCCTCGCTCGGGTCCGCCCGCCGGGGGAAGCCCGCCTCGGGCGACGAGGACTTCTCCGATATCGAAGCGATACTGAAGAAACACGGAATCTGACGAACTTCTGCCGAACTCCCTCGCATGAGTGACGTGTTGGTGAGCCCGGTGGGCACGGCTACGCCATGATCTCGGGGAGATGAACGACGAACCGGCCGAGATCACCGATGAACCGCGCGGCTGTCTTTTCGCGCTGTCCCAACCGCCGCTGATGTTCTTCCTGGCCTTTGTCGGGACGCTGATCCTGCTGACCGCCGTGCACGACCTCTACCGCTGGTGACGTGCCGCGACCGCCGCCCGGTCAGTCCCCGGCCTCCCGGCGGCGGGCCCGGTAGGCGGCGACGTGCAGACGGTTTCCGCAGGTGCGGCCGTCGCAGTAGCGCCGTGAGCGATTGCGGGAGAGGTCGACGAAGGCGCGTCCGCAGCCCGGCGCCGCACAGCGCCGCAGCCGCTCCAGCTCGCCCTCCACCAGCAGGAACGCCAGTGCCATGCCGCCGTCGGCCGCGAGGTGCTCGGCGAGCGAGGCGCCGGGCGCGAAGTAGTGGACGTGCCAGGGGTGGCCGTCGTGGTCGGTCAGCCGGGGGGTGGTGCCCGCCTCGGCGACCAGGGAGTTGAGCAGGCCCGCCGCGGTCGTCGCGTCCTGGGCGTCGAACACCTGGGTGAGCCGGTCGCGTATGGACCGCACGGCCGCCAGGTCCTGCTCCCCGAGCGCGCCGATGCCGTTGATCTCGTGCCGCCCGGCGAATCCCCGCAGCGCGGGCAGGCCGTCGAGGTCGGTGTTCAGCAGATCGACGACGCTGTCGAGCGTGCGCCGGGTGTCGTGGTTGATCAGCACGGATCGTTCGCTCCCCTGGCCGGACGGACGAAGGCGGCAAGTGTTCGACCGCGGGGAGCAGACTTTAGCGGCTTCGGAGCACGACAGCGCCGTCGCCCGTGGTGGTTCCACGGTGACGGCGCGGTGTCGTGCCCGTACGGGACGGGACATGTGGCGCGTGGCCTCCCCGAGTGGGCCGGCGCGCCCGGTCAGCTCCGGTCCGAACGTCAGCTCTCGGCCAGGATGTGCGAGAGCTCGGTGTCCAGATCGAAGTGACGGTGTTCGGTGCCTGGCGGCACGGCGGCGTCGGTCCGCTTCAGGAACGACTCCAGGGCTCGCGCCGGGGCCTCCAGGAGGGCCTCGCCCTCCGGCGAACTCAGCGCGATGCAGACGACGCCCTGCCCGTGGCTGCGGGAGGGCCACACGCGGACGTCGCCCGTGCCGGTGGGCCGGTGAAGGCCCTCCGCGAGGAGGTCGCGGGCGAAGACCCATTCGACCGTCTCTTCGGCTCCGGTGTGGAAGGTGGCGTGCACGGCATACGGATCGGCCGTGTCGTACCGCAGGCCTGCGGGAACAGGCAGTGAGGATTCGCTCGACACAACGAGGCGCAGGTGCAGCTCGCAGCTGACCGTGGTGTTCATAAGCGCCAGGGCCTTTCGCTCAGTGTGCGCTCGGGGATTCGCACGTCGGCGAAATCGACATGCCACCTACGGTGCCGTTGTAAACCCCTCTGACCGTTTTGAGACTGTTCGGATACCTCGGACGGCCGAGTCGTTCCGGCGTGGGTACCGCCGAACCGGTGAGTTCCGGACTTTCCGGTACGTTGGGTCGTATGAACGCGGAGAGTGACCAGCGGACCGCCGCCGGGGCCGAGGGCTCCGGCACCGACCGGGAGCGGCTCGGCTCCCGGGCCCCGCACTTCGTCCGGCGCTCCCGGGCCCTGCATCTGAGCTGGCAGGCCGGCGTCTTCGTCGTCGGGCTGGCGGTGGTCGTCGCGGGGATCGTGATGCTGCCCCTGCCCGGCCCCGGCTGGCTGGTGATCTTCGCCGGCATGGCGATCTGGGCCACCGAGTTCGTCTGGGCCCAGCTCGTGCTCCGCTGGACCAGGCGCAAGGTCACCGAGGCGGCCCGGCGCGCGCTCGACCCCAGGGTGCGCCGCCGCAACATCGCCCTCACCGTCACCGGGCTGGTGATCGTCGGCGGGCTCGTGGCCGCGTACGTCGCCCAGTACGGGCTGGAGATGCCGTGGCGGGCCGGCGACTGACCCCGGCCGCGCCCCTGACCAGGCACGCGCGGTTCGGAGCACCGTCTGACATGCGGTAATGTTTGCGGTGCGCCCGGGCGATTAGCTCAGCGGGAGAGCGCTTCGTTCACACCGAAGAGGTCACTGGTTCGATCCCAGTATCGCCCACACAACGGACCGAGGGTCCGCGAGGTTCACCCCTTGCGGACCCTCGGTTTTTCGTATGCCCTGGCAGGCATGCCGCGTCGTCGCACGCCCTCCGTGCATCACTACCGCTTCCACGACGAGTGGATCCTGCCCGCGCCCCCGGACGCCGTCTACGCCGTGCTGGCGGACGCGGAGGGCTACCCCGCCTGGTGGCCCCAGGTCCGTCGCGTCGGGCGCGCCGACGACGTCAGCGGCACCGTGCGCTTCCGCTCCCTGCTGCCCTACGAGCTCGTGGTCGCCGCCCGGGAGAGCCGGCAGGACCCGGCGGCCCGGGTCCTGGAGATCGTCATGACCGGCGATCTCGAAGGCTGGGCCCGCTGGACGATCCGCCCCCACGGCGCCGGCGGCAGCGTCGCCCGCTTCGAGCAGGACGTCGACGTCCGCAAACCCCTGATGCGCCGCCTCGCCCTCCCCGGCCGCCCCCTCTTCCTCGCCAACCACGCCTGGATGATGCGCGCCGGCCGCCGCGGACTACGGGCCCTGCTGGAGCGCCGGACCCCGGGGATTTGAAGGACGACCGCCGCGACCTGTATTGTTCAGTGCGTCGCCGGGGGAACCCGGTGCGAATCCCGGGCGATTAGCTCAGCGGGAGAGCGCTTCGTTCACACCGAAGAGGTCACTGGTTCGATCCCAGTATCGCCCACATCACCGGAAGGCCGGTCCGTCAAGTGACGGACCGGCCTTCCGCGTTGCCCGCCGTCCCCCGGGTACCGCGCCTCACGCCGCCGCCGTCAGCTCCGGCCTCAGCGGCCACGCCGGATCGCACTGCTCCTCGGAGCCGTTGCGCGCGAACCACGCCTGGAGGCCGCGCGCCTGCGCCGCGTGCCACACCGCCTGCCGGGTGTGCAGCTCCGGCGGGCTCAGCCGCTCCAGGCGCGAGGCGAACCGCCGCCCCACCGCCCGGACGACCTCCAGCGTGGCCACCGCGTCCGCCGCCGCGTCATGGGCGCCCGTCAGCTCGACCCCGTACTGCCGGCACAGGTCCGACAGGGTGCGGCGGCCCTTGCGGTAGCGGTCCAGGTGCTTGTCCAGCACCCAGGGATCCAGCACGCACAGCGCGGCGCCCCCCAGATAGCCGGTCAGCGACGACGCCCGGTGCCGCCGCAACTCCCGGTCCAGCATCGTCAGGTCGAACGGCGCGTTCATCACCGCCAGGGGTGTCCCGCGCGCCGCGTGACCCGACAGGGCCCGGGCGACCTCCTCCATCACCGGCGCCGGCCACCGGCCGTGCCGTTGCAGATGTTCCTCGTCCAGCCCGTGTATCGCGGTGGCCTCCTCCGGCACGGGAACCCCCGGATTCACCAGCCATCGGGTGATGACCGGCACCGCCCCCGGCTGCGACTGCGTCACAAAGGCCGCCGAGACGATCCGGTCCCGCTCCACGTCCACCCCGGTCGTCTCGGTGTCGAAGGCCGCGAGCGGCCCCTCGAACCAGCACGGCATGGCACAACTCCTCGCGCTTGTCCGACACATGGCGTGTTTCCCCTCCCCGCCTGGTGATACCCGGGCATCCCCGTACCCGAACCGCCCCTGTTTGCCGGGGAGTTCGTATGGAGACAACACAGATGTACGACCCTTTACGCACCCCGCACCGGCGAGCCCGGAAGGTTTTTCGGACATGGCGCTCGCTCAGCCCGACCCGGCCGCCCCCGTGACCCGCCCGCCCGCCGGGCCGCTCACGGCCCGGCGCGGCACCCTCGCCACGACCGCCTGCATGGAGACCCTCCAGATCGGCTATCTCCACGCTGTCGCGGCCGCCGCAGGCTGCTCGCTCGCCCAGCCGTTCCCCGACAACGGCATCGACTGGCACGTCAGCCACAGCGCCCCCGGCCATGAAGTCGACGACGAGGTCACCATCAAGGTGCAGCTCAAGAGCACCTACCAGCTGGCCCCCCGGTCCCCCGGCCCGCCGGGCCCGGGCGCGCCCCGGACGTTCGGCTTCACCCTCGACAACGATCACCTGGTCAAGCTGGCCCGCACCCCCGTCTCGGTCCACAAGATCCTCGTCGTGATGATCGTGCCCCGGGCCAGGGACGACTGGCTGCGGGCCGGCCACGACCACCTGGCGCTGCGCCACTGCTGCTACTGGACCAACCTCGCCGGCCACCCCGTGACCGGCAGGAACAGGACCACCGTGCGGATCCCGACCTCGCGGGTCTTCGACGACCGAGCGCTCTGCGAGATCATGACCCGGGTCGGGGCGGGAGGGAGACCCTGATGCACCGGCCGACCGAAGAATCCCCGCACCACCCCGACCCCGCCGTCCTCGGCGCCCTGCTCGCCCGCCACGGCTGGCGGCGGCGCGGGGGAGAGACCGGGCGCTACGGCCGCTGGACGCCCCCCGACGGGCCCGGCACCAGCCTCCTCGTGCCCGAGAGCCGCGCCTATCCCGACAGCGCCGATCTGCTCGCCGAGGCCCTCACCGCGCTGGAGCGCTCCGCCGTGCCCTCCGCCCGGGACATCCTCGTCGCGCTGCGGGTGCCCAGCGACGAGATCCGCTGGTGGCGGGAGGTCCCCGAGACCCGGGCCCCGGCCGCCGCGTGGGGCGCCCAGGAACGGCTGCGCACCGGGGCGCGCGCCATGCTGCTGGCCGCCGCCCAGACCGCCGGGGGCCGGGCCGGGTTCCATGGCGCCCGGCGCCGCCGGCAGGCCGAGGCGGCCCTGGCCGCCGTGCTCGCCGGGCCCGCGGCCGGCGGGCGGGAGCTGAGTGCCTTCGTGCCCGTCGACGGGCCCCCCGAGGGCGGCCGCGCGCTGGTCGGCGCGCTGCTCAGGGCTCTCCAGGCGGCCCGGGACGCCACCGACTACCGGCGCGCCACCGGCCGGATGGACGCCTTCGACGCCGCCGTGGAGGCCGGGGTCTGCCAGGAGCTCACCCAGGCCCTGGCCACCCTGGTCGGCGGCTCCGAGGGGATCCGGATCGCGGTGGAGTGGGCGCCCGCGACGGGGACGCCGTACGGCTTCGCCGCCCGCCCCGAGCCGGTGGAGTTCTCGCCCGGTGACCTGCCCGCCCTGCGGGAGGCCGGGGCCCGCTACATCCGCGACGAGCCCTCGATGCCCGTCCGCCTCACCGGGACGGTGATGCGGATGCGGCGCGAGACGCCGGGCGGCGCGGGCGTGGTGCGGCTGAGGGTGCTGGCCGGGGCCGATGTCGCCCAGGTGCGGATCACCCTCGACGAGGAGGACTACCGCGTCGCCGGCCACGCCCACCTGGCCGGGGTGCCCGTCACCGTCGACGGGCGGCTGGAGAGCCGGGGCGGCTTCCGTCGGCTGGCCGAGGCCCGGGGCGTCCTGCCCGTCCAGGTCGACGAGGCGGAGCGGGACCGGCTGCTGAAGTACCTCCAGGAGAACCTCGACCTCTTCGGGGACCGGCGCGACGCCGACTAGCCCGCCGACGAGCCATAACCATTTAGCGACCACGTGGCCGGGCTCGGTACGATTCAGGCGCGCAGCGACCGCTGTGGCGCCCCAGATGTCAGGAGAGACCGGTGTCAGACGTCCGTGTGATCATCCAACGCGATTCCGAGCGGGAAGAGCGCGTGGTGACGACGGGCACCACTGCCGCCGACCTCTTCACCGGTGAGCGCACCATCGTCGCCGCGCGTGTGGCGGGCGAGCTCAAGGACCTGGCCTACGTCGTCGCCGACGGCGAGGAGATCGAGCCCGTCGAGGTCTCCTCCGAGGACGGCCTGAACATCCTGCGCCACTCGACCGCGCACATCATGGCCCAGGCCGTGCAGGAGCTCTTCCCCGAGGCCAAGCTGGGCATCGGCCCGCCGGTCAAGGACGGCTTCTACTACGACTTCGACGTCGAGAAGCCCTTCCACCCCGATGACCTCAAGCTCATCGAGAAGAAGATGCAGGAGATCATCAAGCGCGGGCAGAAGTTCTCCCGCCGCGTGGTCACCGACGAGGCCGCCCGCGAGGAGCTGGCCGACGAGCCGTACAAGCTGGAGCTGATCGGCCTCAAGGGCTCCGCCTCGCACGACGACGGCGCGGACGTCGAGGTGGGCGCCGGCGAGCTGACCATCTACGACAACCTGGACGCCAAGACCGGCGAGCTGTGCTGGAAGGACCTCTGCCGCGGTCCCCACCTGCCCACCACCCGGGTCGTCCCGGCCTTCAAGCTGATGCGCCAGGCCGCCGCGTACTGGCGGGGCAGCGAGAAGAACCCGCAGCTCCAGCGCATCTACGGCACCGCGTGGCCGACCAGGGACGAGCTGAAGGCGTACCTGGACTTCCTCGCCGAGGCCGAGAAGCGCGACCACCGCAAGCTCGGCACCGAGCTGGACCTGTTCTCCTTCCCGGACGAGCTGGGCCCCGGCCTCGCGGTCTTCCACCCCAAGGGCGGCGTGATCCGCAAGGTGATGGAGGACTACTCCCGCGAGCGGCACGTGGACGCGGGCTACGAGTTCGTGAACACCCCGCACCTCTCGAAGGAGCACCTCTTCGAGACCTCCGGGCACCTGCCGCACTACGCGGAGGGCATGTTCCCGCCCATCGAGTTCGACGGGCAGAACTACCGCCTGAAGGCCATGAACTGCCCGATGCACAACTTGATCTTCAAGTCGCGCGGGCGCTCCTACCGTGAGCTGCCGCTGCGGCTCTTCGAGTTCGGCACGGTCTACCGCTACGAGAAGTCGGGCGTGGTCCACGGCCTGACCCGCTCGCGCGGCTTCACCCAGGACGACTCGCACATCTACTGCACCAAGGAGCAGATGCCGCAGGAGCTGGACACGCTCCTGACCTTCGTCCTCGACCTGCTGCGCGACTACGGCCTGAACGAGTTCGAGCTCGAGCTGTCCACCCGCGACCCCGAGTCGGACAAGTTCATCGGCTCGGACGAGGACTGGGCGGAGGCCACCGAGGCGCTCCGCGAGGCCGCCGAGAAGCAGGGCCTCCCGCTCGTCCCGGACCCGGGCGGCGCCGCCTACTACGGCCCGAAGATCTCCGTCCAGGCCAAGGACGCCATCGGCCGGTCCTGGCAGATGTCGACCCTCCAGGTGGACTTCAACCAGCCCAAGCGGTTCGGCCTGGAGTACACCGCGGCGGACGGCTCCCGCCAGCAGCCCGTCATGCTGCACCGCGCGCTGTTCGGCTCCATCGAGCGGTTCTTCGGCGTGCTGCTGGAGCACTACGCGGGCGCCTTCCCGGCGTGGCTCGCCCCGGTGCAGGCGGTCGGCATCCCGATCGGCGACACGCACGTGGAGTACCTGCGGGAGTTCGCCGCCGACGCGAAGAAGGCGGGCCTGCGCGTGGAGGTCGACGCCTCGTCCGACCGCATGCAGAAGAAGATCAGGAACCACCAGAAGCTGAAGGTCCCCTTCATGATCATCGTCGGTGACGACGACATGAACGCGGGCACGGTGTCCTTCCGCTACCGCGACGGGTCGCAGGAGAACGGGATTCCGCGCGACCAGGCGATCGCGAAGATCGTCGACGTGGTGGAGCGTCGCGTTCAGGTGTGACGCGTCCCCGCCGAGGCGGGGGATCGAAAGGGGCGGCCCATCAGGGCCGCCCCTCTCTGCGTAGGCGCCCTCCCGGGCGCATATGCTTCACATCATGACGAGTGAGCCGGAGCAGCAGTTCGGAGTGGGGGCGCCGGACGCCTTTCAGCGCCTGTGGACACCCCACCGGATGGCGTACATCCAGGGGGAGAACAAGCCGACCGGACCGGGGGCCGACGACGGCTGCCCGTTCTGCTCGATCCCGGCGAAGAGCGACGAGGACGGACTGATCGTCGCCCGGGGCGAGCTCGTCTACGCCGTGCTCAACCTCTACCCGTACAACGGCGGGCACCTCATGGTCGTCCCCTTCCGGCACGTCGCCGACTACACGGAGCTGGACGAGGCGGAGACCGCCGAGCTCGCGGCGTTCACCAAGCGCGCGATGCGCGCGCTGCGCACGGCCTCGGGCGCGCACGGCTTCAACATCGGCATGAACCAGGGCTCGACCGCCGGCGCCGGCATCGCCGCCCATCTGCACCAGCACGTCGTGCCCCGCTGGGGCGGGGACACCAACTTCATGCCGGTCGTGGGCCACACCAAGGTGCTGCCCCAACTCCTCGCGGACACCCGGAAGATGCTCGCCGACGTCTGGCCGTCCGTCTGACCGGCCGGCCGCCCCGCCCAGGGGCCGCCTTCCCGCCGGTCGAACGGGACACGTCCCGGCGAAAACGGGCAAATCACTCCAATTCACATTAGAGAAGATCTAATGGGACGGTGACTTTCCTTCACCGTCGCACCGTGCTGCGCGCGGCCGCGGGCAGCGCCCTGGCCGGGGCTGCCGGTACTGCCGCCGTGGGCTGCGGCGGGGACCGGCCGGCCGCCGGGCCGCCTTCGTCCGCACCCGTGTCGAGGGGCACGGGCCGGGGCGCGGCGGCCCGGGCTCCCGCGCTGCCGGGGCCGCCGCTGATCCTGCCCGCGCTGCCGGCCGGGCTGCCCGCGCAGATCGAGCACGGCCCCCGGCGGGCGCACGCGGTGGCGCTCACCTTCCACGGCAGGGGCGACGCGAAGTCGGCGACCGCCCTGCTCGCGGAGGCCGAGCGGGCCGGCGCCCGGGTGACGGTGCTCGCCGTCGGCGACTGGCTGGACGCCGAGCCCCGGATGGCCCGCCGGGTGCTCGACGGCGGGCACGAGCTGGGCAACCACACCATGCGGCACCTGAGCATCTGCTCGATGCCCGCGAAGGCCGCCTACGCCGAGATCACCGAGTGCGCCGACCGGCTGCGCAGACTGACGGGCGGCATCGGCCGCTGGTTCCGGCCGTCCCGCGCCCGGCGCGCCACCGACCAGGTCGTACGGCTGGCGCGCCAGGCCGGATACCCCCACATCCTGTCGTACGACGTGGACTCGCTCGACTTCACCGACCCGGGCGCCGAGGCGGTCCGGCGTACTGTGTTGGGCGCGGTACGGCCAGGGTCGGTCGTCAGTCTGCACTTCGGGCACGCCGGCACGGTGGCCGCGCTGCCCGCGATCCTCGACGGCCTGCACCGCCGCGGTCTGCGCGCGGTGACGACTACGGAGTTGCTGACACGATGAATCGCACCCCGCATCACCGTCCTCGACGCCTCCGGTCCGGCTCTCTCCTCCGGCGTCTCCGGCCGCCCTCCTCCCGCCCGGGAAGGCCGCGCGGAGCCGTCCTGCTCACCGCCTTCTGCGCCCTGCTGGCGGCCGGCTGCGGGGGAGGCGACGACAGCCGCCCCGCCGAGCCCCCCGCGCAGGGCCCGCACAGCCAGGGCGCGGCCCGGGGGATGCCCGAGGGGCTGCCGGGCATGCCCCCGCTGCTCGACCCGAACGACCTCTACGCCGCCGACCGTCCGAACGCCCTCTCACCGGTGGTCAAGGACTTCCCCTCCCGGGTGTACGTGCCGAACACGGAGTCCGACACGGTCAGCGTCATCGACCCCAAGACGTACAAGGTCATCGAGACCATCCCGGTGGGCAACCAGCCGCAGCACGTCGTGCCCTCCTGGGACCTCAAGACGCTCTGGGTGAACAACGACCGCGGCCACACCCTCACCCCCATCGACCCGGCCACCGGCAAGGCGGGCAGGACGGTCGACGTCCACGACCCGTACAACCTCTACTTCACGCCGGACGGAAAGTACGCCGTGGTGATGGCGTCCATGGACCGCGAGCTGGTCTTCCGGGACGCCCACACGATGAAGCGGATGAAGACGGAGCACGTGGACTGCCTCGGGGTGAACCACGCCGACTTCTCGCCGGACGGCCGGTACTTCATCGTCTCCTGCGAGTTCTCGGGCGAGCTGCTGAAGGTCGACACGGCCAGGATGAAGGTGATCGACAAGCAGAAGCTGCCCTTCGACGGGGCCATGCCCCAGGATGTGAAGATCTCCTCCGACGGGCGGACCTGGTACATCGCCGACATGATCGCCGACGGGGTGTGGGTGCTGGACGGGGACAAGTTCACCGAGCCCTGGCTGATGCCCACGGGCAAAGGCGCCCACGGTCTCTATGTGAGCCGTGACTCCAAGTCGATGTACATCTCCAACCGGGGCGAGGGCTCGATCTCGGTGCTGGACCTGCCCAGCCGCAAACTGGTCAAGAAGTGGGAACTGCCGGACGGCGGCAGCCCGGACATGGGCGGGGTGTCGGCCGACGGCAAGGTGCTGTGGCTCTCGGGGCGCTACAACAGCGAGGTGTACGCGATCGACACCACCGACGGGCACCAGATCGCCCGGATCAAGGTGGGTGACGGGCCGCACGGGCTGGCCGTCTATCCGCAGCCGGGACGCTACTCGCTGGGGCACACCGGGATCTTCCGTTAGGAGGGCCGGTGCGCCCGGCGAGGGGCCTCGGGGGTATCCCGTCAGGCGTTGTAGACGTCGGCCTGGCGGGGCGTGGGGTCCTGGATCGCGCCGCTGAGGTTGCCCGCGCGGCTGGCGAAGCGCTCGGTGTCGACGCCGTTGTCGGCGAGGACGCGCAGCGTCGCCTCATGGACGACGCGCAGCACCGGGGTGGCCGCGCGCAGGGCGTCGTCGGCCATGAAGCGGTGGCGCCACGGCTTGTCGGCCCAGGCGTGGCGCAGCCCGAAGGGCTCGGGGAGCACCAGCTTGCCGCCCCAGTACTCCAGCAGCGGCGGATACCAGGTCAGGGGCGCCCGGGCGGCGAGCCGGACGACTTCCTTGGGCGGCACGATGGGGAGGGTGCGGGTGTAGGTGTCCCAGAACTTCAGACCCTTCTTGAAGGTCTGGGTGCGGTTCTTGGGGCGGCCGTTGAAGAGGCCGTGGGTGGGGCCGAGGGCGTGGCCGGTGACCTCGATGCGCAGCGTCTTGTGGAGAACGGTGACATTGACGAGCAGGGTGATGACCAGCTGGCCGTCCCAGAGGACGAACTGGACGCCGAGGTAGTGGCGGTCGCCGCTGCCGAAGTGCTGCTTGTCGCAGATCTCCTGGAGCTGGGAGCCCCTTATCTGGAACGAGGCGTCGGTGCCGCCGGGGCGGGACACGGAGCCCGCGCCCTCGCCGATGGGGGAGACCACCCAGTGCTCGACCTGGGGCGGGGTGAGGCCGCCGGTGTTGATGGGAGTGCGCTCCAGCAGCTTGAGCTGGTCGTGGACCGCGCGGACGATGTCCCAGCTGCGGAAGGGGTTGATGTCCTTCCCGGGGACGGCGGGGACGAGGTCCTCGGCCAGCTGCCAGCTGCCCCAGCGGGTGCCCATCCCGAGGATGCCCTTGGGGCCGGCGTAGAAGGCGATATTGCTGCGCTGCTCGGCGGAGAGCTTCGCGAGGTTCAGCCGGAGCTGTTCGGCGGCGCTCTCGCTCGGCGTTGAGGGGACGGCCTCGGGGATCTTGGCGGCGACGGTGCCGCCGTCGAGGAGACCGGTCCAGCGGTCGCGCAGGTCCTTGGCCGTGCGCTCGCAGACGGTCTTGGCCCAGAAACCGCCGATGAGGGGGGCTATCACCATCGCGCGTACATAGAGATTGAGGAAGCCGCTGAACGGCAGCTTGACCAGGAGGATGGCGGCGACGACGGCGAGGCCCATCAGCAGCGCCGTGCCGAGGGCCCCGAGGCGCTTGTCCTGGGAGCCGGCGAGGGTGCGGCGCAGCTGGAACGCGCCGAGCCAGAGCAGCACGCCGGGCAGGAAGAGCAGCCCGAAGACCACCATGATGAAGGTGAGCCTGGCGTCGCGCTGCTTGCGGATGCGGGACGAGGCCAGGCAGTGCTCGACGATGACCTGTGGTTCGAGACCGAAGGACTGGATGATGGGCTTGCGCCCGCCGCCGAGCATCCGGTTCTGCACGGCGCGCGCGAAGGCCTCGCCGAGGTTGGGCTCGAAGAGGGAGATCCGGGCCTTCTTCACCTCGGAGGTGGCCCAGTCGGAGTTGGCCTTGAGCAGCTCGTCGACCGGGCCGTCCCGGTAGGCCGCCGAGGCCAGGGCCTGGGTCGCCGCGGTCGCCCCGGCGCCGCCGGAGACCGGGATCTGTGCCCCCGGGCTGAAGTCGTACGGATCCCCTGCTGCCACTGCCGCCCCCAATACCGTGCGCGTCCGGTGCGCCGGTGTGCTCCCGACTGCCGCCCACCGCCTGTGTCATGAGTCGCGTGCTCAGCGTAACGGGGCGGGGCGCCGGCTGTCGTGGGAGATCGGAAAGCCGCCCGCACCAGGCGAGTTGATACGGGCGGCTCGCGAACTATGCCCCGTTCTCCGCCTGTTCGCGAATGCGCTCGGCGGCCTGTGGGGGCATCGGCTCGTGCCGGGCGTAGGAGCGGCTGAACCGGCCGGTGCCGTGGGAGAGGGAACGCAGGTCCACCGCGTACCGGCCGATCTCGATCTCCGGGACCTCGGCGCGGACGAGGGTGCGGCCCGAGCCGGACTGCTCGGTGCCGACGACGCGGCCGCGCCGCCCGGACAGATCGCTCATGACCGGGCCCACGTACTCGTCGGAGACGAGGACCTGGATGTCCGCGACCGGCTCCAGGAGGTGGATACGGGCCTCGGCGGCGGCCTCGCGCAGCGCCAGGGCGCCCGCGGTCTGGAAGGCGGCGTCCGAGGAGTCCACCGAGTGGGCCTTGCCGTCGACGAGGGTCACCCGTACGTCCACCAGCGGATACCCGGCGGCCACACCCCGGGCGGCCTGGGCGCGGATGCCCTTCTCCACCGAGGGGATGAACTGGCGCGGCACCGCGCCGCCCACGACCTTGTCGACGAACTCGATGCCGGAGCCGCCGGGCAGCGGCTCGACCTCGATCTCGCAGATGGCGTACTGGCCGTGCCCGCCGGACTGTTTGACGTGCCGGCCGCGGCCGGCGGCCCGGGTGCCGAAGGTCTCCCGCAGTGAGACCTTGTGGGGCACCACGTCGACCTGGACGCCGTAGCGGGTGCGCAGCCGCTCCAGGCACACGTCGCGATGGGCCTCGCCCAGACACCACAGGACGACCTGGCGGGTGTGCTGGTTGTGCTCCAGCCGCATCGTGGGATCCTCGGCGACCAGCCGGGCCAGGCCCTGGGAGAGCTTGTCCTCGTCCGCCTTGCTGTGCGCCTGGATGGCGACGGGCAGCAGCGGGTCGGGCATCAGCCAGGGCTCCATCAGCAGCGGATCGGCCCGGTCGGAGAGGGTGTCACCGGTCTCGGCGCTGGCGAGCTTGGCCACGCAGGCGATGTCCCCGGCGATGGCCTGGGCGAGCTGGCGCTGCTGTTTGCCGAACGGGGAGGAGAGGGCGCCGAGCCGCTCGTCCACGTCATGGGACTCGTGCCCCCGGTCCTCCAGGCCGTGGCCCGAGATGTGCACGGTCTCGTCGGGGCGCAGCGTGCCGGAGAAGACCCGGACCAGGGAGATCCTGCCGACGTAGGGGTCCGATGCGGTCTTGATCACTTCCGCGGCGAGCGGGCCGTCGGGGTCGCAGGCCAGCTCCGGGCGGGCCGCGCCGCCGGGGGTGGTGACGACGGGGACCGCGCGCTCGGGGGGTGTGGGGAAGCCGCCGGTGACCAGCTCCAGCAGCTCCACGGTGCCCAGGCCCTGCCGGGCGCCGTCGGTGGCGGGGGCCGCGGCCAGCACGGGGTGGAAGCTGCCGCGCGCCACGGCTCGCTCCAGATCCTCGATCAGCGTTTTGACGTCGATCTCCTCACCGCCGAGATAGCGGTCCATGAGGGTCTCGTCCTCGCTCTCGGCGATGATCCCTTCGATGAGGCGGTTACGGGCCTCCTCGATGCCGGGCAGCGCCTCGGCGCCGGGCTCGGACTCGGTTCGGGTACCGGAGGAGTAGTCGAAGACCCGCCGGGTGAGCAGCCCGGACAGCCCGGTCACCGGGCGGTGACCGTCGCCGCCCTCCTGTCCGTAGTGCGGGAGGTACAGGGGGAGGACGCTGTCGGCGGAGTCGCCGCCGAAGGCGGCGCGACAGGCCTCCGTCATCGCCTCGAAGTCCGCCCGCGCGGCCTCCAGGTGCGTCACCACGATCGCGCGCGGCATGCCCACCGCCGCGCACTCCTCCCAGAGCATCCGGGTCGGCCCGGTGATGCCCTCGACGCCCTCCGCCGCCGAGACGACGAAAAGGGCCGCGTCCGCCGCGCGCAGACCGGCCCTCAGCTCGCCGACGAAATCGGCGTAACCCGGTGTGTCCAGCAGATTGACCTTGATCCCGGCCCACTCGACCGGCACCAGCGACAGCTGTACCGAGCGCTGCTGGCGGTGCTCGATCTCGTCGTAGTCGGAGACGGCCGCGCCGTCCTCGACCCGGCCCGCGCGATTGACCGCGCCGGTGGCCAGGGCCAGCGCCTCCACCAGCGTCGTCTTGCCGGAGCCACTGTGGCCGACCAGCACCACGTTCCGGATGTTGCCGGGCCGGTCGGCCGTCACGGCCCTGCCGGCGGCCCCTGGATGCGTACTCGTCTTCTCGCCCATGTGTCTTGCCTCCCGGTCGACACCTGCGGTCCTTCGAGCTTTCCACCGTGGTCACGCTGCGTCCATACGTCGCACACGCGAACGCAACCCGCCAGTCGGCACGCCCCTCGCCGGGGGCCGGGCGTGACCCGCGCCATGGGCCAGGTGCACGACGTGTGCGCGGCGGCCCCCGGCCGCCTGGCTACGATGGGCCAGCCGGTGTCCTTCCGACCATCCGGCCCGCACACGACCCTCCGGGAAGGCCATGCTGAACAAGTACGCGCGTGCGTTCTTCACGCGTGTTCTCACGCCGTTCGCCGCCCTGCTCATCCGCCTCGGCGTCAGCCCCGACGCGGTGACCCTCATCGGTACCGGTGGTGTGGTGGCGGGAGCGCTGGTCTTCTACCCCCAGGGAGAGTTCTTCTGGGGCACGGTCGTCATCACCCTTTTCGTCTTCTCCGACCTCGTCGACGGCAATATGGCCCGTCAGCTCGGCCGGTCCAGCCGCTGGGGCGCCTTCCTCGACTCCACACTCGACCGGGTCGCCGACTCGGCCATCTTCGGCGGCCTCGCCCTCTGGTACGCGGGACGCGGCGACGACACCCTGCTGTGCGCGGTGGCGATCTTCTGCCTCGCCAGCGGCCAGGTGGTCTCCTACACCAAGGCGCGCGGCGAGAGCATCGGCCTGCCCGTCAACGTCAACGGCCTGGTCGAACGCGCCGAACGCCTGGTGATCTCCCTGGTGGCCTGCGGCTTCTCCGGCCTCCACAAGTTCGGCGTGCCGCATATCGAGATCCTGCTGCCCATCGCCCTGTGGATCGTGGCCGTCGGCAGCCTGGTCACCCTGATCCAGCGCGTGGTGACCGTACGCCGCGAGGCCGCCGAGGCGGACGCCGTCGCCGCCGGCGGGGGCGAGGGCGCGTGAGGGAACGGCTGACCGACACCCTCTACGGGCTCGGCTGGGGCACGGTCAAGAAGCTGCCCGAACCCGTCGCCGCCGAGCTGGGGCGCCGGATCGCCGACCTGGCCTGGAAGAAGCGCGGCAAGGGCGTGCTCCGCCTGGAGGCCAACCTCGCCCGGGTCGTCCCCGACGCGGACGCGCGCCGGCTCGCCGAACTCTCCAGGGCGGGTATGCGCTCGTACATGCGCTACTGGATGGAGTCCTTCCGGCTGCCCTCCTGGAGCACGGAGCGCCTCCGCACCGGATTCGCCCCCCAGGACCGCCACAATCTGGAGGAGGCGCTGGCCTCGGGCCGGGGCGTCGTCCTGGCCCTGCCCCACATGGGCAACTACGACCTCGCCGGGGCCTGGCTCACCACCGCGATGAACCAGCCCTTCACCACCGTCGCCGAGCGGCTCAAG
Organism: Streptomyces hesseae; assembly: GCF_031845785.1. Lineage (NCBI taxonomy): Bacteria > Bacillati > Actinomycetota > Actinomycetes > Kitasatosporales > Streptomycetaceae > Streptomyces > Streptomyces hesseae. The sequence continues at coordinate 77,355 of NZ_JAVRFI010000006.1, forward strand.
CCCGAGACGCTCTACGACCGCTTCGTGGCCTACCGCGAGGGGCTGGGTATGGAGGTGCTGCCCCACGCCGGCGGCAGCGCCTTCGGCACTCTCGCCCGGCGGCTGCGCGCCGGCGGGGTGGTCTGCCTGGTGGCCGACCGCGATCTGTCCTCCTCCGGGATCGAGGTCAGCTTCTTCGGCGAACCGGCGAAGATGCCCGCCGGGCCCGCCGTGCTGGCCGTCCAGACGGGCGCCGTGCTGCTGCCCGCCACCCTCTGGTACGACCGCTCCCCGGTGATGCGCGGCCGGATCCACGAGCCCATCGAGGTGCCCACGACAGGCACCCGGACCGAGAAGGCCGCCGCCATGACCCAGCGACTGGCCGACGCCTTCGCCTCCGGCATCGCCCAACACCCCCAGGACTGGCACATGCTCCAGCGGCTGTGGCTCGCCGATCTCGACCGGCGTCCCCAGCCCCCCGCCGAGAGCTCCGGAACGGAGAAACCGTGAGGATCGGGATCGTCTGCCCGTATTCCTGGGACGTCCCCGGTGGCGTCCAGTTCCACATCCGGGACCTGGCCGAGCACCTGATCCGGCTGGGCCACGAGGTGTCGGTACTGGCACCCGCCGACGACGACACCCCGCTGCCACCGTTCGTCGTCTCCGCCGGCCGGGCCGTCCCCGTGCCCTACAACGGCTCCGTGGCCCGGCTGAACTTCGGCTTCCTGTCCGCCGCGAGGGTGCGCCGCTGGCTGCACGAGGGCGACTTCGACGTCATCCACATCCACGAGCCCACCTCCCCCTCCCTGGGACTGCTGTCCTGCTGGGCCGCACAGGGCCCCATCGTGGCGACCTTCCACACCTCCAACCCCCGCTCCCGCGCCATGATCGCGGCCTATCCGATCCTCCAGCCCGCCCTGGAGAAGATCAGCGCGCGTATCGCCGTGAGCGAATACGCCCGCCGCACCCTGGTCGAACACCTGGGAGGCGACGCCGTCGTCATCCCCAACGGCGTCGACGTGGACTTCTTCGCCTCCGCCGAGCCCAGGCCCGAGTGGCAGGGCGGGACCATCGGCTTCATCGGCCGCATCGACGAGCCCCGCAAGGGCCTGCCCGTGCTGATGCGCGCCCTGCCGAGGATCCTCACCGAGTGCCCGGACACCCGGCTCCTCGTCGCCGGCCGCGGCGACGAGGAGGAGGCCGTCGCGGGACTGCCCCCCGAGATGCGCGCCAACGTCGAATTCCTCGGCATGGTCAGCGACGAGGACAAGGCGCGTCTGCTGCGCAGCGTCGACCTCTATGTGGCCCCCAACACCGGTGGCGAGTCCTTCGGCATCGTTCTCGTCGAGGCGCTGTCGGCCGGGGCGCCCGTCCTCGCCAGTGACCTGGACGCGTTCACACAGGTCCTCGACCAGGGAGCGGCCGGCGAGCTCTTCGCCAACGAGGACGCGGACGCCCTCGCCGACGCGGCCCTGCGGCTGCTGGCCGACCCCGCCCGGCGGTCGGAGCTGAGCGAGCGGGGCAGCCGGCACGTCCGCCGCTTCGACTGGTCGACCGTCGGCGCCGACATCCTGGCCGTCTACGAGACGGTCACGGCCGGCGCGGCCTCGGTGGCCGCCGACGAACGCACCAGCCTCCGCGCGCGCTTCGGGCTCGCCCGGGACTGAGCGGTTCGCGGCAGCGCGGCCCGGTGCCCACCCCTGCGGGCCAGTGGGGGCTGGTCGCGCCCACGCGGCGGCAGCCGCATATCGACACTGCCCCGCGCCCCTTACGGGGCACGGGTACCGGCCCGGTGGTGTCCGGTGCGACCCGGCCGGATCGCCACCCCCGTAGGCGGTCCGACCGGGTCCGTCCCCCCCGTCAGGCCCCGACCCGGCCCGGTATCTCCTCGGCGGTCGGTGCCCCCGCAGGCCGGGCCCCGAAGAGGCCCATCCCATAGCGGGCCTGGAAGCCGCGGCTGCGCCTGATCGTGACGGCCACGATCAAGGCGATCAGGCCGATCGACTGGAACCTGCCGAGCACCGGCACCACATCGACCGGCAGCGACAGCGCCTCCACCGTGCTCAGCGCGGCGTCGAGCAGCTCGATCCCGCCCCACAGCACCGTCAGCCCCCGCAGCGCCGCCCGGAACTCCGGCATTCCGTCCCAGAGGCGCTCGGCCTCCTCCTCCGCCGCCGGGCCCCTCAGCCGGCGCCCGAACTGGAAGGCGAAGGGCCGTGCCGCGAACAAGGTCCCCGCGATCCATATCCCCAGGACCGCCGGGAGCCCCGCGTCCTTCAGCAGCAGCACCCGGGGGCTGCCGCTGATCAGCGACGTCAGCGCCGACACCGCGAGCAGCGCCACGATCAGCAGGTCGAAGACCTCGGCCCGCCGCCGTACCACCGCCGTGACCAGCGCGTGCGCCGCCGGTATGGCGCTGCTCAGCAGCAGGGCCTGCCACTGGGCGGTGCCGTGGGCGCGCAGCGCGTAGTACACGGCGAGAGGCAGCGCGACGCTGATGGCGAGGGGCACGAGCAGCGCCCGCGCGGGGCGCGCGCCACGCGATTCCATTCGGTCCATGAGATGCCTCCAGCGGTTCGGCGGCGAGGCCGGCCGGTACGGTCCGGCGCGGCGATCCGGCGATCTGCTTCGACGTTAGGAGCCGGGCGGGTGGAGACGGATCGGAGCCAGGGCGGGTTTCCCGACCGCCGCCTCCACCCCGCCCTCCACCCCCGGGTGGAGACCTCCGGCGCCTGCCGGGCATCCGCCCGGGAGCCGGACGGTAACGTGACCCGGCGTGACCACACTGATCTGGATCGCGGCCGCCCTGGTCGTCATCGGCGTCTACCTGAGCTGGACCGCGGGCCGGCTGGACCGGCTGCACAGCCGCATCGACGCCGCCCGCGCGGCCCTGGACGCCCAGCTGCTGCGGCGCGCCTCGGTCGCCCAGGAGCTCGCCACCGCCGGGATCCTCGATCCGGCCGCCTCGATGGTGATGTACCAGGCCGCCCACGCGGCCCGGCAGGCCGAGGAGGAGCACCGCGAGGTCGCCGAGAGCGAGCTCAGCCAGGCGCTGCGGGCCGTCCTCGCCGAGGTCCCGCAGGTGGAGGCCGTACGGCAGGCGCCCGGCGGCGAGGAGTCGCTGGCCGAGCTGACCCAGGCGGTCCGCAGGGTGCCCATGGCCCGCCGGTTCCACAACGACTCGGTACGGGCGGCCCGGGCGCTGCGCCGGCACCGCAAGGTGCGCTGGTTCCGGCTGGCCGGCCACGCCCCCTTCCCGATGGCCTTCGAGATGGACGATGAGCCTCCGGCCGCCCTGGCCGACCGGGCAGGCCACTGACCCCGGATTGGCCCTTTTTCCCGTGCCTCGCACGCCGGTTTGATGACGATGCAGCATCACCGGCCCTTGATAGCGAGGTCACATCGTGTCCACCCCCAGCACGCCCCAGACTCCGGAGACCGGCACCGCGCGCGTCAAGCGCGGCATGGCCGAGCAGCTCAAGGGCGGCGTGATCATGGACGTCGTCACCCCGGAGCAGGCGAAGATCGCCGAAGACGCCGGCGCGGTCGCGGTCATGGCTCTGGAGCGGGTGCCCGCCGACATCCGCAAGGACGGCGGCGTGGCCCGGATGTCCGACCCGGACATGATCGAGGGCATCATCAACGCCGTCTCCATCCCGGTCATGGCCAAGTCCCGCATCGGCCACTTCGTCGAGGCCCAGGTCCTCCAGTCCCTCGGCGTCGACTACATCGACGAGTCCGAGGTCCTCACCCCGGCCGACGAGGTCAACCACTCCGACAAGTGGTCCTTCACCACCCCCTTCGTCTGCGGTGCCACCAACCTGGGCGAGGCCCTGCGCCGCATCGCCGAGGGCGCGGCCATGATCCGCTCCAAGGGCGAGGCCGGCACCGGCAACGTCGTCGAGGCCGTGCGCCACCTGCGCCAGATCAAGAACGAGATCGCCAAGCTGCGCGGCTTCGACAACCACGAGCTCTTCGCCGCCGCCAAGGAGCTGCGCGCCCCCTACGAGCTGGTCAAGGAGGTCGCCGAGCTCGGCAAGCTGCCGGTCGTGCTGTTCTCCGCCGGTGGCGTGGCCACCCCGGCCGACGCCGCGCTGATGCGCCAGCTGGGCGCCGAGGGCGTCTTCGTCGGCTCCGGCATCTTCAAGTCCGGCGACCCGGCCAAGCGCGCCGCCGCCATCGTGAAGGCCACCACCTTCTACGACGACCCGAAGATCATCGCGGACGCCTCCCGCAACCTGGGCGAGGCCATGGTCGGCATCAACTGCGACACCCTGCCCGAGGCCGAGCGCTACGCCAACCGCGGCTGGTAGCACACGTTCATCCCGGGTGGGCGGTCCGCGACGACATGCGGGCCGCCCACCGGGCGTACCACCGGCGGCCGGAGGGTGCGGCCCACCGGCCCGCCCCACCGGCCCGCCGTCCCCGACCCGAGAGGCAGACCCATCGTGTCCACCCCCACCATCGGCGTCCTCGCCCTCCAGGGCGACGTCCGTGAACACCTCGTGGCCCTGGCCTCGGCCGACGCCCTCGCCCGGCCCGTGCGCCGGCCCGAGGAGCTCGCCGAGGTCGACGGCCTGGTCATACCCGGCGGCGAGTCCACCACCATGTCCAAGCTCGCGGTGATCTTCGGTCTGCTGGAGCCGCTGCGCGAGCGCGTCCGGGCCGGGATGCCCGTCTACGGCACCTGCGCCGGCATGATCATGCTCGCCGACAAGATCCTGGACGGCCGTGAGGACCAGGAGACCCTCGGCGGCATCGACATGATCGTGCGCCGCAACGCCTTCGGCCGGCAGAACGAGTCCTTCGAGGCGTCGGTCGAGGTGGCCGGCATCGAGGGCGGCCCGGTCGAGGGCGTCTTCATCCGCGCCCCCTGGGTCGAGTCCGTCGGCGCCGCGGCCGAGATCCTCGCCGTCCACAACGGCCACACCGTCGCCGTCCGGCAGGGAAATGTGCTGGTCACGTCCTTCCATCCGGAGCTCACGGGCGACCACCGAGTCCATGAACTGTTTGTGAAGATGGTCCGCGCCACCCGCTCCTGAGATCCCGGTAGGATCTCTGTCGTTCGTTCTGAATTTGGTTACGCGAAGGAGACAGGCGAGATGTCCGGCCACTCTAAATGGGCTACGACGAAGCACAAGAAGGCCGTGATTGACGCCAAGCGCGGCAAGCTTTTCGCGAAGCTGATCAAGAACATCGAGGTCGCGGCCCGCATGGGCGGCGTCGACATCGAGGGCAACCCGACGCTCTACGACGCCATCCAGAAGGCGAAGAAGCAGTCGGTCCCGAACAAGAACATCGACTCCGCGGTCAAGCGCGGTGGCGGCCTCGAAGCCGGTGGCGCCGACTACGAGACGATCATGTACGAGGGCTACGGCCCCAACGGTGTCGCCGTGCTCATCGAGTGCCTCACCGACAACCGCAACCGCGCCGCCTCCGACGTGCGCGTCGCCATGACCCGCAACGGCGGCTCCATGGCCGACCCGGGCTCGGTGTCGTACCTGTTCAACCGCAAGGGCGTCATCATCGTCCCCAAGGGCGAGCTCTCCGAGGACGACGTCCTCGGCGCGGTCCTGGAGGCCGGCGCCGAAGAGGTCAACGACCTCGGCGAGAGCTTCGAGGTCCTCAGCGAGGCCACCGACCTGGTCGCGGTCCGCACCGCCCTCCAGGAGGCCGGCATCGACTACGACTCGGCCGAGGCCAACTTCGTGCCCACCATGCAGGTGGAGCTCGAGGAAGAGGCCGCCCGCAAGATCTTCAAGCTGATCGACGCGCTCGAGGACAGCGACGACGTCCAGAACGTCTTCGCCAACTTCGACATCTCCGACGAGGTCATGGCCAAGGTCGACGCGTAAGCGTTCCGGCTGCGGTCGGCCGACGGGCCGGCGGGACACGTGTCCCGCCGGCCCGTCGGCGTGAGCGGCCGTTGTCAGTGGTAGCCGATAGCCTGCCCGAGCAGGTGAGCGGAGGGAGGGGCGCGATGCGGGTACTGGGTGTGGACCCCGGACTGACGCGATGCGGCGTCGGAGTGGTGGAGGGCGTCGCGGGCCGCCCGCTGCGCATGGCCGGAGTGGGCGTCGTCCGCACCCCGGCCGACGCCGACGTGGCCGACCGCCTCGTCCTCATCGAGCGCGGCATCGAGCAGTGGCTCGACGAATACCGCCCCGAGTATGTGGCGGTCGAGCGGGTCTTCAGTCAGCACAACGTCCGTACGGTCATGGGCACCGCCCAGGCCAGCGCGGTCGCCATGCTGTGCGCCGCCCGGCGCGGGCTCCCCGTCGCCCTGCACACGCCCAGCGAGGTCAAGGCCGCCGTCACCGGCTCCGGCCGGGCCGACAAGGCCCAGGTCGGCGCCATGGTCACCAGACTGCTGAGGCTCGACGCGCCGCCCAAACCGGCCGACGCCGCCGACGCCCTGGCCCTGGCCATCTGCCACATCTGGCGCGCGCCCGCGACCAACCGGTTGCAGGAGCTCGCGGCCGCCCACCGCCGCACCCCCACCCCCGTACGCATCCCGAAGGGCACCCGATGATCGCCTTCGTCTCCGGTCCGGTCGCGGCCCTCGCCCCGGACACCGCCGTCGTCGAGGTCGGCGGCATCGGCATGGCCGTCCAGTGCACCCCGGGCACCCTCGCCCGGCTGAAGGTCGGGCAGCCCGCCAGACTCGCGACGTCCCTCGTCGTCCGCGAGGACTCCCTGACGCTCTACGGCTTCGCCGACGACGACGAGCGGCAGACCTTCGAGCTCCTCCAGACCGCCAGCGGGGTGGGCCCCCGCCTCGCCCAGGCCATGCTGGCCGTCCACACGCCGGACGCGCTGCGGCGGGCGTTCGCCGCCGGGGACGAGAAGGCGCTCACGGCCGTGCCGGGCATCGGGAAGAAGGGGGCGCAGAAGCTGCTCCTTGAGCTCAGCGGTCGGCTGGGTGAGCCCGTTGGCTCCTCGACCACAGCGGTGTCCACTGCTGTGGCCGGGTGGCGGGATCAGCTGCACGCGGCGCTCGTGGGGCTGGGGTACGCCAGTCGCGAGGCGGACGAGGCTGTGACGGCGGTCGCTCCCCAGGCGGAGGCCGTCGCCGCGGAGGGTGGTACGCCGCAGGTGGGGCAGTTGTTGCGGGCGGCGTTGCAGACGCTGAACCGCGCCCGCTGACCGGTGGTCTCTCCCCTGACCCTCCCCTTCCCGTAACCGGGGCTCCGCCCCGGACCCCGGTCCTCAAACGCCGGACGGGCTGAATGTGCACCATCCAACCGTGAGGTTTCATCCGTGAACTGGGACGACGAGTCCGTACCTGCCACCCGCACCGGCGACCGCCTCGTCGGGACCGTCGCCGACGGGGAGGACCAGGCGGTCGAGGCCGCCCTGCGGCCCAAGGACCTGGACGAGTTCATCGGGCAGGAGCGCGTCCGCGAGCAGCTCGACCTCGTCCTCAAGGCCGCCCGCGCCCGGGGGGCCACCGCCGACCACGTCCTGCTCTCCGGCGCCCCCGGCCTCGGCAAGACCACCCTGTCGATGATCATCGCGGCCGAGATGGGCGCCCCCATCCGCATCACCTCCGGCCCCGCCATCCAGCACGCCGGCGACCTGGCCGCGATCCTCTCCTCCCTCACCGAGGGCGAGGTCCTCTTCCTCGACGAGATCCACCGCATGTCCCGGCCCGCCGAGGAGATGCTCTACATGGCCATGGAGGACTTCCGCGTCGACGTCATCGTCGGCAAGGGCCCCGGTGCCACCGCCATCCCCCTGGAGCTGCCGCCCTTCACCCTCGTCGGCGCCACCACCCGGGCCGGCCTGCTGCCGCCCCCGCTGCGCGACCGCTTCGGGTTCACCGGCCACATGGAGTTCTACTCGCCCGCCGAGCTCCAGCGCGTCGTCCACCGCTCCGCCCGGCTCCTCGACGTCGAGCTGGAGGACCAGGGCGCCGCCGAGATCGCCGGCCGCTCCCGTGGCACGCCCCGAATCGCCAACCGCCTGCTGCGCCGCGTCCGCGACTACGCGCAGGTCAAGGCCGACGGTGTGATCACCCAGGAGATCGCCGCCCAGGCCCTCCAGGTGTACGAGGTGGACGGCCGCGGCCTGGACCGGCTGGACCGGGCCGTGCTCACGGCGCTGCTCAAGCTCTTCGGCGGCGGTCCCGTCGGGCTGTCCACCCTGGCCGTGGCCGTGGGGGAGGAGCGCGAGACGGTCGAGGAGGTCGCCGAGCCCTTCCTGGTCCGGGAGGGGCTGCTGGCCCGTACGCCCCGGGGCCGGGTCGCCACGCCGGCGGCCTGGGCGCACCTCGGGCTGGTGCCGCCGCAGCAGGGCGGGGGCCCCGGCCAGCGGGGTCTCTTCGGGGAGTGACGGCGCGGGGGCTGGTCCGGTCAGGAACCCCGGTGCCATGCTGGGCGTTGTTCCATAGGCGCGGACTCGCTTAGACTCCGCCGATGCCGCCCGTATTGTGCGGCATACCACCCCCGTAGACCAGGCCGTTTCCCCAGCGGTCGTGTGAAGGAATCCCCGTCCCGTGAATATCGTGACTCTCCTGCCGTTCATCGTGCTCATCGGGGCCATGTTCCTGATGACCCGCTCGGCGAAGAACAAGCAGCGCCAGGCCGTCCAGATGCGCGACCAGATGCAGCCGGGTACCGGTGTCCGGACGATCGGCGGCATGTACGCGACCGTCAAGGAGATCCACGACGACACGGTTCTCCTGGAGGTCGCCCCGGGCGTCCACGCCATCTACGCGAAGAACGCCATCGGCGCCGTCCTGGAGGACAGCGAGTACAACCGCATCGTCCACGGCCTGGAGCCGGAGGAGACCCCGGTCGTGCCCGACGACGCCTCTTCGCTCACCGAAGCCGTAGAGGCCGGCGAGCCCCCGGTCGAGAAGAAGATCGACCTCGGCAAGGACGCCGCTCCGGCCGCGGACGAGGCCAAGGACGCCGAGGCGGGGGCCGAGAAGTCCGGCGAGGCGACCGAGCCGAAGGACAAGGACGCGAAGCGGGACGGCGACACCGACGCCAAGTAGCCCTTCTCCGGAACCGCGGAGCACCCACTGAGCGGTGCGCCGCGGTTCCGTTACGGTCTAGGCTCCGGCGGGGGCAGGTCCCCACATCATTTCGTGGCCGCCCGGCGAACACCCGACGCCCGGCGGTTGGACAGGGAGAAACGACAAGGTGGCAGCACCGAAGAAGGGCCGCAGGTCCCCGGGCGGCCAGGGCAGGCCGGGACGAGTCCTGGCCCTGATCCTGATCGCCATGGTGGCGCTCACCGGGGGGATGTTCGCCTCCGGGCACACCACACCGCGGTTGGGCATCGACCTCGCGGGCGGCACCAGTTTCACGCTGGAGGCCAAGAACCAGCCGGGCAAGCCCAACGCGATCAACAAGACCAATATGGACACCGCCGTCGGCATCATCGAGCGGCGTGTCAACGGTCTTGGTGTGACCGAGGCCGAGGTCCAGACGCAGGGCAGCAAGCACATCATCGTGAACATCCCCCGGGGGACGAACGCGAAGCAGGCTCGCCAGCAGGTCGGCACCACCGCTCAGCTCGGTTTCCGGCCCGTCCTCACCGCGACCGCCGGTGTCAAGGCGCCCCAGCCGACGCCCGGCTCCTCGGCCGACAAGGGCAAGAGCGACCCGTCCGCAGACAAGTCAGCCGACAAGTCCGGCGACAAGTCCGCCGACAAGAGCAAGCCTTCCGGCTCGCCCTCCACGTCCGCCGGCCCTCAGGGCCGTCCCGTGACCGACGCCCTCAAGGCCGACGGCACGCCGACCCCGCAGGCCACCGCGTCCGACGGCAAGAAGGACGACGCCAAGGACGCCAAGGACGCCAAGAAGGACGACAAGAAGGCGCCCACCCCGACGCCCACGCCGGCCGCCGGTGACATGGCCGCCCTCCAGAAGCAGTTCGACGCCCTGGACTGCTCCACCAAGGAGAGCCGCTCCAAGGCCAACGAGGCCGCGTCCTTCGCCAAGCCCAGCGACCCCATCGTCGCGTGCCGCAAGGACGGCTCCGTCAAGGAGATCCTCGGCCCGGTGGCCGTGGAGGGCGCGTCCATCAAGGACGCCAACGCCGTCTTCGACGCCCAGGGCGGCAAGGGCTGGCTCGTCCAGCTGAAGTTCGACTCCTCCGGCGCCAAGAAGTTCGCCCAGGTCACCGGCCAGCTGGCCGGCAAGCCGTCGCCGCAGAACCAGTTCGCGATCGTCCTCGACGGCGAGGTCGTCTCCGACCCGTCCGTGAGCACCTCCATCGTCGGCGGCCAGGCGGAGATCTCCGGCGGCTTCACCCAGCAGAGCGCCCAGGACCTCGCCAACGTGCTGTCCTACGGCGCCCTGCCGCTCTCCTTCGACGTCGTCACCGAGCAGACGGTGACCGCCGCGCTCGGCGGTGAGCAGCTGCGGGCCGGCCTGATCGCCGGTGCCATCGGCCTCGCCCTCGTCATCCTCTACCTGGTGATCTACTACCGCGGTCTGGCGCTCGTCGCCCTCGCGAGCCTCGCGTGCTCCGCCGTGCTCACCTACACGATCATGGTCCTGCTCGGCCCGGCCATCGGCTTCGCGCTGAACCTGCCGGCCGTCTGCGGCGCCATCGTCGCCATCGGCATCACCGCCGACTCGTTCATCGTCTACTTCGAGCGCATCCGCGACGAGATCCGCGAGGGCCGCACCCTGCGTCCCGCCGTCGAGCGCGGCTGGCCGCGCGCCCGCCGCACGATCCTCGTCTCGGACTTCGTCTCCTTCCTCGCCGCAGCGGTGCTCTTCATCGTCACCGTCGGCAAGGTGCAGGGCTTCGCGTTCACCCTTGGCCTGACCACGCTCCTCGACGTCGTCGTGGTCTTCCTCTTCACCAAGCCCCTCATGACGATCCTCGCCCGCCGCAAGTTCTTCGCCAGCGGCCACCCGTGGTCCGGTCTGGACCCCCAGCGGCTCGGCGCCAAGCCGCCGCTGCGGGCCTCCCGCCGCCGTCCCTCCGCCACCGTCGACCCGAAGGAGGCGTGAGATGTCGCGACTCGGCACTCTCGGCGCCCGGCTCTACCGCGGCGAGGTCGGCTATGACTTCGTGGCCAAGCGGAAGATCTGGTACGGCATCTCGATCCTGATCACCATCACGGCCATCGTCGGCCTGGCGGTGCGTGGTCTGAACTTCGGCATCGAGTTCTCCGGCGGCGCGGTCTTCACCACCCCCAAGACCTCGGTCTCGGCCGAGACCGCCCGCAAGACGGCCCAGGACATCTCGGGTCACCCCGCGCTCGTCCAGAAGCTCGGCGACAAGACGCTGCGCGTCCAGGTCAGCGACCTCACCCCCGAGCAGTCCCGCAAGACCCAGGAAGCGCTGGCCAAGAAGCTGGACGTCGACCTGAACAAGGTCAACACCGACATCGTCGGTCCCAGCTGGGGTGACGAGATCGCCAACAAGGCCTGGACGGGCCTCGGCATCTTTATGATCCTCGTGGTCATCTACCTGGCCATCGCCTTCGAATGGCGAATGGCGGTGGCCGCGCTGATCGCCCTGGTCCACGACCTCACCATCACCGTCGGCGTCTACGCGCTCGTCGGCTTCGAGGTCACCCCGGGCACCGTGATCGGTCTGCTGACGATCCTCGGTTACTCCCTCTACGACACCGTCGTCGTCTTCGACGGTCTGAAGGAGAGCGCCAAGGACCTCACCAAGCAGACCCGCTTCACCTACAGCGAGGTCGCCAACCGCAGCCTCAACGGCACCCTGGTGCGCTCGATCAACACCACGGTCGTCGCGCTGCTGCCGGTCGCCGGCCTGCTGTTCATCGGCGGCGGCTTCCTCGGCGCGGGCATGCTCAACGACATCTCGCTCGCCCTGTTCGTCGGCCTCGCGGCCGGCGCCTACTCCTCGATCTTCATCGCCACTCCGCTGGTCGCCGACCTCAAGGAGCGCGAGCCGCAGATGAAGGCCCTGGCCAAGCGGGTGCGCGCCCGCCGTGCCGCCGACGCCGCCAAGGCCGAGGCGGGCGGGGCGGTCGAGGACCGCGAGCCGTCCGGCGAGGACGACGAGGAGCCGGAGGACGCCTCCCCCGCCGGGGTCGTCACCCAGCGCCGCCAGAGCCGCGGCCACGGCGGCCGTCCCTCGGGGAAGCGCCGATGAGCGCCCCGCAGGAGCTGCGTGAGCTGCTGCTCAGCCGCATCGTCGACGTGCCGGACTACCCGAAGCCGGGCGTGATGTTCAAGGACATCACCCCGCTGCTCGCCGACGCCGAGGCGTTCGCCGCGCTCACCGACGCCCTCGCCGGGCTCTGTGAGCGCCACGGCGCCACCAAGGTCGTCGGCCTGGAGGCCCGCGGCTTCATCCTGGCGGCCCCGGTCGCCGTCCGCGCCGGCCTGGGCTTCGTCCCCGTCCGCAAGGCGGGCAAGCTCCCCGGCGCCACCCTGGCCCAGTCGTACGACCTGGAGTACGGCACCGCCGAGATCGAGATGCACGCCGACGCGCTCGTCGCCGGCGACCGCGTCCTCGTCATCGACGACGTGCTGGCCACCGGCGGCACGGCCGAGGCGTCGCTGAAGCTGATCCGGCGCGCCGGCGCCCAGGTCGCGGGCGTCGCGGTGCTGATGGAGCTGGGCTTCCTGCCGGGCCGCGCCCGTCTGGAGCCCGCCCTCGACGGCGCGCCCCTGGAGGCGCTGATCACCGTCTGAGCCACCCGGCGACGGGTGGGCACGACGCTACGGCGGGCACCGGGGAAGTCCCCGGTGCCCGCCGCTGTTGTTCCAGTTGGCGCCCCGTGCGCGGCGGTCCGGTGGCCGGGATCGATACCATGGCAGTCCGGACCTGAACGGGGGGCCGGTACGCATGAGGAGTGCTCTTGCCAGACGAGGTCCAGCCGCTCACCGCCGCTCACGAGGACAAGAAGCCGTCTCCCGAGGCCGCGGCGGTCACGGGCACGCCCTCCGGCCGCCCGGACGGCACGGACGGGCCCGACCGGGGCACGGACGGGGAGCGGAGCCGTCCGCAGACCGCGGGCACCCCGCAGCACAAGGCCGCCCAGCAGCCCACCACCCGGCCCCAGCCGGCGGCGGCCCCGGTCCCGGCGCGCCCCACGCCCCCGCAGGGCCCCGCGCCCCGGCCCGGCTCCTCCAGCCGCGTCCGCGCCCGCCTCGCCCGCCTCGGCGTCCAGCGCTCCAGCCCGTACAACCCCGTCCTCGAGCCGCTGCTGCGCATCGTGCGCGGAAACGATCCGAAGGCCGACGCCGGCACGCTGCGCCAGATCGAGCGGGCCTACCAGGTCGCCGAGCGCTGGCACCGCGGCCAGAAGCGCAAGAGCGGCGACCCCTACATCACCCACCCCCTCGCCGTCACCACGATCCTCGCCGAGCTGGGCATGGATCCGGCCACCCTGATGGCCGGCCTGCTGCACGACACCGTCGAGGACACCGAGTACGGCCTGGAGGACCTCCGCCGCGACTTCGGCGACCAGGTCGCCCTGCTCGTCGACGGCGTCACCAAGCTGGACCGGGTGCAGTTCGGCGAGGCCGCGCAGGCCGAGACCGTGCGCAAGATGGTCGTCGCCATGGCCAAGGACCCCAGGGTCCTGGTCATCAAGCTCGCCGACCGCCTCCACAACATGCGCACCATGCGCTACCTCAAGCGGGAGAAGCAGGAGAAGAAGGCCCGCGAGACGCTGGAGATCTACGCCCCGCTGGCGCACCGGCTGGGCATGAACACCATCAAGTGGGAGCTGGAGGACCTCGCCTTCGCGATCCTCTACCCCAAGATGTACGACGAGATCGTCCGTCTCGTCGCCGAGCGGGCCCCCAAGCGCGACGAATACCTGGCCGTCGTCACCGACGAGGTCCAGGCCGACCTGCGCGCCGCCCGTATCAAGGCGACCGTCACCGGCCGCCCGAAGCACTACTACAGCGTCTACCAGAAGATGATCGTGCGGGGCCGTGACTTCGCCGAGATCTACGACCTGGTGGGCATCCGCGTCCTCGTCGACACCGTCCGCGACTGCTACGCGGCGCTCGGCACCGTCCACGCCCGGTGGAACCCGGTCCCGGGGCGGTTCAAGGACTACATCGCGATGCCCAAGTTCAACATGTACCAGTCGTTGCACACGACGGTCATAGGGCCCAGCGGCAAGCCCGTCGAACTCCAGATCCGCACGTTCGACATGCACCGCCGCGCCGAGTACGGCATCGCCGCGCACTGGAAGTACAAGCAGGAGGCCGTCGCCGGCGCCTCCAAGATCCGTACGGATGTGCCGAAGAACGCCGGCAAGAACCAGGACACCGTCAATGACATGGCCTGGCTCCGGCAGCTGCTCGACTGGCAGAAGGAGACCGAGGACCCGGGCGAGTTCCTGGAGTCCCTGCGCTTCGACCTCTCGCGCAACGAGGTCTTCGTCTTCACGCCCAAGGGCGATGTCATAGCGCTCCCGGCGGGCGCCACCCCCGTCGACTTCGCCTACGCCGTCCACACCGAGGTCGGCCACCGCACGATAGGCGCCCGGGTCAACGGACGGCTCGTCCCGCTGGAGTCGACCCTCGACAACGGCGACCTGGTGGAAGTCTTCACCTCCAAGGCGACCGGCGCCGGCCCCTCCCGCGACTGGCTGGGCTTCGTCAAGTCCCCGCGCGCCCGCAACAAGATCCGCGCCTGGTTCTCCAAGGAGCGCCGCGACGAGGCCATCGAGCAGGGCAAGGACGCCATCGCGCGCGCCATGCGCAAGCAGAACCTGCCGATCCAGCGGATCCTCACCGGCGACTCGCTGGTCACCCTCGCGCACGAGATGCGCTACCCCGACATCTCCTCCCTCTACGCCGCCATCGGCGAGGGCCATGTCGCGGCGCAGGGCGTGGTGCAGAAGCTCGTCCAGGCCCTCGGCGGCGAGGACGCGGCCACCGAGGACATCGAGGAGGCCGCGCCCATCCGCGGCCGCTCCAAGCGGCGCTCGAGCGCCGACCCGGGCGTGGTCGTCAAGGGCGTCGACGATGTGTGGGTGAAGCTGGCCCGCTGCTGTACGCCCGTCCCCGGCGACCCGATCATCGGCTTCGTCACCCGGGGCAACGGCATCTCCGTGCACCGCGCGGACTGCGTCAACGTCGACTCGCTCTCGCAGCAGCCCGAGCGGATCCTCGACGTGGAGTGGGCGCCGACGCAGTCGTCGGTCTTCCTCGTCGCCATCCAGGTGGAGGCGCTGGACCGCTCCCGGCTGCTCTCGGACGTCACCCGGGTGCTGTCCGACCAGCACGTCAACATCCTGTCGGCCGCCGTGCAGACCTCCCGCGACCGGGTGGCCACCTCGCGCTTCACCTTCGAGATGGGCGACCCGAAGCACCTGGGGCATGTGCTCAAGGCCGTCCGCGGTGTGGAGGGCGTCTACGACGTCTACCGCGTGACGTCGGCCCGCAGGCCGTAAGCCGCACATGAGTAAGGGGCTCCGGCAATAGCCGGAGCCCCTTACTTCTTACTTCGTGGCGGGCCGAGATCAGCCGCCGAACTCCTCAAGACCCTTCAGAGCCTGGTCCAGCAGCGCCTTGCGGCCCTCCAGCTCCTGCGAGAGCTTGTTCGCCTTGGCGTCGTTGCCCGCGGCGCGCGCCTTGTCGACCTGCTCCTGGAGCTTGTCGACGGCGGCCTGGAGCTGACCCGTCAGCCCGGCCGCACGGGCCCGCGCCTCCGGGTTCGTACGCCGCCACTCGGACTCCTCGGCCTCCTGGATGGACCGCTCGACCGCGTGCATCCGGCCCTCGATCTTCGGGCGGGCGTCGCGCGGCACATGGCCGATGGCCTCCCAGCGCTCGTTGATCGAACGGAACGCGGCCCGGGCCGCCTTCAGATCGGTCACCGGGAGCAGCTTCTCGGCCTCGACGACCAGCTCCTCCTTGAGCGTGAGGTTGCCGGACTGCTCCGCGTCGCGCTCGGCGAAGACATGGCCGCGAGCCTGGAAGAAGACGTCCTGGGCGCCCCGGAAACGGGCCCACAGCTCGTCCTCCGCCTCGCGCTGGGCGCGCCCGGCGGCCTTCCAGTCGGCCATCAGGTCGCGGTAGCGCGCGGCCGTCGGACCCCAGTCCGTCGAGCCCGAGAGCGACTCGGCCTCGGCGACCAGCTTCTCCTTGACCTTGCGGGCCTCCTCGCGCTGCGCGTCCAGCGAGGCGAAGTGCGCCTTGCGCCGCTTGGAGAACGCCGACCGGGCGTGCGAGAAGCGGTGCCACAGCTCGTCGTCGGTCTTGCGGTCCAGCCGGGGCAGGCCCTTCCAGGTGTCCACCAGGGCGCGCAGCCGCTCGCCGGCCGAGCGCCACTGCTCGCTCGCCGCCAGCTCCTCGGCCTCGGCGACCAGGGACTCCTTGGCCGTACGGGCCTCCTCGGACTGCTTGGCCTTCGCCGCCTTGCGCTCCTCACGGCGCGTCTCGACGGTGGCGACCAGCTTGTCCAGCCGCTCCCGCAGCGCGTTCAGGTCGCCCACCACATGGTGCTCGTCGACCTGGGTGCGGATGTGATCGATCGCGGCCATCGCGTCCTTGGCCGACAGATCGGTGGTCTTCACCCGCCGCTCGAGGAGGCCGATCTCGACGACCAGGCCCTCGTACTTGCGCTCGAAGTAAGCCAGGGCCTCCTCCGGGGACCCCGCCTGCCACGAGCCGACGACCTGCTCGCCGTCGGCGGTACGCACGTACACGGTGCCCGTCTCATCGACGCGGCCCCACGGGTCGCTGCTCACAGCGCCTCCTCCACATGATGGCGGGGCCGTCGTCGCGGCCCGCGCGCATCGTCCACAGTTGTTGCCGGGCAGGGCCGCGCCCTGGCCGGTCCGACGGGCTTGATCGTTCGGGTGCGCAGAACCGTCGGAGCAGGCACCCTACACAACGCCAACATAGGCGAACGGCGGCCCGGCTGTCCGTATCCCGCGCGACCGAAATTTCGCCGTACGGGCGTCAGCTTCCGGTCACCGCCGCCTTGTCGATGACGACGGTGGCGTTCGGCGCGCCGTCGCCGGCCCCGGACTGCTCACCCGCGGCGGCGATCTTCTTCAGCGTCTTCATGCCCTCGGCGCCGATGGTGCCGAACGGCGTGTACTGCGGCGGCAGCTGGCTGTCCTGGTAGACGAGGAAGAACTGGCTGCCGCCGGTGTGCGGCTGGCCGGTGTTGGCCATCGCGACCGTGCCCGCGGGGTAGACGTTCCCCTTGAGCTTCGAGTCCTTGAGGTTCTCGTCCTCGATCGTGTAGCCGGGGCCGCCCTGGCCGGTGCCCTTGGGGTCGCCGCACTGCAGGACGTAGATCCCGGCGGTGGTCAGCCGGTGGCACTTCGAGTGGTCGAAGAAGCCTTCCTTCGCCAGGAAGGCGAAGGAGTTGACCGTGTGCGGGGCGTTCGCGGCGTCGAGCTTGAGGTCGATGGTGCCGCACGTGGTCGTGAGGTTCATCGCGTATGACGCCGACTTGTCGACCGTCATCTCCGGCTCGGACTTCCACGTCTTGGCGGACGGCGTGCCCGGCGCGGGCTTCGCGCAGGGGTCCGGACCCTTCTTCGGCGTGGGGGCGGCGTCGGCGGCGGTGTCCTTCTTCTTGTCGTCGACCAGGGCGCCGGTGGCGTACGCGGTCGCGCCCGCGGCCAGCACCACGGCGACCCCGGCGGCGATCACCGCGTTCCTGCGGTGGGCCTTGCGGCGGGTCGCCTCGCGGCGCTGCTGCTGCCGTTCGAACTTCTCCCGGGCGAGCTGGCGCCGCCGCTGCTCGTTAGTGACCACCGGGTCCTCTCCTCGTGCCGTCGCTGTGCATGTCATGAGCCACGAATCGCAAGTGTCGCCCGTACCGTATACGGGTTCGCCGTGGCGGGAGTGCCGCCGGTAGGCTCTGAGGCGGTCGGGTGTCCCCGCCCGGGGGCGTCCACCGGAAAGACCGCCTGCAAGACCGCCTGCAAGAACTCGCCGATCATTAAGGACGAACGTGCTCATTGCCGGGTTCCCCGCCGGGGCCTGGGGGACCAACTGCTATCTGGTCGCCCCCGCCGCCGGCGAGGAGTGCGTGATCATCGACCCGGGCCACCAGGCGGCCCAGGGCGTCGAGGAAGCGCTCAAGAAGCATCGGCTCAAGCCCGTCGCCGTCGTCCTCACCCACGGCCACATCGACCACGTCGCCTCGGTCGTCCCGGTGTGCGGCGCCCATGACGTCCCCGCCTGGATCCACCCCGCCGACCGCTACATGATGAGCGACCCGGAGAAGGCCATGGGCCGCTCCATCGGGCAGCGCCTCATGGGCGAGCTCACGGTGGGGGAGCCGGACGACGTCAAGGAGCTCTCCGACGGCAGCCGGCTGGAACTCGCGGGGCTGGAGTTCTCCGTCGCGCACGCGCCCGGCCATACCAAGGGGTCGGTGACCTTCAGGATGCCCGAGACGACCGAGATCCCCTCGGTGTTCTTCTCGGGCGACCTGCTGTTCGCCGGCTCCATCGGACGCACCGACCTGCCCGGCGGTGACCACGCCGAGATGCTCCAGTCGCTGGCCCGTGTGTGCCTGCCCCTGGACGACTCGACCGTGGTGCTGTCCGGCCACGGCCCCCAGACGACCATCGGCCAGGAGCGCGCCACCAACCCGTACCTGCGGGATGTGGCCGCCGGCCCAGGAGCCGCGCACCCGGCTCCGCGACGAGGAATGTGACGAGAGTTTCCGTGAGCACCTTCAAGGCCCCCCGAGGCACCTACGACCTGACCCCGCCGGACTCGGCGGTCTACCTGGCCGTCCGCGAGGCCATCTCCGCGCCGCTCAAGCGCGCCGGATACGGCTACATCGAGACCCCCGGCTTCGAGCAGGTCGAGCTGTTCTCCCGCGGCGTCGGCGAGTCCACCGACATCGTGACCAAGGAGATGTACACCCTCACCCAGCGCGGCGAGGAGCGCCTCGCCCTGCGCCCCGAGGGCACCGCCTCCGTGCTGCGCGCCACGCTGGAGGCCAACCTCCACAAGGCGGGCAACCTCCCCGTCAAGCTCTGGTACTCGGGCTCGTACTACCGCTACGAGCGCCCGCAGAAGGGCCGCTACCGCCACTTCTCGCAGGTCGGTGCCGAGGCCATCGGCGCCGAGGACCCGGCGCTGGACGCCGAGCTGATCATCCTGGCCGTCGACGCGTACAAGTCGCTGGGCCTGAAGAACTTCCGCCTCCTGCTGAACTCGCTCGGCGACAAGGAGTGCCGCCCCGCCTACCGGGCAGCCCTCCAGGAGTTCCTGCGCGGTCTGGACCTGGACGAGGACACCCGCCGGCGCGTCGAGATCAACCCCCTTCGGGTCCTCGACGACAAGCGTGCGGACGTCCAGAAGCAGCTCGTCGGCGCCCCCATGCTCCGCGACCACCTGTGCGAGGCGTGCAAGGAGTACCACGAGCAGGTGCGCGAGCTGCTGACCGCCGCCGGCGTCGCCTTCGAGGACGACGAGAAGCTGGTGCGCGGCCTGGACTACTACACCCGCACCACCTTCGAGTTCGTCCACGACGGCCTCGGTTCGCAGTCCGCCGTCGGCGGCGGCGGCCGCTACGACGGCCTGTCCGAGATGATCGGCGGCCCCGAGCTGCCGTCCGTCGGCTGGGCGCTCGGCGTGGACCGTACGGTGCTGGCGCTGGAGGCCGAGGGGATCGAGCTCGAACTGCCCGCCGCCACCCAGGTCTTCGCGGTGCCGCTGGGCGAGGAGGCCCGCCGGGTGCTCTTCGGCGTGGTGACCGAGCTGCGCCGGGCCGGTGTGGCGACGGACTTCGCCTTCGGTGGCAAGGGCCTGAAGAACGCCATGAAGTCGGCCAACCGCTCCGGCGCGCGCTTCGCGCTCGTCGCCGGCGAGCGCGATCTCGCCGAGGGCGTGGTGCAGCTGAAGGACCTGGAGAGCGGTGAGCAGAAGGCCGTGGCCCTCGACACCGTTGTGGGTGAGGTCCTTTCGGCCCAGGGCTGATTCACAGGCTACTGGTGCAGAATGGGGCGGCAACGGCCTACTGATGGGATCGACAGCGCTATGACGACTTCGGCACTCGACCGTTCCGACCTCGACGGCACGGAGCGGGACGGCCCCGGCCGTGGCGGAGTGGGCGCGAGCCGTGCGTTCGCGCTGCTGCTGGTGATCACCGGTGCCATGGGTCTGCTCGCCTCCTGGGTCATCACGCTGGACAAGATCGAGCTCCTCAAGGACCCGAACTTCAAGCCCGGTTGCAGCCTCAACCCCATCGTCTCCTGCGGCAGCATCATGCAGAGCAAGCAGGCCGAGGCCTTCGGGTTCCCCAACCCGATGCTGGGCCTGGTCTGCTACGGCGCGATCATCGCGATCGGGCTGGCGCTGCTCTCCGGCGCCCGCTTCCCGCGCTGGTACTGGCTGGGCATGGAGGCCGGCTGTCTCTTCGGCGTCGGCTTCGTCACCTGGCTCCAGTACCAGTCGCTGTACGTCATCGGCTCGCTCTGCCTGTGGTGCTGCCTGGCCTGGGTCGCGACGATCCTGATGTTCTGGTACGTCACCGTGCAGAACGTCCGGCACGGCTTCATCCCCGCGCCGGACGGGTTCAAGCGGGCGCTGCTGGAGTTCCACTGGGTGCTCCCGGTGCTGCACATCGGCATCATCGGGATGCTGATCCTCACCAAGTGGTGGTGGTTCTGGACCGGCGGCACGGCCTGACGCCGCCGCCCGCACCAGGCTCGTGAACGATGCCGCCGGACCCCTCGGGTCCGGCGGCATCGCTCGTTCGGGCGGCATTGTCAGTGGTGTGGCATAGGGTTTCGAGCGTGGAGCCCGACCTGTTCACCGCCGCCGCGGAAGACCGCCAGGAGAAGGATCCGGCGGGCAGCCCGCTGGCCGTCCGGATGCGCCCCCGCACCCTCGACGAGGTCGTGGGGCAGGGACATCTGCTCAAGCCGGGCTCCCCGCTGCGCCGCCTGGTGGGGGAGGGCAGCGGCGGTCCCGCCGGGCCCTCCTCGGTGATCCTCTGGGGCCCGCCGGGCATCGGCAAGACCACGCTCGCCTATGTGGTCAGCCAGGCCACCAACAAGCGTTTCGTGGAGCTCTCCGCGATCACCGCCGGCGTCAAGGAGGTACGGGCCGTCATCGACGGCGCCCGCCGCGCCTCCGGGGGCTACGGCAAGGAGACCGTCCTCTTCCTGGACGAGATCCACCGCTTCAGCAAGGCCCAGCAGGACTCCCTGCTGCCCGCCGTGGAGAACCGCTGGGTCACGCTCATCGCGGCCACGACGGAGAATCCCTACTTCTCGATCATCTCCCCGCTGCTCTCGCGCTCCCTGCTGCTGACGCTCCAGGCGCTGACGGACGACGATCTGCGCGGCCTGATCCGGCGCGCCCTCACCGACGAGCGCGGGCTGGGCGGCGCGGTCTCCCTCTCCGCGGACGCCGAGGCCCATCTGCTGCGCATCGCGGGCGGCGACGCCCGCCGCGCGCTCACGGCGCTGGAGGCGGGCGCGGGCTCGGCCATCGCCAAGGGCGAGGACGGGATCACCCTGGAGACGCTGGAGGACGCGGTCGACCGGGCGGCCGTGAAGTACGACCGCGATGGCGATCAGCACTACGACGTGGCCAGCGCCCTGATCAAGTCGATCCGGGGCTCGGACGTGGACGCGACGCTGCACTATCTGGCGCGGATGATCGAGGCGGGCGAGGACCCGCGCTTCATCGCCCGCCGGCTGATGATCTCGGCGAGCGAGGACATCGGCCTGGCGGACCCCACGGCCCTCCAGACGGCGGTGGCCGGAGCGCAGGCCGTCGCCCTGATCGGCTTCCCCGAGGCGAGGATCACGCTGAGCCAGGTGGCGGTGGCGCTGGCACTGGCCCCGAAGTCCAACGCGGCGTATCTGGCGATCGACGCCGCGCTGGCGGACGTACGGGCGGGGCTGGCGGGGCCGGTGCCGGCGCATCTGCGGGACAGCCACTACAAGGGGGCGGAGAAGCTGGGGCATGGGGAGGGGTATCAGTACCCCCACGATCTGCCCGGCGGCATCGCTGCCCAGCAGTACGCGCCGGATTCCGTGCACGGGAAGGTGTACTACGAGCCCACTCGGCACGGGGCGGAGGCGCGGTACGCGGATGTCGTGGACCGGGTACGCGCCCGACTGCGGGGCGAGTGATCCCGCCCCGGCGCTTGAGGACTCAGTAACCCGCCGCCTCGAACAACTGGTGCATCGCCCGCCGCAAGGCGACAACGTCCTCGACCGGCTCGGGGAACTCGAAGCGTGCGTCGAAGGAGCGATCGGCCGTTGTGCCGGGGCCGTGGCGGCGGGTGAAGCGGACGCGGAGGCCGAAGCGGTCCAGCGCCACCGGCACCGCCGATACGTAGGCGGCGCGCGTGACGCTCTCGCGGTCGCCGAGCAGCGCGCACAGGCTCCGCACCTGGTCGCTGTGGCCGGAGTGGAGGTGCTGCAGCAGCTCCGTCTCGTGCTCGACCAGCGGGTCGGGGCAGGCCCGGGCGAAGGCGTCGGGCTCGACGGTCTCCGCGCCCCACAGGTCGTCCACGCTCGCCTCGCCCAGCTCCAGCCGCAGCAGCATCCGGCCCGGCTCGGCCACCCCGGGCACACAGGTCAGCCAGCCGGACAGCCAGGCGCGGCCGCGGATGCGGTTGGGGACGGAGACGGGGGCCACATCCGTGAGCTCCAGGACCACGGCCAGCTCGTCGTCCTGGGCGTGGGTGGCGGCCCGCACGGCCGGGGAATCAGCGGGCAGGACGAGGAAGACCTCGCCGTCCGGGCCCACGGTCCGCACGTCCGGCAGCAGCTGGTCGGGGTGGGAGCCGACCGGCCCGGGGATCAGCAGCATCGCGGAGCATGTACTCTGTACGAGAGTTCGTGTGCGCTCGGCTGCTGACGGCATCCGTGCGATCTCAAGTCCGCTGGGACGCGGCTGACCACGATCTGATCGGACCTCCGTCACGTCGACGCCATCAAGAGCGTCGGAATCCTTCGTGGATTCGGAATCCCCTGTGGATCCTTTCGTGCTGTCCGTGATGTGACTGGTGTTCCCCGGACGAGACATGCGATCTCCTTGAGTAAGGTAAGCCTAACCTAACTTATCAACGGAGGTCTGGAGAACGTGCCTAACCAGTCGCGTCCCAAGGTCAAGAAGTCTCGCGCGCTCGGCATTGCGCTGACGCCGAAGGCCGTCAAGTACTTCGAGGCCCGCCCCTACCCGCCGGGCGAGCACGGCCGTGGCCGCAAGCAGAACTCGGACTACAAGGTCCGTCTGCTCGAGAAGCAGCGTCTGCGCGCCCAGTACGACATCAGCGAGCGCCAGATGGCCCGCGCCTACGACCGCGCCAAGAAGGCCGAGGGCAAGACGGGCGAGGCGCTGGTCATCGAGCTCGAGCGTCGCCTCGACGCCCTGGTCCTGCGTTCGGGCATCGCCCGCACCGTCTACCAGTCGCGCCAGATGGTCGTCCACGGCCACATCGAGGTCAACGGCAAGAAGGTCGACAAGCCGTCCTTCCGCGTCCGTCCGAACGACGTCGTGACCGTTCGCGAGCGCAGCCGTGCCAAGCACCCGTTCCAGGTCGCCATGGCCGGTGGCTACGCCGGTGAGGGCGAGACCCCGCGCTACCTGCAGGTCAACCTGCAGGCGCTGGCGTTCCGCCTGGACCGCGACCCGAACCGCAAGGAGATCCCGGTGATCTGCGACGAGCAGCTCGTCGTCGAGTACTACGCCCGCTAAATCGGACGTAGCACCACTCCTTTCGCCCAGCCCGTCGTTCCGCCGGCCCTCGTGGCCGCGGGCGGCGGGCTGGCGCGTTTCCGGGGGTCCTGAGCCCCCGGATGTTCGTCGTACATCCGTGCCGTACGGACCGGTAATGCGGTACGGCCCCGGAGGCCCGGCGCGATAAGGTCGGTACCCGAGAAGCAGTGAAAGACAACAGCTAGGGAGCGGTGCAGCGTGTCCGGTGGAGAGGTGGCCGGGATCCTCGTGGCCGTCTTCTGGGCGATCCTCGTGTCGTTCATCGCCCTGGTGCTGGTGCGGCTCGCGCAGACGCTGAGAGCGGCCACCAGACTGGTCGACGACATCTCCGAGCAGGCCGTCCCGCTGCTGGCCGACGCGTCCGCGACCGTCCGTTCCGCCAACACCCAGCTCGCCCGCGTCGACTCGATCACCGCGGACGTCCAGGAGGTCACGGCGAACGCCTCGGCGCTCTCCTCGACCGTCTCCTCCGCCTTCGGCGGCCCCCTGGTCAAGGTCGCCGCGTTCGGTTACGGCGTGCGCCGCGCGATGGGCCGCAAGACCGAGCCGGAGCCGCGGAGCACCGTCTTCGTCGGCAGGGCCGTCGACAAGAAACTGCCGTCCGCCCGCCTCGGCGGCCGTCGTACCCGTGGGAAGGGCTGAGTCCCGGAAATGTTCCGCCGCACGTTCTGGTTCACCACCGGTGTAGCAGCCGGTGTCTGGGCCACCACCAAGGTCAACCGCAAGCTCGCGAAGCTCACCCCGGAGAGCCTGGCGCTCCAGGCGGCCGACCGGGCCGTGATCGCCGGCCGCAAGGTCAAGCTCTTCGCCCTCGACGTGCGCGACGGCATGGCCGACCGGGAAGCGGCGCTCAAGGACGCCCTGGGCCTTTCCGCCGCCCCGCCGGAGCCCGACCGCCGCGCCCTTCCCGAGCAGCGCCGCCTCGTCGCTCTCGAACAGCACCACACCTACAACTCGTTCACCCGGAAAGAGGACCACTGATGGAGTCGGCTGAAATCCGCCGTCGCTGGCTGCGCTTCTTCGAGGAGCGCGGGCACACCGTCGTCCCCTCGGCGTCGCTCATCGCGGACGACCCGACGCTGCTGCTGGTCCCCGCGGGCATGGTCCCCTTCAAGCCCTACTTCCTCGGTGAGGTCAAGCCGCCCTTCCCGCGTGCCACGAGCGTGCAGAAGTGCGTCCGCACGCCGGACATCGAAGAGGTCGGCAAGACCACCCGCCACGGCACGTTCTTCCAGATGTGCGGCAACTTCTCCTTCGGCGATTACTTCAAGGAAGGCGCCATCAAGTACGCCTGGGAGCTGCTGACCTCTCCCGTGGCGGACGGCGGCTACGGCCTGGAGCCCGAGAAGCTCTGGATCACCGTCTACCTCGACGACGACGAGGCCGAGCGCATCTGGCGCGACGTCATCGGCGTGCCGGCCCAGCGCATCCAGCGCCTGGGCAAGAAGGAGAACTACTGGTCCATGGGCGTCCCGGGCCCCTGCGGCCCGTGCTCCGAGATCAACTACGACCGGGGCCCGGAGTTCGGCGTCGAGGGCGGCCCGGCCGTCAACGACGAGCGCTACGTGGAGATCTGGAACCTGGTCTTCATGCAGTACGAGCGCGGCGCCGGCGAGGGCAAGGAGGACTTCCCGATCCTCGGCGACCTCCCCAGCCAGAACATCGACACCGGCCTCGGCCTCGAGCGCCTGGCGATGATCCTCCAGGGCGTGCAGAACATGTACGAGACCGACACCCTGCGTGTCGTGATCGACAAGGCCACCGAGCTCACCGGCGTCCAGTACGGCACGGCCAAGAACACCGACGTCGCGCTGCGCGTGGTCGCCGACCACATGCGCACGTCCACCATGCTCATCGGCGACGGCGTCACCCCCGGCAACGAGGGCCGCGGCTACGTCCTGCGCCGCATCATGCGCCGCGCCATCCGCAATATGCGCCTGCTGGGCTCAGACGGCCCGGTCGTCGCCGAGCTGCTCGACGTCGTCATCCGCACGATGGGCCAGCAGTACCCCGAGCTGCTCACCGACCGCACGCGCATCGAGACCGTCGCGCTCGCCGAGGAGGCCGCCTTCCTCAAGGCCCTCAAGGGCGGCACCAACATCCTCGACACCGCCGTCACCGAGACCAAGGCCGCCGGCGGCACGGTCCTCGCCGGCGACAAGGCGTTCCTGCTCCACGACACCTGGGGCTTCCCCATCGACCTCACCCTGGAGATGGCTGCCGAACAGGGCCTCTCCGTGGACGAGGACGGCTTCCGCCGCCTGATGAAGGAGCAGCGGGAGCGCGCCAAGGCCGACGCCAAGGCCAAGAAGACCGGCCACGCCGACCTGTCCGCCTACCGCGAGGTCGCCGACAACTCCGGCGAGACCGACTTCACCGGCTACACCACCACCGAGGGCGAGTCGACCATCGTCGGCCTGCTCGTCGACGGCGTGTCCTCCCCGGCCGCCACCGAGGGCGACGAGGTCGAGGTCGTCCTGGACCGCACCCCCTTCTACGCCGAGGGCGGCGGCCAGCTCGCCGACCAGGGCCGGATCAAGCTCCACTCCGGTGCCGTGATCGAGGTCCGCGACGTACAGAAGCCCGTCCCCGGCGTGCACGTCCACAAGGGCGTCGTCCAGGTCGGCGAGGTCACCGTGGGCGCCTCCGCCTACGCGGTCATCGACGTCAAGCGCCGCCGCGCCATCGCCCGCGCCCACAGCGCCACCCACCTCACCCACCAGGCGCTGCGCGACGCCCTGGGCCCGACGGCCGCCCAGGCCGGTTCGGAGAACTCCCCGGGCCGCTTCCGCTTCGACTTCGGCTCGCCGGCCGCCGTGCCCGGCTCGGTCCTCACCGACGTCGAGCAGCGCATCAACGAGGTCCTCTCCAGCGAGCTCGACGTCCACGCCGAGGTCATGAGCCTGGACGAGGCCAAGAAGGCCGGTGCCATCGCCGAGTTCGGCGAGAAGTACGGCGAGCGGGTCCGCGTCGTGACCATCGGCGACTTCTCCAAGGAGCTCTGCGGCGGTACGCACGTCGCCAACACCGCCCAGCTGGGTCTGGTGAAGCTCCTCGGCGAGTCCTCGATCGGCTCCGGCGTGCGCCGTGTCGAGGCCCTCGTCGGCGCCGACGCCTACAACTTCCTGGCCAAGGAGCACACGGTCGTCGCCCAGCTCACCGAGCTGGTCAAGGGCCGTCCGGAGGAGCTCCCGGAGAAGATCTCCGGCATGCTCGCCAAGCTCAAGGACGCCGAGAAGGAGATCGAGCGCTTCCGTGCCGAGAAGGTCCTTCAGGCCGCCGCCGGCCTGGCCGAGGGCGCCAAGGACATCCATGGCACCGCCCTGGTCACCGGCCGGGTGCCGGACGGCACCGGCGCCGACGACCTGCGCAAGCTGGTCCTCGACGTCCGCGGCCGCATCCAGGGCGGCCGGGCCGCCGTGGTGGCCCTGTTCACCGTGGCCAACGGCCGTCCGCTGACCGTGATCGCCACCAACGAGGCCGCCCGTGAGCGCGGTCTGAAGGCCGGCGACCTGGTCCGTACGGCCGCGAAGACCCTCGGCGGCGGTGGCGGCGGCAAGCCGGACGTCGCCCAGGGCGGCGGCCAGAACCCCGAGGCCCTCGACGAGGCCATGGCCGCCGTCGAGCGCCTCGTGGCCGAGGCGGCCTGACGTGCGACGCGGCAGGCGCATCGCCGTGGACGTCGGGGACGCCCGGATCGGGGTCGCCTCGTGCGACCCCGACGGGATCCTCGCCACTCCGGTGGAGACCGTCCCCGGCCGGGACATCCCCCAGGCGCACAAGCGGCTGGTGGCGATCGTCGCCGAGTACGAGCCCATCGAGGTCGTCGTCGGTCTGCCCCGCTCCCTCAAGGGGGGCGAGGGCCCGGCGGCGGCCAAGGTGCGCACCTTCGCCAAGGAGATGGCCCGGCGGGTCGCTCCGGTGCCGGTGCGGCTGGTCGACGAGCGGATGACGACCGTCACGGCCGCCCAGGGGCTGCGCGCCTCCGGCGTCAACGCCAAGAAGGGCCGTTCCGTGGTGGACCAGGCGGCCGCGGTGGTGATCCTCCAGAACGCGCTGGAGACCGAGAAGGTCTCCGGGCGGCCGCCGGGCGAGACCGTCGACGTGGTCATCTGATCGCAATACGGTAACGTTCCGCGCGACATGGCAGCTGTTCGAATGTCTTCAGGGCAGGACCAGACGTCGGACTTCCGCGCTTCACCGAGCGCACTGGCTGCCGCTGTGCGGCTCTAGGGGATAGATGACTGAGTACGGCCGGGGTTCCGGCTCCCAACCGTGGCATCCCGAGGACCCCCTGTACGGGGACCGGGGATACACCGGGCAGCAGTACACGCAGCCCCAGCAGGCCCAGCAGTCGCAGCCCCCCTACACCGGTCAGCAGGACTACGGCTGGGACCCCTCGCAGAACGCGGGGGGCCCCGGCCCGTACGGCACCAACGGCCAGGGCGAGCAGTTCACCGGGCAGCAGACCGGCACGTACCCGAACGGTGGCCAGCAGGGCTACTACGAGTACGACACCGGTGCCCACGGCTACCCGGACCAGCACACGGGCCAGCACCAGGCCCTCCACCCGGGGAACCAGCACACCGGGCAGCACCAGATGCCCGTGGACCAGCACACGGGCGCTCATCAGATGCCCGTGAACCAGCACACCGGTCAGCACCCGATGCCGCAGGCCCCCGGGGACCAGCACACGGGCACCCACCAGATGCCCCAGGCGCAGACCGTGCCCGCCGACCCCGTCGAGGAGAAGATCTCCCTCTTCGACGACATCGACGACCGGGCCTCCGCCCCCGCCCACCTCGACGACGAGCCCGACGACGGCGACGAGCCCGCCCGGGGCCGGCGCGGCAAGGGCAGGAGCAAGGGCGGCAAGGGCAAGGGCCGGGAGAAGAAGACCAAGCGCCGCAGCGGCACCGCCTGTCTGCTGGTCGCCGTGGTGCTCGTCGGCGGCCTGGGCGGCGCCGGCTACTTCGCCTACGACTACTGGGAGACCCACTACGGCACCGCGCCCGACTACGAGGGCGAGGGCAGCGGCCAGGTGCAGGTCGAGATCCCCAAGGGCGCCAGCCTCACCGAGATGGGCCAGGTCCTCCAGAAGGCCGGGGTCGTCAAGAGCGTCGGCGCCTTCACCACGGCCGCCGCGAAGAAGTCCATCCAGCCCGGCACGTACACCCTCCACAAGGAGATGTCCGGCGCCGCGGCCGTGGGGATGATGACCAACTCGGCGAACTTCCTCACCCTCGCCGAGGGCATGCGGGCCGCCGAGATCTACTCCTCGATCGACAAGAAGCTCGGGCTCGCGGCGGGCACCACCAAGGGCGTCGCCAAGAGCCAGGCCAAGAACCTGGGCCTGCCCGACTGGGCGAACAGCGACCCCGACGTCAAGGACCCGCTGGAGGGCTTCCTCTTCCCCTCGCAGTACAGCGCGGGCAAGGGCACCAAGCCGGAGGACCTCCTGCGCCAGATGGTCGCCCGCGCCAAGCAGAACTACGAGGCGCAGGACGTGACGGGCAAGGCCGCCGCGCTGGGGCTGAAGTCCCCGATGCAGGTCATCACCGTCGCGAGCCTCGTCCAGGTCGAGGGCAAGTACAAGCACGACTTCGACAAGATCTCGCGGGTGGTCTACAACCGCCTCAAGCCGGACAACAAGGAGACCTACGGCCTCCTCGACTTCGACTCCACGGTGAACTACGCCAAGAGCCAGAGCACCCTCGACGTCGGTGCCGTCAGCGATCTGCGCAAGTTCAAGGACCCGTACAACACGTACAGCATCAAGGGCCTGCCGCCCGGGCCGATCAGCAACCCCGGCCTGGAGGCGCTGAAGTCCGCGATCCAGCCGGCGGACGGCCCCTGGTACTACTTCGTCTCCATCAACGAGAACGAGACCCTGTTCGCGGTGACGAACGCGGAGCACAACAAGAACCGCCAGCGGTACGAGCAGGAGAACAAGGCGAAGAAGGCGGCCGCGCAGTGACCGCACGGCACCGGGCGGCGGTGCTCGGCTCGCCGATCGCCCACTCGCTCTCCCCGGTCCTCCACCGCGCCGCCTACGCGGAACTGGGCCTGGGGGAGTGGACGTACGACCGCTTCGAGGTGGACGAGGCCGCGCTGCCCGCCTTCCTGGCGGGGCTGGGCCACGGCTGGGCCGGGCTCTCCCTCACCATGCCCCTCAAGCGGGCGGTGATCCCGCTGCTGGACGACGTCAGCGCCACCGCCCGGTCCGTGGAGGCGGTCAACACCGTCGTCCTCACCGACGACGGCCGCCGTCTCGGCGACAACACCGACATCCCCGGCATCGCGGCCGCCCTGCGGGAGCGCGGCGTGGAGACGGTCGGCTCCGCCGCGATCCTCGGCGCCGGCGCCACCGCCTCCTCCGCGCTCGCCGCCCTCGCCCGGATCTGCACCGGCGAGGTCACCGCCTATGTCCGCAGCGCCGAACGCGCCGCGGAGATGCGCGAGTGGGGCGAGCGGCTGGGCGTGCCCGTGCGCACCGCCGACTGGTCGCGGGCGGCCGAGGCGCTCACCGCGCCGCTGGTCGTCGCCACCACCCCCGCCGGGGCCACCGACGCCCTCGCCGGGTCCGTCCCCGAGCGCCCCGGCACCCTCTTCGACGTCCTCTACGAGCCCTGGCCGACCCCCCTGGCCGCCGCCTGGGACGGACGCGGCGGCATGGTTCTCGGCGGCCTGGACCTGCTGGTGCACCAGGCCGTGCTCCAGGTCGAGCTGATGACGGGCCACGCCCCGGCCCCCCTGGCGGCCATGCGCGCCGCCGGCGAGGCCGCCCTGGCCGCCCGTACGCGCTGATGGGGCCGTCCACCACGTGACTCCGCCGTTCCACACCCTGGACCGGCGGCCGGGAATGTCCGCCCGGCATGGGAGGATCGGGGTGGCGGGCCAGGGTCGCGCTCCCCGGCCCACCGTCGCGCAGCGTCCCCGGGTCGCTGGGCGGCATGAGATTCGAGCGCGCGAGCAGAGGAGCACCGTTGAGCAGGTTGCGCTGGCTGACGGCGGGGGAGTCGCACGGCCCCGCACTCGTGGCGACACTGGAGGGACTTCCCGCCGGTGTGCCGGTCACCACGGAGATGGTGGCGGACCACCTGGCGCGGCGGCGGCTCGGCTATGGACGCGGCGCGCGGATGAAGTTCGAGCGCGACGAGATCACCTTCCTCGGCGGCGTCCGGCACGGACTGTCCATGGGCTCCCCGCTCGCGATCATGGTGGGCAACACCGAGTGGCCCAAGTGGGAGAAGGTCATGGCGGCCGACCCCGTCGACCCCGCCGAGCTGGCCGAGCTGGCCCGCAACGCCCCGCTCACCCGCCCCCGCCCCGGCCACGCCGACCTCGCCGGGATGCAGAAGTACGGCTTCGACGAGGCCCGGCCGGTCCTGGAGCGGGCCTCCGCCCGTGAGACCGCCGCCCGCGTCGCCCTCGGCGCCGTCGCCCGCTCCTTCCTCAAGGAGGCGGCCGGCATCGAGATCGTCTCCCATGTCGTGGAGCTGGCCGCCGCCAAGGCCCCGTACGGCGTGTACCCCACCCCCGGCGACGTCGAGAAGCTCGACGCCGACCCGGTGCGCTGCCTCGACGAGGCGGCGAGCAAGGCGATGGTCGCCGAGATCGACCAGGCCCACAAGGACGGCGACACCCTCGGCGGCGTCGTCGAGGTCCTGGCCTACGGTGTGCCGGTGGGCCTCGGCTCGCACGTCCACTGGGACCGCCGGCTGGACGCCCGCCTCGCGGCCGCCCTGATGGGCATTCAGGCGATCAAGGGCGTCGAGGTCGGCGACGGCTTCGAGCTGGCGCGGGTGCCCGGCTCCAAGGCGCACGACGAGATCGTCGCCACCGAGGACGGCATCCGCCGCACCTCCGGCCGCTCCGGCGGCACCGAGGGCGGCCTGACCACGGGCGAGCTGCTGCGCGTCCGCGCCGCCATGAAGCCCATCGCCACCGTGCCGCGCGCCCTGCGCACGATCGACGTGACCACCGGCGAGGCCGCCCAGGCCCACCACCAGCGCTCGGACGTGTGCGCCGTCCCGGCGGCCGGCATCGTCGCCGAGGCGATGGTCGCGCTCGTCCTCGCGGACGCGGTGGTGGAGAAGTTCGGCGGCGACAGCGTCACCGAGACCCGCCGCAACGTCCAGGGCTACCTCGAGAACCTGGCCATCAAGTGACCACCCCCGTCCTCGTCCTGGTGGGCCCGCCCGGCGCGGGCAAGTCCACCATCGGTGCCCTGCTCGCCGAGCGGCTGGGCACCGGCTACCGGGACACCGACGCCGACATCGAGAAGACCGCCGGGAAACCCATCCCGGAGATCTTCGTCGACGAGGGCGAGCCGCACTTCCGCGAGCTGGAGCGGCAGGCCGTCCGTACCGCCGTGGCCGAGCACCCCGGGGTGCTCGCCCTCGGCGGCGGCGCCGTCATGGACCCGGGCACCCGGGCCCTGCTCAAGGGCCTGCCCGTGGTCTTCCTCGACGTCGAACTCGCCGACGCCGTGCACCGCGTGGGCCTGGACGCCCCGCGCCCGCTGCTCGCCGTCAACCCCCGCAAGCGCTGGCGCGAGCTGATGGAAGCGCGCCGACCGCTCTACACCGAGGTCGCCCGCGCCGTGATCTCCACCGGCGGCCGCACCCCGGCCGAGGTCGCCGACGCCGTGCTCGAGGCGCTGCGGCCCTCCCCGGCGCCCACCACCGACACCACTGACTCCCCGCAGTGAGGAACGCATGACCGACGCCCCCACCCGCATCCAGGTCGCCGGCAGCGCGGGCACCGCGCCGTACGAGGTCCTGGTCGGCCGCCAGCTGCTGGACGAGCTGCCCGGCCTCATCGGCACCCGGGCCCAGCGGGTCGCCGTGCTCCACCCCGAGGCGCTCGCCTCGACCGGCGAGGCCATCCGAGAGGACCTGGCCGCCCAGGGCTACGAGGCCATAGCGATCCAGCTGCCGAACGCCGAGGAGTCCAAGACCGTCGAGGTCGCGGCCTACTGCTGGAAGGCGCTCGGCCAGACCAACTTCACCCGCACCGACGTCATCGTCGGCGTGGGCGGCGGCGCCACCACCGACCTGGCGGGCTTCGTCGCCGCCACCTGGCTGCGCGGCGTGCGCTGGATCGCCGTGCCCACCACCGTCCTGGGCATGGTCGACGCCGCCGTCGGCGGCAAGACCGGCATCAACACCGCCGAGGGCAAGAACCTCGTCGGCGCCTTCCACCCCCCGGCCGGCGTCCTGTGCGACCTGGCCGCGCTGGAGTCGCTGCCGGTCCACGACTACGTCAGCGGCCTCGCCGAGATCATCAAGGCCGGCTTCATCTCCGACCCGGCGATCCTCGACCTCATCGAGGCCGACCCCGAGGGCGCCCGTACGCCCGAGGGCCCGCACACCTCCGAGCTGATCGAGCGGGCCATCCGGGTCAAGGCCGAGGTGGTCTCCTCCGACCTCAAGGAGTCGGGCCTGCGCGAGATCCTGAACTACGGTCACACGCTCGCCCACGCCATCGAGAAGAACGAGCGCTACAACTGGCGGCACGGCGCGGCCGTCGCCGTCGGCATGGTCTTCGCCGCCGAGCTCGGCCGGATCGCCGGCCGCCTGGACGACGTCACCGCCGACCGGCACCGCGCGATCCTCACCGCCGTCGGCCTGCCCGTCACCTACCGGGGCGACCAGTGGCCCAAGCTGCTGGAGACGATGAAGGTCGACAAGAAGACCCGCGGCGACCGGCTGCGCTTCATCGTCCTCGACGGCCTGGCCAGGCCCACGGTCCTGGAGGGCCCGGACCCGGCGATGCTGCTGGCCGCGCACGCGGAGATCGCGGCGTGAGCGTGCGTCGTGTTCTGGTGCTGAACGGCCCCAACCTGGGCCGGCTCGGCTCGCGCGAGCCCGACGTCTACGGCTCGACCTCCTACCGCGGCCTGGTCGAGGCGTGCACGGCGCTCGGCGCCGAGCTCGGCTTCGCCGTCGAGGTCCGGGAGACCAACGACGAGGGCGAGCTGGTGCGCTGGCTCCACGAGGCGGCCGACGGCGAGCTGCCGGTCGTCATCAACCCCGGCGCGTTCACGCACTACTCGTACGCGATGCGCGACGCGGCGGCCCAGCGGACGGCGCCGCTCATCGAGGTGCACATCTCCAACCCGTACGCGCGGGAGGAGTTCCGCCACACGTCCGTGATCGCGGCCGTCGCCAGCGGGACGGTGGCCGGCTTCGGCATCGGCTCGTACCGGCTGGCGCTGCGGGCGCTGGCGGAGGAACTCGGGGGCTAGCGGGGGCGTTTCCCCGGTGGAGGGGTGGGCGGCTACGCTCGGGTACGCTCCGGTCGGGTTTCGGGCCCCGGTCCGAAACCCACCGCCCCGCCGCCAGAACGAGACGGAGTGCCACCGGATGCAGTACCCCGTGGGTCCGCCACCACCGCACCCCCCGTTGCCCGCCGGCCCCCCGCCCTCGGCCGTGGCCGACGCGACCGCCGCCGCCGTCGCCGTCCTCCTCATCGGCCCGGCCGGCGCCGGCAAGACCACCGTCGCCCGGCACTGGGCCGACACCCGCCGGGTGCCCACGGCGCACATCAGCCTCGACGACGTCCGAGAATGGGTGCGCTCCGGCTTCGCCGACCCGCAGTCCGGGTGGAACGACCACTCCGAGGCCCAGTACCGCCTCGCCCGCCGCACCTGCGGCTTCGCCGCGCGCAACTTCATCGCCAACGGCATCTCCTGCATCCTCGACGACGCCGTCTTCCCCGACCGGCCCGTCGTCGGCCTCGGCGGCTGGAAGCGGCACGTGGGACCGGGGCTGCTGCCCGTGGTGCTGCTGCCCGGCCTGGACGTCGTCCTCGAACGCAACGCCGAACGCAGCGGCAATCGCCGGCTCGGTGACGAGGAGGTCGCCCGGATCCACGGCCGGATGGCCGGCTGGTACGGCTCGGGCCTGCCCATCATCGACAACTCCCAGCTGGACGTCCCCACCACCGCCCGGCTGCTCGACGAGGCCGTCACCCGGGCCCTGACCAACTGGTAGGGCCCCGGTCGGAGGCGCTGGAAAGGCCGGAACCGGCCGCCGAACGTACGCTCGGAAGCATGTCCGAGGTGTACGCGACGCGCCGCGCGCGGCTGCGCGAGCGGTGTGCGGCGGCCGGTGGCGAGGCCGCCCTGGTCTGCGGCGGCGCCAATGTCCGGTATCTGGCGGGCGGCGCGCCGCCCGGGGCCGCGCTGCTCCTCGGCCCGGACGGCGAGGACGCGCTGGTGTGCGCGAGCGACCCGTTCGTGGACGCCACGGGCGCCAGCCGCCCCGGGGACGGGCTGACCGTCCTGGTGCTGCCCACGCCCGAGGGCGATCCGGCCGTGGCCGCCGCCGAGCGGGCCGAGGAGCGCGGGGTGCGGTCGCTCGCAGTCGAGGAGCACCATCTGACGGTGGCCCGGCACCGCGCGGTGCGCTCGGTCGCCCCCCGGCTGCGGCTGAGCGACCTGGGGACGGCCGTGGAGCAGCAGAGGGTGATCAAGGACGACGAGGAGATCTCGACGCTGCGGATCGCCGCCGAGATCGCCGACCAGGCGCTCGGCGAGCTGCTGGAGTCGATACTCGTCGGCCGTACCGAGCGTCATCTGGCGCTGGAGCTGGAGCGCCGGCTGATCGACCACGGCGCGGACGGCGCGGCCTTCCCCACCTCGGTGGGGGCGGGGCCCCACTCGGGGCGGGCCGGGCACGTCCCGACCGACCGCCGGGTGGAGGAGGGCGATTTCCTCAGCGTCTGCCTGGGGGCGGACTATCGTGGGTACCGGAGCGAGATCGCCCGTACGTTCGTCATCGGGGCCTCTCCGGCGGACTGGCAGATCGAGCTGTACGAGCAGGTCTTCGCCGCCCAGCGGGCGGGCCGGGAGGCCCTCGCGCCGGGTGCCGCGTACCGTGACGTGGACCGCGCGGCACGGGTCGTACTGGAGGCCGCGGGCCATGGCGAACGGGTCGGACCCCGGATCGGTCACGGCGTCGGGCTCGAAAACGACGAGGACCCTCGGCTGGCACCGTCGGCAATGGGTAAACTGGACGCTTGCGTGCCGGTCACCGTAGATCCGGGAGTCCACCTCCCGGGACGGGGCGGCGTCCGGATCGATGACACGCTCGTCGTTCGCCCCGAGGCGGACGGCGGACCCGAGCTACTCACCATTACGACCAAAGAGCTGCTCGCGCTCTAGGAGCGCACCGCACTTTCTGGTTCCACCAGCCCAGGAGATACCGCAACCGTGGCATCCACGAACGACCTCAAGAACGGCATGGTGCTCAAGCTCGACGGCGGCCAGCTCTGGTCCGTCGTCGAGTTCCAGCACGTCAAGCCCGGCAAGGGCCCCGCCTTCGTCCGTACGAAGCTGAAGAACGTGCTCTCCGGCAAGGTCGTCGACAAGACCTTCAACGCGGGCGTGAAGGTCGACACGGCCACCGTCGACCGTCGCGACATGCAGTTCTCGTACATGGACGGCGAGTACTTCGTCTTCATGGACATGAAGGACTACGACCAGCTGATGATCGACCGGAAGGCCGTCGGCGACGCCGCGAACTTCCTTATCGAGGGCTTCGAGGCCACGGTCGCCACGCACGAGGGCGAGGTGCTCTACGTCGAGCTCCCGGCCGCCGTCGAGCTGGTCATCGAGCACACCGACCCGGGTGTCCAGGGCGACCGCTCCACCGGTGGCACCAAGCCCGCGAAGCTGGAGACCGGCTACGAGATCCAGGTCCCGCTCTTCGTCACCACCGGCGAGAAGATCAAGGTCGACACGCGCACCGGCGATTACCTCGGCCGGGTGAACAGCTAACCGTGTCCGCCCGCAGCAAGGCCCGTAAGCGCGCCTTCCAGATCCTCTTCGAGGCCGACCAGCGCGGCTCGTCCGTGGAGTCGGTCCTCGCCGACTGGATCCGGCATGCCCGGACCGACGACAGGCAGCCGCCGGTCAACCCGTACACGATCCAGCTGGTCGAGGGCTACGCCGAGCGCGCGGCCCGGATCGACGAGCTGATCGCCACCTACGCGATCGACTGGGACCTGGACCGCATGCCGGCCGCGGACCGCGGCATCGTCCGGCTCGGCGCGTACGAGCTGATCTGGGAGGACGAGACCCCGGACGCCGTGGCGATCGACGAGGCGGTGGAGCTCGCCAAGGAGTTCTCCACCGACGACTCGCCCGCGTTCGTCAATGGTCTCCTCGGTCGTTTCAAGGAGCTCAAGCCGAGCCTTCGGCGCGCCTAGCGCGAGCTCACAGACGAAAAACCGCCGTGGGGCGGGAAACCGGTTGGTTTCCCGCCCCACGGCGGTTTTGTTGTCAAGAACGGTGGACGGTTACGCGTCCTCGTGCTGAACGGCGCGACGGGCGTCCGCGTCGAGAACGCCCCAGCTGATCAGCTGCTCGGTGAGCACCGAGGGCGACTGGTCGTAGATCACGGCAAGGGTGCGCAGATCGTCCTGGCGGATCGAGAGGACCTTGCCGTTGTAGTCGCCGCGCTGGCTCTGGATGGTGGCGGCGTAACGCTGGAGCGGGCCCGCCTTCTCGGCCGGGACGTGGGCGAGTCGCTCCAGGTCCAGGACCAGCTTCGGCGGGGGCTCGGCCGCGCCGCCGGGCGTCGTGCCGGGCAGCAGCTCCTGCACGGGCACGCCGTAGAAGTCGGCCAGCTCGGCCAGGCGCTGTACGGTCACGGCACGGTCGCCGCGCTCGTAAGAACCCACGACAACGGCCTTCCAGCGGCCCTGGGACTTCTCCTCGACGCCATGGAGGGAGAGGCCCTGCTGGGTGCGGATGGCGCGGAGCTTGGCCCCGAGCTGTTTGGCGTATTCGCTGGACATAAAGCTCCCCGGACACTCTATCGATCGCGCGGCCGCGCCGCGCGACTGGTAACTCACTGTGAGGTTACGCAGCGTAATCTCGGTTCGTCAAGCCGAATGGGCCCCGCCCTGGGCCGTCAGTGGCTGTGGCTGGAGTTCGTCGTGGGTCCTGGTACGGTGAATCCTGTAAATCCGACGTCCTTTAATGTCCGTCCCGTGAGGCGGAGAAGGAGGTCCGTTTCGTATGGACGCAATTCCCAGCGCGCGCCCCGTGCTCGAAGCACCGGACATCGCCCGGGTCCTCACCCGTATCGCTCATGAGATCGTCGAACGCGCCAAGGGCGCCGACGACGTCGTACTCCTCGGCATTCCCACCCGCGGTGTCTTCCTCGCCCGCCGGCTGGCCGCCAAGCTCGAGGACATCACGGGGAGCAAGACCCCGGTCGGCTCCCTCGACATCACCATGTACCGCGACGATCTGCGGCTCCGCCCGGCCCGTGCGCTCGCCCGGACCGAGATCCCCGGTGAGGGCATCGACGGCAGGCTCGTCATCCTCGTCGACGACGTGCTCTTCTCCGGCCGCACCATCCGCGCCGCCCTCGACGCGATGAACGACCTGGGCCGCCCCCGTGCCGTCCAGCTCGCCGTCCTCGTCGACCGCGGCCACCGCGAGCTGCCGATCCGCGCCGACTACGTCGGCAAGAACCTCCCCACGTCGCTGCGGGAGACGGTCAAGGTCCACCTGACCGAGGAGGACGGACGCGACAGCGTGCTCCTCGGCGCGGGCACGACCGCCCCGGCCGACGGGCAGTAGCGAGCCCCTCACGGACCCGCGGGGCGGGTCCGTGCGCCGCCGCATGCCCGGCCACAGCCCTCGCACACCTCCACACCCACGGAGCACCCGGATGAAGCGCCACCTCATCTCGGCCGCCGACCTCACCCGCGACGACGCCGTCCTGATCCTCGACACCGCCGAGGAGATGGCCCGGGTCGCGGACCGGCCGATCAAGAAGCTGCCCACCCTGCGCGGCCGCACCGTCGTCAACCTCTTCTTCGAGGACTCGACGCGGACCCGCATCTCCTTCGAGGCCGCCGCCAAGCGGCTCTCCGCCGACGTCATCAACTTCTCCGCCAAGGGCTCCTCGGTCTCCAAGGGCGAGTCCCTGAAGGACACCGCCCTGACCCTGGAGGCCATGGGCGCCGACGCCGTCGTCATCCGCCACCACGCCTCCGGCGCCCCCTACCGGCTCGCCAACTCCGGCTGGATCGACGGGGCCGTCGTCAACGCCGGTGACGGCACCCACGAGCACCCCACCCAGGCGCTGCTGGACGCCTTCACCATGCGCCGCCGCCTGGTCGGCCGGGACGCCGGCCTCGGCAAGGACCTGTCCGGCCGCCGGATCACCATCGTCGGCGATGTGCTGCACAGCCGGGTGGCCCGCTCCAACGTCCACCTGCTGACCACGCTCGGCGCCGAGGTCACCCTGGTCGCCCCGCCCACGCTGGTGCCCGTCGGCGTCGACACCTGGCCCTGCGAGGTCTCCTACGACCTCGACGCCGTGCTGCCGAAGTCCGACGCCGTGATGATGCTGCGGGTGCAGCGCGAGCGGATGAACGCCGCGTTCTTCCCGACCGAGCGCGAGTACTCGCGGCGCTACGGCCTGGACGGCGACCGCATGGCGAAGATGCCCGAGCACGCCATCGTGATGCACCCCGGCCCGATGAACCGCGGCATGGAGATCACCGCCCAGGTCGCCGACTCCGACCGCTGCACGGCCGTCGAGCAGGTCGCCAACGGCGTCAGCACCCGGATGGCCGTCCTCTACCTGCTGCTCGGCGGCTCCGAGCCCGCCGTCGGCACGAACAACGCCCGCACCGAGGAGAGCAAGTAATGTCCAAGATCCTGATCCGTGGTGCGAAGGTCCTCGGCGGCGAGCCGCAGGACGTCCTGATCGACGGCGAGACCATCGCCGAGGTCGGTTCCGGCCTGTCCGCCGAGGGCGCGACCGTCGTCGAGGCCGAGGGCAAGATCCTGCTGCCCGGCCTGGTCGACCTCCACACCCACCTGCGCGAGCCCGGCCGCGAGGACTCCGAGACCGTCCTCACCGGCACCCGCGCCGCCGCGAGCGGCGGCTACACCGCCGTCTTCGCCATGGCGAACACCTTCCCGGTCGCCGACACCGCCGGCGTCGTCGAGCAGGTCTGGCGCCTGGGCAAGGAGTCCGGCTACTGCGACGTCCAGCCCATCGGCGCCGTCACGGTCGGCCTTGAGGGCAAGCAGCTCGCCGAGCTCGGCGCCATGCACGACTCCGCCGCCGGGGTCACCGTCTTCTCCGACGACGGCAAGTGCGTCGACGACGCCGTGATCATGCGCCGCGCCCTGGAGTACGTG
This sequence comes from Streptomyces hesseae, assembly GCF_031845785.1. Taxonomy (NCBI): domain Bacteria; kingdom Bacillati; phylum Actinomycetota; class Actinomycetes; order Kitasatosporales; family Streptomycetaceae; genus Streptomyces; species Streptomyces hesseae. Next base: position 117,147 of record NZ_JAVRFI010000006.1, read on the forward strand.
AAGGCCTTCGGCGGCGTCGTCGCCCAGCACGCCCAGGAGCCCCGGCTCACCGAGGGCGCCCAGATGAACGAGGGCGTCGTCTCCGCCGAGCTGGGCCTGGGCGGCTGGCCGGCCGTCGCCGAGGAGTCGGTCATCGCCCGCGATGTCCTCCTCGCCGAGCACGTGGGCTCCCGGGTGCACATCTGCCACCTGTCCACCGCCGGCTCGGTGGAGATCGTCCGCTGGGCCAAGTCGCGCGGCATCGACGTCACCGCCGAGGTCACCCCGCACCACCTGCTCCTCACCGACGAGCTCGTCCGCTCGTACAACCCCGTCTACAAGGTGAACCCGCCGCTGCGCACCGAGCGCGACGTGATGGCGCTCCGTGAGGCCCTGGCCGACGGGACGATCGACATCGTCGCCACCGACCACGCACCGCACCCGCACGAGGACAAGGACTGCGAGTGGGCCGCGGCCGCCATGGGCATGGTGGGCCTGGAGACCGCCCTGTCGGTCGTCCAGCACACCATGGTCGAGACCGGGCTGCTGGACTGGGCCGGGGTCGCCGAGCGGATGTCCTTCAAGCCCGCCCGGATCGGCAGCCTCGCCGGTCACGGCCGCCCCGTCGCCCCGGGGGAGCCCGCCAACCTCACGCTGGTGGATTCCGCTTACCGTGGTGTCGTGGACCCCGCGGGCTTCGCCTCCCGCAGCCGCAACACCCCCTACGAGGGCCGTGAGCTGCCGGGGCGCGTCACCCACACCTTCCTGCGGGGCCGGGCGACGGTCGTGGACGGGAATCTCGCGTGACACCTGCACTAATCATCACTCTGGCGGCGGAGCAGAAGTCCGCCGACGTCACCCACTGGGCCGCGCGCGCCGGCTGGGTGGTGGGGCTGCTGCTCTTCGTCGCACTGCTCTACTGGCTGATGCGCGAGGGCTGGAAGTGGCGCGGCACGCTCCAGGGCGACCTGCCCGAGCTGCCCACCGCCCCCGCAGAGCAGGGCGAGCCCACCCTCACGATGAGTGGCCGCTACCACGGCTCCACCACCTCCGGGCAGTGGCTCGACCGGATCGTGGCGCAGGGGCTGGGCACGCGCAGCAAGGCCGAGCTCACCCTGACGGAGCAGGGCGTCGACGTCGTAAGGCCCGGCGCCCGGGACTTCTTCATCCCCGCCGCCGCCCTGCGCGGCGCCCGCCTGGAGACGGGCATCGCGGGCAAGGTCCTCCCCGAGGGCCTGCTCGTGATCACCTGGCAGCACGGCGACAAGACCATCGACTCGGGCTTCCGCTCCGACCGGGCGGCCGGCCACGCCGCCTGGGTCGAGGCGATCAGCACCATGAACAGCACTACGGAAGGCGCACGATGACGACCTCCAGCAGGGGAAGCAAGGTCCCCGCCGTACTCGTCCTGGAGGACGGTCGTACGTTCCGCGGCCGCGCCTACGGGGCGATCGGGACGACCTTCGGCGAGGCCGTGTTCTCCACCGGCATGACCGGCTACCAGGAGACCCTGACCGACCCCTCGTACCACCGCCAGGTCGTCGTGATGACGGCCCCGCACGTCGGCAACACCGGCGTCAACGACGAGGACCCCGAGTCCGGCCGGATCTGGGTCGCCGGCTACGTCGTCCGCGACCCCGCCCGCGTCCCCTCCAACTGGCGCTCCCGCCGCTCCCTGGACGAGGAGCTGGTCAAGCAGGGCATCGTCGGCATCAGCGGCATCGACACCCGCGCCCTCACCCGCCACCTGCGCGAGCGCGGCGCGATGCGCGTCGGCATCTTCTCCGGCAGCGCGCTGCCCGACGAGGGCACGATGCTCGCCGAGGTCCGCCAGGCCCCCGAGATGAAGGGCGCCGACCTCTCCGCCGAGGTCGCCACCAAGGAGACCTACGTCGTCCCCGCGATCGGTGCGAAGAAGTTCACCGTCGCCGCGATCGACCTGGGCATCAAGGGCATGACCCCGCACCGGATGGCCGAGCGCGGCATCGAGGTCCACGTCCTGCCCGCCACCGCGACCGTCGAGGACGTCTACGCGGTGAACCCGGACGGCGTGTTCTTCTCCAACGGCCCGGGCGACCCGGCCACCGCCGACCACCCCGTCTCCGTGATGCGCGAGGTCCTCTCCCGGAAGACCCCGCTGTTCGGCATCTGCTTCGGCAACCAGATCCTCGGCCGCGCGCTCGGCTTCGGCACCTACAAGCTGAAGTACGGCCACCGGGGCATCAACCAGCCCGTCCAGGACCGTACGACCGGCAAGGTCGAGGTCACCGCCCACAACCACGGCTTCGCCGTCGACGCCCCGCTCGAGGGCGCGACCGACACGCCGTACGGCCGCGTCGAGGTCTCCCACGTCTGTCTCAACGACGACGTGGTCGAGGGTCTCCACCTCCTCGACCAGCCGGCATTCAGCGTCCAGTACCACCCCGAGGCAGCAGCAGGCCCGCACGACGCCGCGTACCTGTTCGACCGCTTCGTGACCCTGATGGAGGGCCAGCGTGCCTAAGCGCACCGACATCCAGTCCGTTCTGGTCATCGGCTCCGGCCCGATCGTCATCGGCCAGGCAGCGGAGTTCGACTACTCCGGCACCCAGGCCTGCCGCGTCCTGAAGGCCGAGGGCCTGCGGGTCGTCCTGGTCAACTCCAACCCGGCCACGATCATGACCGACCCGGAGATCGCCGACGCCACCTACGTCGAGCCGATCACCCCGGAGTTCGTCGAGAAGATCATCGCCAAGGAGCGCCCCGACGCCCTCCTGCCCACCCTCGGCGGCCAGACCGCGCTGAACACGGCCATCGCCATGCACGAGAACGGTGTGCTGGAGAAGTACGGCGTGGAACTGATCGGCGCCAACGTCGAGGCCATCCACAAGGGCGAGGACCGCGACCTGTTCAAGGGCGTCGTCGAGGCCGTCAACGCCAAGATCGGCCACGGCGAGTCCGCCCGCTCGGTCATCTGCCACACCATGGACGAGGTCCTCGCGGGCGTCGACACGCTCGGCGGCTACCCGGTCGTCGTCCGTCCCTCCTTCACCATGGGCGGCGCCGGCTCCGGCTTCGCCCACGACGAGGAGGAGCTGCGCCGCATCGCCGGCCAGGGCCTCACGCTCTCCCCGACCACCGAGGTGCTCCTGGAGGAGTCCATCCTCGGCTGGAAGGAGTACGAGCTGGAGCTGATGCGCGACAAGCACGACAACGTCGTGGTCGTCTGCTCCATCGAGAACTTCGACCCGATGGGCGTCCACACCGGTGACTCCATCACCGTCGCCCCGGCGATGACGCTCACGGACCGTGAGTACCAGATCCTGCGGGACGTCGGCATCGCGATCATCCGCGAGGTCGGTGTCGACACCGGCGGCTGCAACATCCAGTTCGCGATCAACCCCGACGACGGCCGGGTCATCGTCATCGAGATGAACCCCCGGGTCTCGCGCTCCTCCGCGCTCGCCTCCAAGGCCACCGGATTCCCGATCGCGAAGATCGCCGCCCGGCTCGCCGTGGGCTACACCCTGGATGAGATTCCCAACGACATCACCGAGAAGACCCCGGCGTCCTTCGAGCCCACGCTCGACTACGTCGTGGTCAAGGCGCCCCGCTTCGCGTTCGAGAAGTTCCCGGCCGCCGACGCCACCCTCACCACGACCATGAAGTCGGTCGGCGAGGCCATGGCCATCGGCCGCAACTTCACCGAGGCCCTCCAGAAGGCCCTGCGCTCGCTGGAGAAGAAGGGCTCGCAGTTCGACTTCGTCTCCGCGCCCGGCGACAAGGCCGAGCTGCTGGAGAAGGCGGTCCGCCCGACCGACGGCCGGATCAACACGGTCATGGCCGCCATCCGCGCCGGCGCCACCCCGGAGGAGGTCTTCGAGGCGACGAAGATCGACCCCTGGTTCGTCGACCAGCTCTTCCTGATCAAGGAGATCGCCGACGAGCTGGCCGGCGCCGAGAAGCTCGAGCCCGAGCTGCTCGCCGAGGCCAAGCGCCACGGCTTCTCCGACGCCCAGATCGGCGCCATCCGGGGCCTGCGCGAGGACGTCGTCCGCGAGGTCCGCCACGCGCTGGGCGTCCGCCCGGTCTACAAGACCGTCGACACCTGCGCCGCCGAGTTCGCCGCGAAGACCCCGTACTTCTACTCGTCCTACGACGAGGAGTCCGAGGTCGCGCCGCGCGAGAAGCCCGCAGTGATCATCCTGGGCTCGGGCCCGAACCGGATCGGCCAGGGCATCGAGTTCGACTACTCGTGCGTCCACGCCTCCTTCGCGCTCAGCGACGCGGGCTACGAGACCGTGATGGTCAACTGCAACCCCGAGACCGTCTCCACCGACTACGACACCTCCGACCGGCTCTACTTCGAGCCGCTCACCCTGGAGGACGTCCTGGAGATCGTCCACGCGGAGTCCCTCGCGGGCCCCGTCGCGGGCGTCATCGTCCAGCTCGGCGGCCAGACCCCGCTCGGCCTCGCCCAGGCCCTCAAGGACAACGGCGTGCCGATCGTCGGCACCTCCCCGGAGGCCATCGACCTCGCCGAGGAGCGCGGCGCCTTCGGCCGCGTCCTCACCGAGGCCGGGCTGCCCGCGCCCAAGTACGGCACCGCCTACTCCTTCGACGAGGCCAAGGGCATCGCCGCCGGCATCGGCTACCCGGTCATGGTCCGCCCGTCCTACGTCCTCGGCGGCCGCGGCATGGAGATCGTCTACGACGAGCCCTCCCTCGCCGGCTACCTGGAGCGGCACGCGGGCCTGATCTCCGAGCACCCGGTGCTCATCGACCGCTTCCTCGACGACGCCATCGAGATCGACGTCGACGCGCTCTACGACGGCCACGACCTCTACCTCGGCGGCGTCATGGAGCACATCGAGGAGGCCGGCATCCACTCCGGCGACTCCGCCTGCGCCCTGCCCCCGATCACCCTCGGCGGCTACGACATCAAGCGGCTGCGCGCCTCCACGGAGGCCATCGCCAAGGGCGTCGGCGTCCGCGGCCTGATCAACATCCAGTTCGCGATGGCCGGGGACATCCTCTACGTCCTGGAGGCCAACCCGCGCGCCTCCCGCACCGTCCCCTTCACCTCGAAGGCGACCGCCGTGCCGCTGGCCAAGGCCGCCGCCCGGATCTCCCTGGGCGCGACCATCGCCGAGCTGCGCGAGGAGGGCATGCTGCCGAAGAACGGCGACGGCGGCACCCTGCCGCTGGACGCGCCGATCTCCGTCAAGGAGGCCGTGATGCCGTGGTCGCGCTTCCGCGACATCCACGGCCGCGGCGTGGACACCGTCCTCGGCCCGGAGATGCGCTCCACCGGCGAGGTCATGGGCATCGACACCCTCTTCGGCACCGCCTACGCCAAGTCGCAGGCCGGCGCCTACGGCGCGCTGCCCACCAAGGGCCGCGCGTTCGTCTCCGTCGCCAACCGCGACAAGCGCTCGATGATCTTCCCGGCCCGGGAACTGGTCGCCCACGGCTTCGAGCTGCTGGCCACCTCCGGCACCGCCGAGGTCCTCAAGCGCAACGGCATCAACGCCACCGTCGTGCGCAAGCAGAGCGAGGGCGAGGGCCCGAACGGCGAGAAGACGATCGTCCAGCTGATCCACGACGGCGAGGTCGACCTCATCGTCAACACCCCCTACGGCACCGGCGGCCGCCTCGACGGCTACGAGATCCGCACCGCCGCCGTGGCCCGCGCGGTGCCGTGCCTGACGACGGTCCAGGCGCTCGCCGCCGCCGTCCAGGGCATCGAGGCGTTCAGCCGCGGCGACGTGGGCGTGCGCTCCCTCCAGGAGCACGCGGAGCAGCTGACCGCCGCCAGGTCCTGATCCTCCCCGCCCGTCCGCCCCCGGTGAGAGCCGGGGGCGGACGGGCGGTCCCATGGAACCTCCCCTTCGGCTGTGGAAGGCCCGCCACCACATGTACTCCCTCTTCTTCCGACTGTTCTTCCAGCGGATGGACCCCGAACGAGCCCACCACCTGGCTTTCTCGTGGATCCGCCGGGCGGCCGGCGTCCCCGTCCTGCGCACCTTCGTCGCGGCCGTCCTCGCGCCCCGCCACAAGGAGCTGCGCACCGAGGCCCTCGGCCTGCGGATGCACGGCCCCTTCGGCCTCGCCGCCGGCTTCGACAAGAACGCCGCCGCGATCGACGGCATGGCCATGCTCGGCTTCGACCACGTCGAGATCGGCACCGTCACCGCCCAGCCCCAGCCGGGCAACCCCAAGAAGCGCCTCTTCCGCCTCGTCGCCGACCGCGCCCTGATCAACCGCATGGGCTTCAACAACGACGGCTCGGCGGCCGTGGCGGAGCGCCTGGCGGCCCGCAAGGAGGTCTTCCGCACGACCGTCGGCGTCAACATCGGCAAGACCAAGGTCGTGCCGGAGGAGGAGGCCGTCGCCGACTACGTCGCCTCCACCGAGCGCCTGGCCGCCCACGCCGACTACCTCGTCGTCAACGTCTCGTCGCCCAACACGCCCGGGCTGCGCAACCTCCAGGCCACCGAGTCGCTGCGCCCGCTGCTCACGGCCGTCCGCGAGGCCGCCGACCGCACGGTCACCTCGCGCCACGTCCCGCTGCTGGTGAAGATCGCCCCCGATCTCGCCGACGAGGACGTCGACGCCGTCGCCGATCTCGCCGTCGAGCTGGGCCTGGACGGCATCATCGCCAACAACACCACCATCGCCCGTGACGGCCTGGGCCTCGCCACCCCGAAGCGCACCGTCGAGGCCATCGGTGCCGGCGGCCTCTCCGGCGCCCCCGTGAAGGCCCGCTCGCTGGAGGTCCTGAGCCGCCTGTACGCCCGTGTGGGCGACCGGATCACCCTGGTGGGTGTCGGGGGCATCGAGACCGCCGACGACGCCTGGGAGCGCATCCTGGCGGGCGCCACGCTCGTCCAGGGCTACAGCGCCTTCATCTACGAGGGCCCCTTCTGGTGCCGCCGCATCCACCAGGGCCTGGCAGCCCGCCTGGCCGCCAGCCCGTACAAGACCCTCGCCGAGGCGGTAGGCGCGGCAACGCGCTGACCGAGTCGGTGTGTGCCCACCGGCCCGCACCCGACCACCGGCCCGCACCCGACCCGGAAAGGGAAACCCATGACCACCGAACCCTTCGGCGCCAGACTGCGCCGCGCCATGGACGACCGCGGCCCGCTCTGCGTAGGCATCGACCCCCACGCCTCACTGCTCGCCGACTGGGGCCTGTCCGACGACATCGCCGGCCTGGAGCGCTTCACCCACACCGTCGTGGAGGCCCTGGCCGACCGCGTCGCCGTCCTCAAGCCGCAGTCCGCCTTCTTCGAGCGCTTCGGCTCGCGCGGCGTCGCCGTCCTGGAGCGGGCCGTGGCCGACGCCCGGGCCGCCGGGGCGCTGGTGCTGATGGACGCCAAGCGCGGCGACATCGGCTCCACCATGGCCGCCTACGCCGCCACCTACCTCGACCCGGCCTCGCCGCTGTTCTCCGACGCCGTGACCGTCAGCCCCTACCTCGGCTACGGCTCGCTGCGCCCCGCGCTGGACCTGGCCCGGGAGAGCGGCGCGGGCGTGTTCGTCCTCGCCCTGACCTCCAACCCGGAGGGCGCCGAGGTGCAGCACGCGGTGCGGGCCGACGGCCGGAGCGTCGCGGCGACGATGCTGGACCACCTGCGGGCCGAGAACGCGGGCGCCACGCCCATGGGCTCGTACGGCGCGGTCGTCGGCGCCACGCTGGGCGACTCCCTGACCGCGGCGGGCGCGGAGCTCGCCATCAACGGGCCGCTCCTGGCCCCCGGGATCGGGGCGCAGGGCGCCACCGCCGCCGACCTGCCGAAGGTCTTCGGCGCGGCCGTGCGGGACGTGGTCCCGAACGTCAGCCGCGGGGTGCTGCGGCACGGCCCCGACATGGCCGCGCTGCGCGAGAGCGCGGACCGTTTCGCGGGCGAGATCCGGGACGCGGTGGCGGGCTGAGCGACGTCGGTCACAGTGGGGCGATGCGTCCCAGGTCGGCCACACCGGCGAGTTAACGCCAACCGCCAAAGAAAATTGTCGGTCATTATGCCCGGAAAAGTCCTGGTCGAGAGAGTCTGACCAGGACTTTTCGCTTGTTCTCGCTGACTGGAGCGGGATCGGCCGCTAGTCTCCGACGAGAGCGAACGCGCAAGCGCGTTGCTCGTTGCCCCCCAGGTGTGGGCCGACTAGGTTCCTCACCGGTCCGTATCCAGTTCGACTTCCGAGGTGACGTAGGCGTGGCTCTTCCGCCCCTTACCCCTGAACAGCGCGCAGCCGCGCTCGAAAAGGCCGCCGCGGCTCGCCGGGAGCGCGCCGAGGTCAAGAATCGGCTCAAGCACTCCGGCGCCTCTCTGCACGATGTGATCGAGCAGGGCCAGAAGAACGAAGTTATCGGCAAGATGAAGGTCAGTGCCCTCCTGGAGAGTCTCCCCGGGGTGGGCAAGGTCCGTGCCAAGCAGATCATGGAGCGGCTCGGAATTTCCGAGAGCCGTCGTGTGCGCGGTCTCGGCTCCAACCAGATCGCCGCTCTGGAGCGCGAGTTCGGCAGCAAGGCGGCCTGAGCCGAAGACCCCGTCGCGGTGGCCCGGTGGCCGTGACCGCCCCTTCCGGGCGGTCCGGCGTTACCGGGCACTCCCGGGAACCGGGATAATCGCTGCATGAGTACCTCAGTCTCCCGGGGGACGTCCCCCGTACCCCCGGCCAGACGACCGCGGCTGACCGTGCTCTCCGGCCCCTCCGGAGTCGGTAAGAGCACGGTCGTCGCCCATATGCGCAAGGCCCACCCCGAGGTGTGGCTCTCGGTGTCCTGCACCACCCGCAAGCCGCGCCCCGGTGAGCAGGAGGGTGTCCAGTACTTCTTCGTCGACGACGAGCAGTTCGACAAGCTCATCGCCAACGGCGAGCTGCTGGAGTGGGCCGAGTTCGCGGGCAACCGCTACGGCACGCCCCGCAAGGCCGTGCTGGACCGCCTGGACGCGGGCGAGCCCGTGCTGCTGGAGATCGACCTCCAGGGCGCCCGGCAGGTCCGCGAGACCATGCCGGAGGCCCAGCTGGTCTTTCTCGCGCCGCCGAGCTGGGACGAACTGGTCCGCCGGCTCACCGGCCGGGGGACCGAGTCGCCCGAGGTCATCGAGCGGCGGCTGGCCGCGGCGAAGGTGGAGCTGGCGGCGGAGTCGGAATTCGACACCACGCTGGTCAACACCTCCGTCGAGGACGTCGCACGCGAGCTGCTAGCCTTGCTGAGCTGAACATCTTTCTTCACCCCCCTTCGGAAGGCAGAGAGTGTCCTCTTCCATCACCGCGCCCGAGGGCATCATCAACCCGCCGATTGATGAGCTGCTCGAGGCGACCGACTCGAAGTACAGCCTCGTGATCTACGCCGCCAAGCGCGCGCGTCAGATCAACGCGTACTACTCGCAGCTCGGCGAGGGCCTGCTGGAGTACGTCGGCCCGCTGGTGGACACCCACGTCCACGAGAAGCCGCTCTCCATCGCGCTCCGCGAGATCAACGCGGGCCTGCTGACCTCCGAGGCCGTCGAGGCCCCGGCGGCGTAAGCACCGGATTTTTCGTCACCAAGGGCCCGGCAGAGCATCTGCCGGGCCCTTGGTGTGTCATAGGACCGTGCGTACAGATGTGCGTGCGTACGGGGATCGTGGGGAGAAGCGAGAGCGATGGACAAGCCCAACGTCGTCCTGGGGGTCAGCGGCGGGATCGCCGCCTACAAGGCGTGCGAGCTGCTGCGGCGCCTCACCGAGTCCGGCCATGACGTCCGGGTGGTGCCCACCGCGTCGGCCCTGAACTTCGTGGGCGAGGCGACCTGGGCCGCGCTGTCCGGCCACCCCGCCGGCACCGAGGTGTGGGAGAGCGTCCACGAGGTGCCGCACGTGCGGATCGGCCAGCGGGCCGACCTCGTCGTCGTCGCCCCCGCCACCGCCGACATGCTGGCCAAGGCCGCGCACGGGCTCGCTGACGACCTGCTGACCAATACGCTCCTCACCGCCCGCTGCCCGGTGGTCTTCGCCCCGGCCATGCACACCGAGATGTGGGAGAACCCGGCCACCCAGGAGAACGTGGCGACGCTCCGCCGCCGGGGCGCGATCGTCATCGAGCCCGCCGTGGGCCGGCTCACCGGCGTCGACACCGGCAAGGGCCGGCTGCCGGAGCCCGGCGAGATCTTCGAGGTCTGCCGCAGGGTCCTGGCGCGCGGCGCGGAAGGCGTGGCCGCCGACCTCGCGGGCCGCCATGTCGTGGTGAGCGCCGGCGGCACCCGGGAGCCCCTGGACCCCGTGCGCTACCTGGGCAACCGCTCCTCCGGCAAGCAGGGCTACGCCCTCGCCCGTACCGCCGTCGCCCGGGGGGCCAGGGTCACCCTGGTCGCCGCCAACAGCGAGCTGCCGGATCCCGCCGGCGCCGATGTGGTGCACGTCGGGACGGCGGTGCAGCTGCGTGAGGCCGTGCTCAAGGCCGCCGCCGACGCCGACGCCGTGGTGATGGCCGCGGCCGTCGCCGACTTCCGGCCGGCCAGCTACGCCGAGGGCAAGATCAAGAAGCGGGACGGGCAGGAGCCGGAGCCGGTCGCGCTGGTGCGCAACCCGGACGTCCTCGCCGAGCTCTCGGCGGCCCGTCCCCGCCCGGGCCAGGTCGTCGTCGGTTTCGCCGCCGAGACCGACCAGGTGCTGGAGAACGGCCGCGCCAAGCTCGCCCGCAAGGGCTGCGACCTGCTGGTCGTCAATGAGGTGGGGGAGCGGAAGACATTCGGCTCCGAGCTGAACGAGGCCGTCGTCCTCGCCCCCGACGGCACCGAGACCCCGGTCCCGTACGGCCCCAAGGAAGCCCTCGCGGACACGGTCTGGGACCTCGTCGTCCCCCGCCTCGGCTGACGCGCTCCGGGCACGGCCTGTGCGGTTTTCGTGACGGGAGTCACAGGCCGTGCCCAATGTCATCGGGGGCGGGATGTTCGGAGAGCGACGGGGCCGGATAAACTGGCTACGGATCCGAGTCGAGCGCAGCTCTCGGCCGGATCTGTCAATGATCAGCCAGCAGCCGCTGCAACCCCAGGGAGCGATGTGTCCCGCCGCCTGTTCACCTCGGAGTCCGTGACCGAGGGTCACCCCGACAAGATCGCTGACCAGATCAGCGACTCCATTCTCGACGCCCTCCTCAAGGAGGACCCGACGTCCCGCGTCGCCGTCGAGACGCTCATCACCACCGGCCTGGTGCACGTCGCCGGTGAGGTGACCACGAAGGCCTACGCGCCGATCGCCTCGCTCGTGCGCAACAAGATCCTCGAGATCGGCTACGACTCGTCCAAGAAGGGCTTCGACGGCGCCTCCTGCGGCGTCTCGGTCTCCATCGGCGCGCAGTCCGCCGACATCGCCCAGGGTGTCGACACCGCCTACGAGAGCCGCGTCGAGGGCGACGAGGACGAGCTCGACAAGCAGGGCGCGGGCGACCAGGGCCTGATGTTCGGCTTCGCCTGCGACGAGACGCCGAACCTGATGCCGCTGCCGATCGAGCTCGCGCACCGGCTCTCGCGCCGCCTGTCCGAGGTCCGCAAGAACGGCACCATCCCGTACCTGCGCCCCGACGGCAAGACCCAGGTCACCATCGAGTACGACGGCAACAAGGCCGTGCGCCTGGACACCGTTGTCGTCTCCTCGCAGCACGCCTCCGACATCGACCTGGACTCGCTGCTCGCGCCCGACATCCGCGAGTTCGTCGTCGAGCACGTGCTCAAGGAGCTCGTCGAGGACGGCATCAAGCTCGACACCGACGGCTACCGCCTCCTGGTGAACCCCACCGGCCGCTTCGAGATCGGCGGCCCCATGGGCGACGCCGGCCTCACCGGCCGCAAGATCATCATCGACACCTACGGCGGCATGGCCCGCCACGGTGGCGGCGCCTTCTCCGGCAAGGACCCGTCCAAGGTCGACCGCTCCGCCGCGTACGCGATGCGCTGGGTCGCCAAGAACGTCGTCGCCGCCGGCCTGGCCGCGCGCTGCGAGGTCCAGGTCGCCTACGCGATCGGCAAGGCCGAGCCCGTCGGTCTCTTCGTCGAGACCTTCGGCACCAACACGGTCGACACCGACAAGATCGAGAACGCCATCGCCGAGGTCTTCGACCTCCGCCCGGCCGCGATCATCCGCGACCTCGACCTGCTCCGCCCGATCTACGCCCAGACCGCCGCGTACGGCCACTTCGGCCGCGAGCTCCCCGACTTCACCTGGGAGCGCACGGACCGCGTGGACGCGCTGCGCAAGGCCGCGGGGCTGTAAGTCCCGCCCGGTCGTATGACGAACGGCCCCGGACCGAGGAATCGGTCCGGGGCCGTCGTATTGCCGGTCCCGCACGACCGGTGTAACCGAGCGGTCCATGGCAGCAGCACGCCGCCGCCGACTTTCGATCTCGGGCGCCTTCGCGCGGGTGCCACCACTGTCAGTGGCGTCTGGTAGGACTGGGGCTGTGAGCAGCGAGAACGGGCGGTCGGAGCGGGAGGGTCCCGAGGCGGAGCAGCTCGCGCTGATCCGGGAGAGCGTGCGCAAGGCCAAGGTGCCGCGGGCCAAGCCGCGGACGTGGCGGGGGGCCGTGCTGGCCAAGGAGCTGCCCGTCGCCCGGGTGCTGGTCGACAAGGGGCCGGTCCACCTCGACCGGCTGTGGGACTACGCCGTTCCCGCCGAGCTGGACGCCGAGGCCCGGCCCGGGGTGCGGGTGCGGGTGCGCTTCGGCGCGGGCACGCGGAACGTACGGGGCGGGCGCCGGGAGGGGGGCGGGCTGCTCGACGGGTTCATCGTGGAGCGGGTCGCCGAGTCCGACTACCAGGGGCCGCTGGCCGCGCTCGCGCAGGTGCTGTCGCCCGAGCCGGTGCTGAGCCCGGCGCTACTGGGGCTCTGCCGGGCCGTCGCCGACCGGTACGCGGGCTCGCTCGCCGATGTGCTGCAGCTGGCCGTGCCGCCCCGGCACGCCCGGATCGAGGCCGAGCCGTCGCCCGGGCCGGCCCCGCGCCCCGCCGCGCCGGAGCCCGGCAGCTGGGCGCGGTATCCGACCGGGCCCGCCTACCTCCAGGCCATCGCCCGGGGCGACGCCCCCCGCGCGGTGTGGACGGCCCTGCCCGGGCCGCACTGGCCGGGCGAGCTGGCCCGGGCCGCCGCCGCCGCGCTCGCCTCCGGGCGCGGGGCGCTGATCGTCGTGCCCGACGGCCGGACCGCCGCCCGCGTCGACGCGGCGCTCGGCGAGCTGCTGGGCGCCGGGCGCCATGTGCTGCTCACCGCCGACACGGGCCCCGAGGAGCGCTACCGTCGCTGGCTCGCGGTCAGCCGCGGCGCGGTACGGGCCGTGGTCGGCACCCGCGCCGCGATGTTCGCGCCCGTACGGGATCCCGGCCTCGTGGCCATCTGGGACGACGGCGACTCCAGCCACAGCGAGCCGCACGCGCCCCAGCCGCACGCCCGTGAGGTGCTGCTGCTCAGGGCCGCCCATGAGAAGGCGGCGTTCCTGCTGGGCGGCTTCGGCTGCACGGTGGAGGCCGCCCAGCTGGTGGAGACCGGCTGGGCCCTGCCCCTGGTCGCGGCCCGCGAACGGATCCGCGTCACCGCGCCCCGGGTCCGTACGGTCGGGGAGGCCGACGAGGCGCGGGACGCCGCCGCGCGGGCCGCCCGGCTGCCCACGGTGGCCTGGGAGGCCGCCCGGGAGGGCCTCAAGCACGGGCCGGTGCTGGTGCAGGTGCCGCGCCGGGGCTATGTGCCCCGGCTGGCCTGCGAGCGCTGCCGCGAGCCCGCCCGCTGCGCGCACTGCGCCGGGCCGCTGGAGGCGCGCTCCGGAGACGACGGCCTGCTGCACTGCGGCTGGTGCGGGCAGGAGGCCCGCGACTGGCACTGCGGCGAGTGCGGCGGCTTCCGGCTGCGCGCCCAGGTCGTGGGAGCCGGACGGACCGCCGAGGAGCTGGGCCGGGCGTTCCCGGCCGTGCCCGTCCGTACGTCCGGGCGCGATCACATCCTGGACACCGTCCCGGACCGGCCCGCGCTCGTCGTCTCCACGCCGGGCGCCGAGCCCGTCGCCGAGGGCGCCGGCTACGCGGCGGCCCTGCTGCTGGACGGCTGGGCCCTGCTCGGCCGCCCCGACCTACGGGCGGGGGAGGAGGCGCTGCGCCGCTGGCTGGGCGCGGCCGCGCTGGTGCGGGGGCAGGAGGCCGGCGGCACGGTCGTGGTCGTGGCCGACCCCACGCTGCGGCCGGTGCAGGCCCTGGTCCGCTGGGACCCGGCCGGGCACGCGGTGCGTGAGCTCGCCGACCGGGCGGAGCTGGGCTTTCCGCCGGTGTCGCGGATGGCGGCGCTCTCGGGGCCGACTTCCGCCGTCGCGGAGCTGATCGCCATGGCGGAGCTGCCGGAGGGGGCGGAGGTGCTCGGGCCCGTCCCGCTGCCCCCGCCCCTGCCGGGGCGGCCGCGGCGGGCGGGCGACCCGCCGCCGGGTGAGCACTGGGAGCGCGCCCTGCTCCGGGTGCGGCCCGGGCAGGGCGCGGCGCTGGCGGCCGCGCTCAAGACGGCGCAGGCGATACGGCTGACCCGGTGGGAGGGGGAGCCGGTGCGGTTGCGGGTGGACCCGCCAGATATCGGGTGACGGGGCCTGTGTGGGGTGCGCCCGGTGCCGTGCGGTGGGTGCCGGGCGTGTGCGGGCGCGGGCACCCACAATCCGCCGCGGCGGGCATCAGCCACAGCGGTGGATGTCGGCGGTGCCCGCCCGCCTCGGGCCGGTGGGTGCCCCACATGCGGTCTGTTCGGCACCGCCGGGCTCCTCGGTGGGGGTGGCCCGCCATTGCGGCGGGGAGGGGCCCCAGTCCCGCCCTTTCACCGTTTCCGGGGGCTGCGCCCCCGACCCCGGGGGATGGGGGCCGATGTTTCCGGGGCTTCACCCCGGTACCCGCGCGGGCCGGGGCCGCCACTGCCCGGGGCTGCGCCCCGCCAGACCCGGGCCGGGCCCGGGGAGATCAGCCGTTTCGGGGGCCCGGAAACGCCGACGCGCGCGGCTCCTCGCGGTGGGGCGAGGGCTGGCCCGGGACCGTGCGGGCCGCCGGGACGATCGGTACCGGCGTGGGCTCCGCCGTGCGGACGGAGTCGGGCGCCTCGGCCGTGGCCTGCGCGCCCGCGCGCCGCGCGCCGTAACGGCGGTGCACCGCCTGCTTGGTGACGCCGAGCGCCGAACCCACCGCGTCCCACGAGAAGCCCAGCGAACGGTCGAAGTCCACCGCGGCCGTGACCAGCGTCTCGACGCTGTCCCTCAGCTCCTGCGCCAGCCGGACGGTGGGCGCGGGGGCGCGGCCGTAGACGACGAAGCCCGCCGACGGGCCGGTGCGGCGCGGCCGGTAGACATTGCCCAGCTGGGCGGTGAGGGTGCGCAGGGCGTCCACCTGGCGGCGGACCCTCTCGATGTCCCGGACCAGAAGATGCAGGCTGGCCCGTGCCTGGGCGTCGTGGGTTGCGTGGTCGGGCATGAACAAGCCTCTCGGACCGGCGGTTAAAGGGACGTTCGGGTGGGAGAAAGGAAGGCGGGCCGCAGTTGCGGCCCGTTTCGGTCAATCTCTCTTGACCCAACGCGCCACGGGCCGCTGGGTCACGGTATGGGGGCGTACATCCGCCGGAATGGGGCGCGTGTCAGCCCGCACGCCCCCTGTGCCAAGGGCGCCTCTAGACTGAGACGCCGCTCACCAGAGAGGTAGTCCGCCACCCATGAGGCTCGTCTTCGCCGGTACCCCCGAGGTCGCCGTTCCCGCCCTCGATGCCCTGATCGCCTCGGACCGCCACGAGGTCGTCGCCGTCGTCACCCGGCCCGACGCGCCCGCCGGGCGTGGCCGCCGGCTGGTCGCCAGCCCCGTCGCCGAGCGCGCCGAGGAGGCCGGCATCGAGGTGCTCAAGCCCGTCCGGCCGCGCGATGAGGACTTCCTCGCCCGGCTGCGGGAGATCGCCCCGGACTGCTGCCCCGTCGTCGCCTACGGCGCCCTGCTGCCCAAGGCCGCCCTGGAGATCCCCACCCACGGGTGGGTGAATCTCCACTTCTCGCTGCTGCCCGCCTGGCGCGGCGCCGCCCCCGTGCAGCACGCGATCCTCGCCGGTGACGACATGACCGGCGCCTCCACGTTCCAGATCGAGGAGGGCCTGGACTCCGGCCCCGTCTACGGGGTGCTGACCGAGCACGTCCGCCCCACCGACACCAGTGGTGACCTGCTGACGCGGCTGGCCTTCGCCGGTTCCGGGCTGCTCGCCGCGACCATGGACGGCATCGAGGACGGCACGCTCAAGGCCGTGCCGCAGCCGGCGGACGGCATCACGCTCGCCCCGAAGATCAGCGTCGAGGACGCCCGGATCGACTGGGCCGCGCCCGCCCTGCGCGCCGACCGCGTCGTACGCGGCTGCGCCCCGGCGCCCGGTGCCTGGACGACCTTCCGCGGCGAGCGCCTGAAGGTCATGTCCGTGGCCCTCGACCCCGCCCGTACGGACCTGGCGCCCGGCGAGATCGCCGCCGCCAAGAACTCCGTCCACGTGGGCACCGGCTCCCACGCCGTCCAGCTCCAGTGGGTCCAGCCGCAGGGCAAGAAGCCGATGCAGGCCGCCGACTGGGCGCGCGGCGTGCGCATCGCCCAAGGTGAGAAGCTCGGCGGCGAGTGAGCCGGGAGCGGCCCGGGGCGAGCCGGCGGTGGCCCGGGGTGGGGCAGGAGTGATCCGGCGTAGGCTGGAGTTCCTCATCACCCCAGCTCCGGAGCACCTTTCGTGAACGACCAGGCCCCTCGCAAGCGCCCCGCAAAGCCCTACCGCCGGCCCAAGAAGGACCCGGTGCGGATACTCGCCTTCGAGGCGCTGCGGGCCGTCGACGAGCGGGACGCGTACGCGAACCTGGTGCTCCCGCCGCTGCTCCGCAAGGCTCGGGAGCAGGAGGGCTTCGAGACCCGCGACGCCGCCCTCGCCACCGAGCTCGTCTACGGGACGCTGCGCCGCCAGGGCACCTACGACGCGATCATCGCCGCCTGCGTGGACCGCCCGCTGCGCGAGGTCGACCCGCCGGTACTCGACGTCCTGAGCCTCGGCGCCCACCAGCTGCTCGGCACCCGCATCCCCACGCACGCGGCGGTCTCGGCCACCGTCGAGCTGGCCCGGGTGGTGCTCGGCGACGGGCGGGCCAAGTTCGTCAACGCCGTCCTGCGCCGGGTCACCGCCCATGACCTGGACGGCTGGCTGGAGAAGGTCGCCCCGCCCTACGAGGACGACCCCGAGGAGCACCTCGCCGTCGTCCACTCCCACCCGCGCTGGATCGTCTCCGCGATGTGGGACGCGCTCGGCGGCCCCCGGGCCGGTATCGAGGACCTGCTGGAGGCGGACAACGAGCGCCCCGAGGTCACCCTGGTCGCCCGCCCCGGCCGGGCCACGACCGAGGAGCTGATCGCGGCGGTCGGCGAGGACTCCGCCCTGCCCGGCCGCTGGTCGCCCTGCGCGGTCCGGCTCGCCGAGGGCGGCGAGCCCGGCGCGCTGGAGCCCGTCCGGGAGGGGCGCGCGGGCGTCCAGGACGAGGGCAGCCAGCTGATCGCCCTCGCCCTGGCCGAGGTCCCCGTCGAGGGGCCGGACAAGCGCTGGCTGGACGGCTGCGCGGGCCCCGGCGGCAAGGCCGCCCTGCTCGGCGCGCTCGCCGCGCAGCGGGGCGCCGCGCTGCTGGCGTCCGAGAAGCAGCCGCACCGGGCCCGCCTCGTCGCCCGCGCCCTGGCCGGCAACCCCGGCCCGTACGAGGTCATCGCCGCGGACGGTACGCGTCCGCCGTGGCGCGAGGGGTCCTTCGACCGGGCCCTGGTCGATGTGCCCTGCTCGGGTCTGGGCGCCCTGCGCCGCCGTCCCGAGGCCCGCTGGCGCCGCCGCCCCGAGGACCTGGCCGGCTTCGCGCCGCTCCAGCGGGGGCTGCTGCGCGAGGCGCTGCGCTCCGTGCGCGTCGGCGGCGTCGTCGGCTACGCCACCTGCTCGCCGCACCTGGCGGAGACCCGGGCCGTCGTCGAGGACGTGCTGCGCGGCCGCGGTGGCGAGGCCCCGCCCGCCGAGTGGATCGACGCCCGCCCCTTCATGCAGGGCGTCCCGGTGCTGGGCGACGGCCCGGACGTCCAGCTGTGGCCGCATCTTCACGGCACGGACGCGATGTACCTGGCGCTGCTGCGCCGTACGGGCTGACCTCCCGGCCGGGGACGCTCGCGCCCCCGGCCGGCGGCCGGGCTCCCCCGGCCGCCGCCGGGCCCGTGTCACGGGCATGAGCGGCGGCATGGCAGGCTTGGGGCATGGCAGTGCAGATCAACCCCAGCATCCTTTCCGCGGATTTCGCGCGCCTGGCCGACGAGGCGCAGGCCGTGCGGGGCGCCGACTGGCTCCACGTCGATGTGATGGACAATCACTTCGTCCCCAATCTGACGCTCGGCGTTCCCGTCGTCGAGTCGCTGCTCAAGGCGACCGACACGCCGCTGGACTGCCATCTGATGATCGCGGACCCCGACCGCTGGGCCCCGCAGTACGCGGAGGTGGGCGCCGGCTCGGTGACCTTCCACGCGGAGGCGGCCCACGCGCCCGTACGGCTCGCGCGGGAGATCCGGCGGCTGGGGGCCCGGGCGTCGATGGCGCTCAAGCCCGCGACGCCCATCGAGCCCTTCGAGGACCTGCTCCCCGAGCTCGACATGCTGCTGATCATGACCGTCGAGCCGGGCTTCGGCGGCCAGTCGTTCCTCGACATCATGCTGCCCAAGATCCGCCGCACCCGTGAGCTGATCTCGCGCCACAACCTCCCCATCTGGCTCCAGGTGGACGGCGGCGTCTCGGCCGCCACCATCGAGCGGTGCGCGGAGGCGGGCGCGGACGTGTTCGTGGCCGGCTCCGCCGTCTACGGTATGGACGACCCGGCGGAGGCCGTACGGGCCCTACGCGCTCAGGCGGAGCAGGCGACCCTCGGCGCGCCCTGGGCCTGCGCGCACTGAGCGGTCCGTACCGCTCGCCCGAATTGCTGAGGGCCGAGGTCGAGGTCTGATCACGGACCGTCGAATCTGACAGGATGACATCGGGCCCACGCGTCACAGCGGGACAGCCTCAGCAGAAACAGCTACATCCACACCAGTAACTACCCACGCGGTAGCAGCAAGCTTGACCACAGTAGTGAGGAGACCGCGGTGTCGACGGGCGGCCGTTCAGCCACGCCTATGGGGCCCGCCGAGCTGGTGCAGGCGGCGGCGATGGCCCGCCGTTTCTACCTCGAGGGCAAGTCGAAGATCCAGATCGCCGAGGAGTTCGGCGTGAGCCGCTTCAAGGTGGCCCGTGTGCTGGAGACGGCGCTCGAGCGCGATCTGGTGCGCATCGAGATCCGGGTGCCGGCCGAGCTGGACGCGGAGCGCTCCGACGCGCTGCGCGCCCGCTACGGCCTGCGCCACGCGGTCGTCGTGGAGTCCCCGGCCGACGCCGCCGACGACGCCGCCGACCCGGAGAACCTCGGCGAGGTCGCGGCCGGCCTGCTCGGCGAGCTGGTCCACGAGGGCGATGTGCTCGGCCTCGCCTGGGGCCGCTCCACCATCCACATGGCCGCGGCCCTCCACCGGCTGCCCCCCTGCACGGTGGTCCAGCTCACCGGCGTCTACGACGCGGGCACCGCCGAGCGCGGCTCCGTGGAGGCCGTCCGCCGGGCCGCCCAGGTCTCCGGCGGCGAGGCCCATCCGATCTACGCCCCGATGCTGCTGCCGGACACGGCCACCGCCGCCGCCCTGCGCGGTCAGACGGGCATCGCCCGGGCCTTCGAGTACTTCGACCGGGTCACCGTCGCAGCCGTGTCCATCGGCTCCTGGGAGTCCGGCGTCTCCACGGTCTACGACATGCTCACCGAGGAGGAGCGCGAGCACTACGCCTCCCTCGGCGCGGCCGCGGAGATGTCCGCACACCTCTTCGACGCCGAGGGCCGCCGCATCGGCCGGGACCTGGGCGAGCGCTGCATCACCGTCGAGGCCGACCGGCTGCGCCGTATACCGGAGGTCGTCGCGATCGCCGGCGGGCTGCGCAAGGCGGCGGCGATCGGCGCGGTGCTCCGCTCCGGACTGGTCACCAGCCTGGTCACGGACACCGCCGCCGCCGATTTCCTCCTCAACGAGACGGGCCCGGGCCCCCGCCCGGCCCTGGACCGTGCCGACCCGGACGGGGCGTAAGCAGGCGCCGCTTCCCGGGTTCCGCCCGCGTTTCACCGGGTTCCGCCGCGTTTCACCGGGATCCTCGCAGGTCAACGGCGGTGGTTGGAGGATCGGACAAGGCCCTCCCGGACAGCCCTGGAGGTTCGGGACTGGCACGGCGCCCCGGTCGGCATGGGAGAATGAAGTACGTGCTTTTCCCTCGGCATGCCTTGTCGGGGGTCACCTCGAACGACTGGGATGTATCAGCACGTGCGTTTCCTCAATGACCAGAAGCCGCCGTACGACCTGACGTACGACGATGTGTTCATGGTGCCGAGCCGCTCCGCGGTCGGCTCCCGCCAGGGTGTGGACCTCTCCGCCCCCGACGGGACCGGCACCACCATTCCGCTCGTGGTCGCGAACATGACCGCGATCGCCGGCCGCCGCATGGCGGAGACGGTCGCCCGCCGCGGTGGCCTCGTCGTCATTCCGCAGGACATTCCGATCGAGGTCGTCACCGAGGTCATCTCCTGGGTCAAGGGCCGTCACCACGTGCTCGACACCCCGATCGTGCTGGCCCCCACCCAGACCGTCGCCGACGCGCTCTCCCTGCTGCCGAAGCGGGCCCACGGCGCCGGCGTCGTCGTGGACGAGGACCAGCGCCCCGTCGGTGTCGTCACCGAGCACGACCTGTCCGGTGTGGACCGCTTCACGCAGCTCTCCGAGGTCATGTCCAAGGAGCTGCTGCTCCTCGACGCCGACATCGACCCCCGCGAGGCCTTCAACCAGCTGGACGCCGCGCACCGCAAGCTGGCCCCGGCCGTCGACAAGGACGGCAAGCTGGTCGGCATCCTGACCCGCAAGGGCGCCCTGCGCGCGACGCTGTACACCCCGGCCGTCGACAAGGACGGCAAGCTGCGCATCGCCGCCGCCGTGGGCATCAACGGCGACGTGGCCGGCAAGGCCAAGGCCCTGCTGGACGCCGGTGCCGACACCATCGTCGTGGACACCGCGCACGGCCACCAGGAAGGCATGATCTCCGCGGTCAAGGCCGTCCGGTCGCTCGACCCGCGGGTCCCGATCGTCGCGGGCAACATCGTCGCCGCCGAGGGCGTGCGCGACCTCATCGAGGCCGGCGCGGACATCATCAAGGTCGGTGTGGGCCCGGGCGCCATGTGCACCACCCGCATGATGACCGGCGTGGGCCGCCCGCAGTTCTCCGCGGTGCTCGAGTGCGCCGCCGAGGCCAAGAAGTACGGCAAGCACGTCTGGGCCGACGGTGGCGTCCGTCACCCGCGCGACGTGGCCATGGCGCTGGCCGCCGGTGCCTCCAACGTCATGAT
Organism: Streptomyces hesseae; assembly: GCF_031845785.1. Classification (NCBI taxonomy): domain Bacteria; kingdom Bacillati; phylum Actinomycetota; class Actinomycetes; order Kitasatosporales; family Streptomycetaceae; genus Streptomyces; species Streptomyces hesseae. The sequence continues at coordinate 138,583 of NZ_JAVRFI010000006.1, forward strand.
CGGCTCCTGGTTCGCCGGGACGTACGAGTCCCCGGGCGACCTCCAGCAGACCGCCGACGGCCGTCTGTACAAGGAGTCCTTCGGTATGGCGTCGGCCCGTGCCGTGCGCAACCGCACCTCCGAGGAGTCCGCCTACGACCGGGCCCGCAAGGGTCTGTTCGAGGAGGGCATCTCCACCTCCCGGATGTTCCTCGACCCGGCCCGCCCGGGCGTCGAGGACCTGATCGACTCGATCATCGCGGGTGTCCGTTCCTCCTGCACCTACGCGGGCGCGGGCTCCCTGGAGGAGTTCGCCGAGCGGGCCGTCGTCGGCGTCCAGAGCGCCGCCGGCTACGCCGAGGGCAAGCCGCTGCACGCCAGCTGGCAGTAGTCCCCACCGCCCATGAAGGGGCGCGATCCGGTTCGCCGGGTCGCGCCCCTTTTTTGCTACCCCTGTACCGATTCATAACACCGTGCGCAATGATTCACTGCTAAAGGCACCCCGACGCAATGATCGAACGGGCATACGCAAGAATGGTGCATTACGAGCGCGGGCCCTCACCTCGTAAGGTCTGCGCAGAACGTGGAGTGGCGGATACCGCTTGCTCGGCGGTACCCCCTCGCTACGGGTTTGCTCTGCCATGCCGGCGCGCCCTGGGGCTGCCGTGCCGTCGCTCCCGACCGGCCACCCCCCGACCGGGAAATCATTGAACGGAGCGACCCCTGTGGGATCGACCCCAGTGTTGGACAAAGGCGCATCGTCGGCCGTGACCGCCGATGCCAAGCGTGCCCCGCTGCCGACCGCCGGCTTCGGCGCCCGCCTGATGCGCCGCAAGCCTGTCGAGCGCCTGGTCGCCGAGGGCGGCCAGGGCGAGGGCGGCACGCTGCGCCGTTCGCTCGGCATGTGGCAGCTGACGATGATCAGCATCGGCGCCACGCTGGGCACCGGCATCTTCGTGGTGCTGGGCGAGGCCGTGCCCAAGGCCGGCCCCGCCGTGGTGATCTCGTTTGTGATCGCCGGTCTCACCGCGCTCTTCTCGGCCCTGTCCTACGCCGAGCTCGCCGGCACCATCCCGGTCTCCGGCTCCTCGTACTCGTACGCCTACGCCACCATGGGCGAGGTCGTCGCCTGGGTCTGCGGCTGGTGCCTGATCCTGGAGTACGGCGTCTCGGTGGCGGCCGTCGCCGTCGGCTGGGGCCAGTACCTCAACGAGCTCCTCGAGGGCACCATCGGCGTCACCATCCCGACGTGGATGGCCAACCCGCCCGGCGTGGACGGCGGCGTCTTCAACCTGCCGGCCCTGCTCGTCGTGCTGCTGTGCATGGCGTTCCTGCTGGGCGGCGCCAAGGAGAGCGCCCGCGCCAACACCATCATGGTGGGCGTGAAGATCGTGGCCCTGCTGCTCTTCTGCGCCGTGGCCTTCACCGGCATCCGCGCCGGCAACTACGCCCCCTTCATGCCGCTCGGCCTCGGCGGTGTCAGCGCCGCGGGCGCCAGCCTGTTCTTCTCGTACATCGGCTTCGACGCCGCGTCGACGGCCGGCGAGGAGGCGAAGGACCCCAAGAAGGACCTGCCCAAGGCGATCATGCTCTCGCTGCTGATCGTCACCGCCCTGTACGTCCTGGTCGCGGCCGTCGCCGTCGGCGCCCTGCCGTGGAAGAAGTTCGAGGGTTCCGAGGCCGCGCTGGCCGGGATCATGAAGGACGTCACGGGTCAGAGCTTCTGGGCCGTCCTCCTGGCCGCCGGTGCCGTCATCGCCATCGCCAGCGTCGTGCTCACCGTCCTCTACGGCCAGACCCGCATCCTCTTCGCGATGTCCCGCGACGGACTGGTCCCCAAGTCCTTCGCCAAGGTCAGCAAGAAGGGCGTCCCGGTCGCCAACACCGTGATCGTCTCGCTCTTCTGCGGAGTCCTGGCCGCCGCCGTGCCGCTCGGCCAGCTCGCGGACGCCACCAGCATCGGTACGCTCTTCGCCTTCGCGCTGGTCAACATCGCCGTCATCGTGCTGCGGTTCACCCGCCCGACCATGAAGCGCAGCTTCCGGGTACCGCTTTCGGGTGTGCGGATTCCCTTCGGCGACACCACGGTGCCGCTGGCCCCGGTCTTCCCCGCCATCGGCTGCGCCATGTGCGTCTACATGATGACCAGCCTGGACATCGTGACCTGGGAGGTCTTCGGCGGCTGGATGGTCATCGGCCTGGTGCTCTACTTCGCCTACGGCATGCGCAGCTCGCGGCTCGCCCGGGAGGCCGGCGGTGAGCTGGTGGCGGATGTGACCGAGGTGGCCCAGGAGGCGCCCGAGGCGGCTCCGAAGGCGGCGGCGAAGACCGCCCAGGCCCCCGCCAAGGCCGCGAAGCCGACGGCGAAGCGTTCCGCCAAGTCCCGGAAGCCTTCCAACAGGAAATGATCTTCTTCCGCGCCGTCCTATGATCCCGGCTGCCGGGTCCGCTCCGCGCGGGCCCGGCAGCCACGTATGTCGAACCCGGCAGCCGGGTATGTCGACGGCCCCGGCCCGGCCGTCCGGGGCACGGAAGGGATCACATCCGATGAGCAGCCCCCACCTCCTGCTGACCGGCGACCGGCTCGCCCTGGGAATGCCCCGTGACGAGATGCTGACCGAGTACCACAAATGGGAGACCGACCCCGGTAGCGTCCTGGGCCGCGGCAGCGGCTTCCCGCAGACTTGGGAGGCCCGGGCCGACGAGTGGGACCGCGCGCTCGGCGACCGTGACCGTCCGTGCTTCGAGATCGTCCGGCTCAAGGACAAGCAGCCCATCGGCCTCACCTCGCTACGGGTCGACGCCCGCGAGCGACGGGCGGAGTTCTCGCTCCTGATCGCCCCGGCCCACCGCGGCCGGCGCTTCGCCGAGGAGGCCACCCGGCTGACCCTCGACTGGTCCTTCCACCTGGGCGGGCTCCACGCCGTATGGCTGAGGATCCTGGAACCCAACCGGGCCGGGATCACCGCCTTCGAGAAGGCCGGGTTCCGGCCGACCGGCCGCTTCCGCAAATCCGGCCACTGGATGGGTCAGCGCGTCGACGAAGTCCTGATGGACGCCCTGGTCGAGGACTTCCCCGGGCCCTCCGCCATGATCACCACCCTCGGCAGATGAGCCGCCCCCACCGCGCACGGGTCGGGAGCGGGGCCGGGCACGTGATCTACTGCTGGTAGCAGCAGCCATGACCCGGAGAAAAGTGATCCACCCGCCGTGCGATTGAACGAGCTCGACGAACGCATCGTGCATGCCCTGGCCGAGGACGCCAGGCGCTCCTACGCCGACATCGGAGCGGAGATCGGCCTGTCCGCGCCCGCCGTCAAACGGAGGGTGGACCGGCTGCGCGCCGAGGGCGCCATCACCGGCTTCACCGTACGTGTGGACCCGGCGGCGCTCGGCTGGGAGACCGAGGGGTTCATCGAGCTCTACTGCCGCCGCAACACCTCGCCCGAGGCGATCCACCGGGGCCTCTCGCGCTACCCGGAGGTGGCGTCGGCCTCCACCGTCACCGGTGAGGCCGACGCCATCGTGCAGATCTTCGCCTCGGACATGCGCCACTTCGAGCGGGTCCTGGAGCGCATCGCGGGCGAGCCCTTCGTGGAGCGCACCAAGTCCGTGCTGGTCCTCTCGCCGCTGCTGCGCCGCTTCAGCTCCGGCGCCCCGTCCTGACCCGGGCCTCAAGAGGTCAGCGGCGGCCGGCGACGCCGATCGCGCCACCGGTGTCCAGCCGGCTGACGCGTCCCTGGGCGGCGAAGGCCGCGGCGAGATAGCGCGGGTCGGGCCGCAGCGCGTGTTCACGCAGGCAGGCCTCGGTGAACTTGATGACGTGCTCGTCGCCGTGCTCCACCGCCCGCGCGGCCAGCTCGGGGAGCGCGGGCGCCACCTCCGCCTCCGCCCGCCAGGCGTCGGTGCCCTCGCCGCGCCGGTCGGTGGTGAACGCCAGCAGGAAGGTCGTGTGGACCTGCCAGAGGGCGGCCAACGTCGGCTCGTGCAGCTCCGGCGGCAGGTGGGGGAGGACCAGCCGGGCGGCCGCGGGCGCGGTCACCCCGTGGATCAGCGGGACGGGGAAGACCTCGGGGTGGGCGAGGTAGACGTCGGCGAACCGGAGGGTCATCTCGCTCAGCAGCCGGTCCGCGCGGTCCGGCGCGAGCGCCTCCAACGCCTCGCCGTAGCCGGGGAGTTCGGCGAGCCGGGCGAGGCGCTGCCGGGGGACCTCCGGGCTCAGCGGCCCGTCGTGCGGGACGCGGGGGAGCGCGGCGATCGCGCCGGCCAGATCGTACGTCCCGCCCAGGCGCGGGCGGCCGGGGAGCTCGGTGAAGCGGGCGGCCCAGTAGGCCAGCCCCCGGGCGAGCTCGTCCAGCTGGAGCGGGGTGGGCCGCTCGGCGGCGTACAGGCCGCGCACGGCGTGCGCGGTGCGGATGAGGCCGTGGGTCAGCCCGGCGAAGAGGCCGGGGAGCAGCCGCGGCCACCAGCGGACGAGCACCTCGCGCCAGTGCGCCTCGGCGAGTTCGCGGGTGAAGAGGGCCTCCCAGTCGCCGGCCCGGTGGAACGCCCCGAGCGCGGGGCGCCAGGAGGACTCGTCGGCGGGGTCCAGGGCGAAGCGCGGGGCGGGCGGCTCATGGTGCTCCATGGCGCGCCGGTAGCGCTCCACCCACCGGGAGACCTCGTCCTCGTGCCCGAGGAGGGCCAGCGCCTCGGCCCCCATCGGGCCGTGATTGGCCAGGTCGACGCCCTGGCCGCGTTCGTACCCCAGATCCTTCATGCGCTCCAGGGCGTCGTTGAGGGCATCGCTGTAGCTGATCGACGGCATGATCCGGCCACCCATACCTTTCGAATATCCCAATAGTTCTGAGTTCCAAAGCATCTACAATCGAAGTATGCCGCACGCGATCAGAACCGGGACACCGCCCCGCACCCCGACCGCCGAAGAGGTCGAAGTCATCGCCCTCGTCCCCCTGTTGGAGCCCTTCTTCCGCAAGGTGCGAGTCCGGGAGCAGATGCCGCCGGCGCTGCGCGAGGCCATGGAGCAGCACGGGCTCACGGCGCGCCATGGCGCCGTGCTGCCGCATCTGCTGGCCGGCGTACCGCTGACCGTCGGCCAGATCGCCGGGCGGCTGCACGTCTCCCTGCCGACCGCCAGCGAGCTGGTGGGGGCGCTGAGCCGGGCGGGGATCGTGGAGCGGTCGGAGGACCCGGCGAACCGTCGCCGGGTGCTCGTGTCCTTGACGGTGGACTACCGGCCCCTGCTGGAGACCTTCGTCGCGCTGCGGGGGGAGCCGCTGCTGCGGGCGCTGGACGGGCTGACGCCGGAGGAGCGGGCGGGCTTCGCGGCAGGGCTGGCGGCATGGGTGCGGGAGATCCAGGGCTGACTTCCGCTGTCCAGTCCTTGAGAACCAGGGGTACGACGCAACGATTCGCCGCTACCGGGTCAAAACACGCAACGAATCCACCGTCGTCGCGCAACGTCCGCGCCTTGTCCGGCCAAGAGCCGAAACCTTACCGTCGAGTCGTTTAAACGTACGAGCGTTTGAACTGACCTGCTCGACTGCTGAAGAGGACGCATGACGCCGCTGCGTATCGCGCTCTGCCAAGGCCCCAGCGGCGTTCCCGCCTCGACCGCCGACAGCATCGCCGCCCTGGACGACGCCGCGCGCCGGGCCGCCGCCGCCGGCGCCCGGCTGCTGCTCACCGACGAGCTGTTCCTGACCGGGTACGCCCTCGGCGCGGCCGTCGGCGGGCTCGCCGAGCCCGCCGACGGCCCCGGCGCCCGGGCGGTCGCGCGGATCGCCGCCGAGCACGGCCTGGCCATCGGCTACGGCTACCCCGAGCGCGACGGTGCGGAGATCTTCAACTCCGTCCAGCTGATCGGCCCCGACGGGGCCCGGCTGGCGAACTACCGCAAGACCCATCTCTTCGGCGAGTACGAGACCACCAGCTTCACCCCCGGCCGGGACCTCGTCGTCCAGGCCGAGCTCGACGGCGTCCGGATCGGGATCCTGATCTGCTACGACGTCGAGTTCCCCGAGGCCGTCCGGGCGCACGCCCTGGCCGGCACCGAGCTGCTGCTCGTCCCCACCGCGCTGATGCGGCCGTACGAGATCGTCCCGCAGACGATCGTCCCGGCCCGCGCGTGGGAGAACCAGCTCTACATCGCCTACGCCAACCGCTGCGGCGTGGAAGGCGACTTCACCTTCGCGGGGCTGTCCTGTCTGGCCGCCCCGGACGGGACCGTACGGGCCCGGGCCGGCGCCGGCGAGGACCTGGTCGTCGCCGACGTCGACCCGGAGCTGCTCCGGGCGTCACGCGCCGAGAACCCCTATCTCGGCGACCGCCGCCCGGCGCTCTACACCTCGCTCACCTGACCCGCGGACCCCGCCCCGCGCACCCCCTCAACACCCCCTGCCAGTAGGAGAGTCCAGCCGATGACGTCCACGGTGCCCCCCGCCGCCCACGACGAGCACGAGCAGGCCCAGCCCGTCGAGCCGCCGATCACCATGTTCGGCCCGGACTTCCCCTTCGCGTACGACGACTTCCTCGCCCACCCGGCGGGCCTCGGCCAGATCCCGGCCACCGAGCACGGCGCCGAGGTCGCCGTCATCGGCGGCGGCCTGTCCGGCATCGTCGCCGCGTACGAGCTGATGAAGATGGGCCTCAAGCCTGTCGTCTACGAGGCCGACCAGATCGGCGGCCGGCTGCGCACGGTGGGCTTCGAGGGCTGCGACGACGAGCTGACCGCCGAGATGGGCGCGATGCGCTTCCCCCCGTCCTCCACCGCCTTCCAGCACTACATCGACCTGGTGGGCCTGGAGACCAAGCCGTTCCCCAACCCGCTGGCGCCCGACACCCCCTCGACCGTCGTCGACCTCAAGGGCGAGTCGCACTACGCCGAGACGATCGACGACCTGCCGCAGGTCTACCGTGACGTCGCCACCGCGTGGAACGCCTGTCTGGAGGAGGGCGCCGACTTCACCGACATGAACCGCGCCATGCGCGAGCGCGACGTGCCGCGCATCCGCGAGATCTGGGCGAAGCTCGTCGAGAAGCTCGACGACCAGACCTTCTACGGCTTCCTCTGCGAGTCCGAGGCCTTCAAGTCCTTCCGGCACCGGGAGATCTTCGGCCAGGTCGGCTTCGGCACCGGCGGCTGGGACACCGACTTCCCCAACTCCATCCTGGAGATCCTGCGCGTCGTCTACACCGAGGCGGACGACCACCACCGCGGCATCGTCGGCGGCAGCCAGCAGCTTCCGCTGCGGCTGTGGGAGCGCGAGCCGGAGAAGATCGTCCACTGGGCGCAGGGCACCTCGCTGTCCTCGCTGCACGACGGCGCCCCCCGCCCGGCCGTCACCCGGCTGCACCGCACGGCGGGCAACCGCATCACGGTGACCGACGCGACCGGCGACATCCGCACCTACCGGGCGGCCGTCTTCACGGCGCAGTCCTGGATGCTGCTCTCCAAGATCGCGTGCGACGACTCGCTCTTCCCGATCGACCACTGGACGGCGATCGAGCGCACCCACTACATGGAGTCGTCCAAGCTCTTCGTGCCCGTGGACCGGCCGTTCTGGCTGGACAAGGACGAGGAGACCGGCCGGGACGTCATGTCGATGACGCTCACCGACCGGATGACCCGCGGCACCTACCTGCTGGACAACGGCCCGGACAAGCCGGCCGTGATCTGCCTCTCCTACACCTGGTGCGACGACAGCCTCAAGTGGCTGCCGCTGTCGGCGAACGAGCGCCTGGAGGTCATGCTCAAGTCGCTCGGCGAGATCTACCCGAAGGTCGACATCCGCAAGCACATCACCGGCAACCCGGTGACGATCTCCTGGGAGAACGAGCCCTACTTCATGGGCGCGTTCAAGGCCAACCTGCCGGGTCACTACCGCTACCAGCGACGGCTGTACACCCACTTCATGCAGGAGCGGCTGCCCGAGGACAAGCGCGGCATCTTCCTCGCGGGCGACGACATCTCCTGGACGGCCGGCTGGGCCGAGGGCGCCATCCAGACCGCGCTGAACGCCGTGTGGGGCGTCATGCACCAGTTCGGCGGCGGCACGGACGCCACCAACCCCGGCCCGGGCGACGTCTTCGACGAGATCGCGCCCGTCGAGCTGCCGGAGGACTGAGCCGCTCCACCGCTCCGGCCGCTGACGCGCGCCCGCCCGTTCGTACGGGGTGGACGGGCGTGCGTCAGCCCAGCGGGGGTGAGTCAGCCCAGCGGGGTGAGGAGACAGCGGCCGACCATGCCGACGCCGGCGTCGACGCGGTCGGTGAACTCCTCGGCCAGCTCGGGCAGATCGCGTATCGCCCACAGCGCGCGGAACGAGGCCCAGGCCGCGTTCCGCGCGGCCTCCAGGGTCCAGGAGCCGACCAGATGGGTCAGGGGATCGGCGACGTCGAGGGCGTCCGGACCAGGCATCAGCTCCTCGCGGATCCGCTCCTCCAGGGCGACGAGCGTCTCGCCGATCCGGTGGAAGTCCCCCTGGAGGGCGTGCGGCTCGACCTCCAGCACCCGGCAGGTGTCGACGAGCGCCAGCGCCAGGTCATGGCCGATGTGGGCGTTGATCCCCGCCAGCGCGAATTGCAGCGGCCGGACGGCCGGATGGCCGCGCAACTGGAACAGCGGCCGCCAGCAGGCGGGCTGCCGCCGCCCCCGCGCGGCCTGGTCGACGGCGCGCAGATAGCGCTCGGCGAAGCGCACGTCCAGCTCCGTCGTGGCGGTACGGTCCCGGAAGCCCCCCGTCGCCGTCCGCCGGCCGACCTCCTCGGTGACGGTCAGATACACCCGGTTGAAGACGGCCACCCCGTCCCCCGGCGGCAGCGCGGCCTCCAGCGCCCGCATCCGCGCCAGAACCCCCTCGATACCGGCGGGCACCGCCGGCTGTACCCGCGTCATCGTCATGCACACAGAGTGACAGATGAATGCGGAGCGTAGGTGGTCCGGTCCGATGGTTAACCAGAACGGGTGAACGGCGGGGTGTCGCCGCCGGGCTCCCGGCGGCGACACCCCGAGTGATCACGCCTGGCCGCGCGCCGGGCCCTCGCCGGTGGTGCCCTCGACCGGGTCGTAGCTGCTCGTGCCCTCGTCCAGCAGCGGCTCCTGCGCCTTGAGGTGCGCCGGGGCCAGGGCTCGCAGGACGTGGTAGCCGGACAGGACCACGATCGTGCCGAGCGCGATGCCGCCCAGCTCGAAGTTCTTGCCGAACTTCAGGGAGACGCCGCCGATGCCGATGATGACGCCCGCGGCCACCGGCACCAGGTTCAGCGGATTGCGCAGGTCGACCTTGTTGTGGACCCAGATCTGCGCGCCCAGCAGGCCGATCATGCCGTACAGGATGACGGTGATGCCGCCGAGCACACCGCCCGGGATCGCCGCGACGACGGCGCCGAACTTCGGGCAGATGCCGAAGAGCAGGGCGAAGAAGGCCGCGGCCCAGTAGGCGGCCGTGGAGTAGACGCGGGTGGCGGCCATCACGCCGATGTTCTCGGAGTACGTGGTGTTGGCCGGCCCGCCGACCGCCGTGGAGAGCACCGTCGCCGCGCCGTCCGCCGCGATCGCGGGGCCCAGCTGGTCGTCCAGCCGGTCGCCGGTCATCTCGCCGACGGCCTTGACGTGCCCCGCGTTCTCCGCGATCAGCGCGATGACCACCGGCAGCGCCACCAGCGCCGCCGACCAGCCGAAGCTCGGCCCGTGCAGCGAGGGCAGGCCGACCCAGTCCGCCTTGGCCACCCCCGAGAGGTCCAGCCGCCAGTGGTCGACGGCCTCGGCGCCGCCGTTGACCGAGTGGATCTTGCCGAAGAGCCGGTCGGACACCCACGACAGGGCATAGCCGAAGAGCAGGCCGAGGAAGATCGCGACCCGGGACCAGAAGCCCCGCAGGCACACCACCGCGAGCCCGGTGAAGAGCATGGTGAACAGCGCCGTCCACTGGTCCTGCGGCCAGTACGTCCGCGCCGTGACCGGTGCCAGGTTGAAGCCGATCAGCATGACCACGGCACCGGTGACCACCGGCGGCATCGCCGCGTGGATGATCCGCGCGCCGAACCGCCGCACCACCAGACCGGCCAGGAACAGCACCACGCCGACCACGAGGATCGCGCCGGTGACCGCCGAGCTGTCGCCGCCCTGGGCCCGGATGATCGCCGCGACGCCGACGAAGGAGAGGCTGCACCCCAGATAGCTGGGCACCCGGCCGCGGGTCGCCAGCAGGAAGAGCATCGTGGCGACGCCCGACATCATGATCGCGAGATTCGGGTCGAGACCCATCAAGACGGGTGCTACAAAAGATGCGCCAAACATCGCGACCACGTGCTGGGCGCCCAGCCCCGCGGTCCTCGGCCACGAGAGCCGTTCATCCGGTCTGACGACGGCGCCGGGTGCGGGAGTGCGCCCGTCCCCGTGCAGGGTCCAGCGGACGCCCAGGCCCATGACTGCTCCCAAAATGTTCGCGTTGTGATGATCCGGACCATGCTAAGCGGGCCCGGCGGGTGCTCCCGCGCGCCTGGAGCTGCGGGGCGGCGGGCCGCCCCGCACGGGGTGTTGCTGCGATCGGCGCAATTAACACCTCGTAGGGCTGTATGGCCACGACCGCCGGATGTTTATCAGCTCATGCGAGGTATGCGTCCCTGTGTCCGATTTCCTGCAATTCAGGAGACACACATGCGCAAGCACGTCGGCCGCACCGCGGCCGCCGCGATCATCGCCGCCGCAACCGTCGTTCCGGTCGCCGGGGTCGCTCAGGCCGCGCCGCAGATCGCGTCCGGCAACCAGGTCAAGGGCTGGGACGACGACCGTGACTGCGACCGCGGCCGTGACCACGGCCGTGACCGCGACAAGGACCGTGACCGCGACAAGGGTCGCGACCGCGACAAGGGCCGTGACCGGGACAAGGGTCGCGACCGCGACCGCGACCGGGACCGGGACTGCGACCGGGGTCGCGACCGCGACCGGGGCCGCGACCGTGACTGCGACCGCGACCGCGGCCGCCACCACGAGGACTGCGACCACCACACCCACCACCACATCTACCGGCACGTCTGGAGCCACAGCAACCTGTGGGACTGGCTGGGCGGCTGGACGAACCGCCACCACAACCGCTGGGGCGGCGGCTGGGGCGGCTGGGGCGGCGGCGAAGGCCGCTGGGGCGGCGAAGGCCGCTGGGGTGGCCACAACCGTGGCTGGGAAGAGGAGGACTGCGGCGGAGGCCGCTGGGGCGGCGGCCGCCACGGCGGTTGGGAAGACGACTGCGGCGGCGGCAAGTGGGGCGGCCACCACGAGCGCTGGGGTGGCGGCGAAGACTGCAACCGCGGCTGGGGTGGCGGTCACGGCGGTCACGGCGGCCACGGCGGCTGGGACTTCTGATCTGACCCTTCGCGCCTGAACAATCCCCCTCCACCGCGGGCCGTCGCCGCAACCCTCCGGGGTTCGGCGCACGGCCCGCGGCGGCGCGTGGCCCCGCCGGCGCCCGTACCTAGCGGCGCCCGTACCTAGCGGCGTTCGACCGCCGCGGCGGCCCGGCCGGACGTCGCCGCGCGGACCGGGGCGCGCAGTACGCCCGCGCCCGCCACCAGCCCCGCGGCCCCCGCCGTCACCAGGGCGAAGGACACCGTGAGCGAGCTGGCGTTCGCGATCTGCCCGATGACGGCCGGCGCCACCAGCCCCGACGTGTAGGTGATGGTGGCCACGCCCGCTATCGCCCGACTGGGCTCGGGCCCGCTGCGCCCCGCCGCCGCGAAGGCCAGCGGCACGACGACCGCGATGCCCAGTCCCAGCAGGCCGAACCCGGCGATGACCGGCACCGCCGAACCCCCGGCGACCACCAGCACCCCGCCGGCCGTCGCCAGCGCGCCCCCGGCCCGTACGGTGCGCACCGGCCCGAAGCGCCGCACCGCCGCGTCGCCCGCCAGCCGGGCCGCCGCCATCGTGCAGGCGAAGGCCGTGGTGCAGCCCGCCGCGACCCCGGCGCCGGAACCGACGACGTCCCGCAGATAGACCGCCGACCAGTCCAGGCTCGCGCCCTCCGCGAAGACGGCGCAGAACCCCACCGCCCCGATGGCCAGCGCCGACCGCGGCGGAGCCGAGAACCGCGGCGGAGGATGCTCCTCCGGCTCGGCGCGCAGATCCAGCACCCAGTGGCAGACGACCGCGCCCAGCAGGACCAGGACGCCGGCCGCCAGCCCGAGATGGACCCGGGCGTCCGTATTGGCGTGCGCGGCGACCGTGCCCGCCACCGAACCGGTGAGCGCCCCGGCGCTCCACATCCCGTGCAGTCCGGACATGATCGAGCGGCCCAGCCGCTCCTCGGTGCGCACGCCCAGGGCGTTCATGGCCACGTCCGCCATCCCGGACGTGGCCCCGTAGACCGCCAGCGCCGCGCAGAACGTGATCATCCCGGGGGCGACGGCGGGCAGGACCAGCGAGGCGCACCACAGGGCGAGCAGGGCGCGCAGCGCGGCCCGTGAGCCGTAGCGGTGACTTATCCGCCCCGCGAGCGGCATCGCGAGCGAGGCGCCGACCGCGGGCAGCGCGAGCGCCAGCCCGAGCCGGCCGGCGCCGATGCCGAGGTGGTCCTGGAACCAGGGGACGCGGGTGGCGAAGCTGCCGGTGACCGCGCCGTGCACGGCGAAGACCGTCGCCGTCGCGACCCTGGCCCGGCGTACCACCGCCGGGGGACCGCCGTGTTCCACGCGTCCCGTGCTGCCGTCCATACGACCCCTCCTCGGCATCGGCCCGTCTTCACGGACCTCAGTGCATCAGCACGTGCCGAGGTCCTGCCATACGCCCCAGTCGCCGGTGGTCCCGGGCTCCTCGCCCTTGGTCCACCACTTGGCCTTCCAGCTGTGGGACTTCCAGGAGACAGTGGCGCCGCCGTTGTAGGCGGTCGCCGTGTTCCAGGCGGGGGCGGCGCAGGTGCCGCCGGTCGGGGTGGCGGTGGGCGTGCCGGTCGGGGTCGCCGTCGGGGTGCCGGTGGGGGTGGGGGTCGGGGTGGCGCCGCCCGGGTCGACCACGGTCGTCCCCCGCGCCAGGTCGCCGGCCAGCGCGTACGTCGTCCCGCCGACGGTCACCGTCCAGTTGGACGGGGTGGCGGCCGGGAGGTAGTAGACGAAGTCGACGACGGCCGTGGCGCCCGGGGCGAGCGACTGGTAGGAGGGCAGCTTGAGGGAGACCCGGTTGTAGTCGCCCTTGAGGCCGCCGATGTTGTCGGCCGCCGTGTGGTCGCTGCGGACGACCTTCAGGCCCCAGCCGGACTGGTCCTTGGCGTTGCCCGGTGCCGAGTTGCCGTAGTCGAACTGGAACTCGGAGCCGCCGGGGATGGTGGTCTTGCTGTTGTTGGTGATGCGCAGCTTGGGGCTGATGGGGTAGTTGGAGTCGCCGAGGGGGAAGTCGGTGAGGCTGACGTCGATGTCGAGGGCCTGGGTGGGCAGGTCGGTGGTCGCGCGCCGGGCGCCGTAGGCGGGGGCGGACTTGAAGGCGTCGTACATCGCAGAGGTGAGCGTGCTGCCGGGCTCGTACTGGCCCTTGGCGGCGTTCCAGCCGTAGTCGCCGGCGAGTTCCCAGATCATGGTGCCGCCGAGGCCCTTGTCCACGACGTACTGGGCCTTGGCCTTGACCGACTGCTCGTCCTCGGTGGAGAGGAAGACCTTCTTCTCGGCGTTCCACAGCCAGGGCGCGGTGAGCGTGGCGTCGTAGCGACGGGTGTAGGTGCCGGTGAGCTTGGTGCCGGTGGGGAAGCCGTAGCGGGTGAGGTAGTCCCCGGCGACGCCCTTCTCCAGGTTCTTGGCGTGCCACATGGGGTTGGAGCCGGCGGGGGACTCCTTGCCGTTGTCGTCGAGGTCGTGCCAGAGGTTGTCGACGCCGACGGCGCCGTCGCCGCAGGTGGTCAGCCCCGAGCCGGCCGGGCAGTCGGTCGTCTTCGCCTGGCCCCACAGACCGTCGGTGCCGCCGGTGACGTTCTTCCAGCCGCGGGTGTAGTACGGCAGGCCGAGGTTGACCCGGCCGGGCGGCAGGGCGCCGCGGAAGTAGTGATAGGCCCAGTCGCCGTTCAGGTAACCGATGCCGCCGTACTGGGCGGTGGTGTAGACGCCCCACTTGGCGAGTTCGGCGTCCTTTCCGTCGTCGTACAGCGCGGCGTTCGGGCCGACGAATTCGTTCCAGGCGCCGTGGAGGTCGTACGACATGACGTTGACGTAGTCCAGGTACTTCGTGGCCTGGTAGGTCTCCATGCCGCGCAGCAGGTATCCGGAGGAGGGCGCGGCGACGGAGAGCATGTAGTGCTTCCCGTCGGCGGCGCCCGCCCGGTCGAGCTTTTCGCGCAAGGATTTCAGCAGTGCCGTGTAGCCCTTGTTGAGCCCGCCGCGCCGGGCGTTGGCGAGCGCCCAGTCCTTGGGGTTCCCGGCGTCCTTCATGGAGGTCGGGTACTCGTAGTCGATGTCGACGCCGTTGAACCCGTACTTCTTGATGAACGCGACGGCGGAGTCGGCGAAGGTGTCGATGCCCGTCTGGTTGACCGAGCCGTCGGCGTTCGTGGCCGTCTTGTAGAAGCCGCCGGAATCGACGCGCTTGCCGTTCTCGTCGATGTATCCGCCGGTCTCGGCCCAGCCGCCCACGGAGATGAGGGTCTTCACGTCCGGGTGCTGTTTCTTGAATTTGTTGAGCAGGTTGAAGTGGCCCTTGTAGGGGAGGGCCGGGTCCATTTCCGCGCCGGGCGCTGTGGGCCAGGTCATTCCGGTCGCGGGATTGTCCGGGCCGTCCGCGCCGACGGATATCTTGTCGTCCGCCCCGACGTGCGCGAAGGCGTAGTTGAGGTGGGTGACCTTGTCCCAGGGGATGTCGGGGGCCAGATAGGCGGGGGTGCCGTCCTTGCCGGTGCGCCAGCCGGTGAAGTAGCCGATGACGCGGCGCTGGTGGTCGGCGCCCATCTTCTCCCGGCCGGCGGTGTCGTAGACCGAACAGTAGGGGACGTCGACGCCCGGGGTGGTGTAGAGCCCGTCGGGGCGGCAGGCGGACTGGTCCTGGGCGTGCGAGGCGGTGGCCGAGAGGGTGCCGACGAGCAGCCCGGCCATCGCGGTGCCGACCGACGCGAGGGCGGCGGCTCTTCGGACTCGGGGTCCGGATGGTCTCTTCAGGGACAACACGAGCGTGTTCCTCACAGTGGGGGCTCTTGCGAGCGCGGTGCGTGGGGGGCTTGCGACGTGCTGCGGCCCGTGGTGTGCGCCCACCGGCGGGCCTTTCGTGCTTTCTCGAAGACATGGCTCGGAGGTGTGGCAGAGGTTAAGAGGACTAGACCAGTGCGTCAATAGGTCCGGACCAGGACGCCGTATTCCCTCGTCGCCCTCGGTGTGAGCCTCGGCGCACTGTGTCAAGTCCCCATGGACACCGCGCCGCCGCCCGGCGTACGCTCGGAACGTCCGGCAAGCGGATCAAGAAACCGCAGGTCAGGCACCCTGTACTATTGAGCGAATATTTTTACGCAGCGCACTCCGGGGTCGGTGAAAATCCGAACCGGCGGTTACAGTCCGCGACCCGACCGCAGCCGGCGGCCGGTTGACCAGGTGAAATTCCTGGACCGACGGTTAAAGTCCGGATGGGAGGCAGTGCGCGGCGGGCACGCATCGGCACCACCGTCACAGGTGACGCGGATGGGTGGCGGTTCCACCGGTTCTCACCACTGGCACCGTCGTACCCTCTCCCGTCCCCGGCCGGACGGTCCCCGCCGCTGTGATCCCGCTCATCGTCGTTCCTCAAACGACGCCCCGGAGTCCGTTGCCCGATGAGGCAGGAGGACCCCGGTGGCCACCGCGACCGAAACAGACGCGATGCGACGCGCCATCGCGCTCGCCGCCCGCGCCCTCGGCTCCACCAGCCCCAACCCGGTCGTCGGCTGTGTCGTCCTCGGCCCCCGCGGCCGTGTCCTCGGCGAGGGCTGGCACCAGCGGGCCGGCGGTCCGCACGCCGAGGTCAACGCCCTGCGCGCCGCCGCCGACGCCGGCCACGACGTCCGGGGCGCCACCGCCGTCGTCACCCTCGAACCCTGCAACCACACCGGCCGCACCGGCCCCTGTGCGCAGGCCCTCATCGAGGCCGGCGTCGCCCGGGTGGTCTACGCGGTCGCCGACCCGAACCCCACCGCCACCGGCGGCGCGGCCACCCTGGCCGCCGCCGGCGTCGACGTCGAGGGCGGCCTCCTCACGGACCCGGCCGCCGAGGGCAACGCCGCCTGGCTCACCTCCGTGCGCCACGCCCGCCCCTTCGTGGTGTGGAAGTACGCCGCCACCCTCGACGGCCGCAGCGCCGCCGCCGACGGCACCAGCCGCTGGATCACCTCCGCCGAGTCCCGCGCGGACGTCCACCGGCTGCGCGCCGAGGCCGACGCCGTCGTCGTCGGCTCCGGCACCCTGCGCGCCGACGACCCCCACCTGGCCGTACGCGGCGGACTGCTCCGCCGGGGCACCGTCACCCAGCCGCTGCGCGTCGTCATCGACACCCACGCCACCGTCAAGCCCGGCGCCCGCGTCCTGGACGACGCCGCGCCCACGCTCGTCGCCGTGGCCGAGGACGCCGACACCCGCCACCTCGCCGGCGTCGACACCGTACGGCTGCCGCGCGCCGAGGGCGGCACCGGACTCGACATCCCCGCGCTGCTCGACGTCCTCCACCGCCGCGAGATCCGCTCCGTCCTGCTGGAGGGCGGACCCACCCTCGCCGGCGCCTTCCTGGCCGCCGGCGCCGTCGACCGCGTCATCGGCTATCTGGCCCCCGCCCTGCTGGGCGCCGGACCGGCCGCCCTCGGCGACGCCGGGATCGGCACCATCACCCAGGCGCTGCGCCTCGACGTCACCGACGTCTCCCGCCTCGGCCCCGATCTGCGCGTCACCGCCACCCCTCTCGCTCCCGCCACCGCTCCCGCCACCGAGGAGAACTGACAGTGTTCACCGGAATCGTCGAAGAACTGGGTGAGGTCGTCGCCGTCGAGGAGCTCGGCGACAGCTCCTGCTTCCGGCTGCGCGGCCCCCTGGTCACCGAGGACGCCAAGCACGGCGACTCCATCGCCGTCAACGGCGTCTGCCTCACCGTCGTGGACACCGCGGACGGCGAGTTCACGGCCGACGTGATGGCCGAGACCCTCAAGCGCTCCAGCCTCGGCGCCCTCGCCGCCGGCTCCCGCGTCAACCTCGAACGCCCCATGGCGCTCGGCGGACGCCTCGGCGGCCACCTCGTCCAGGGCCATGTCGATGGCACCGGCACCGTCGTCGAGCGCGTGCCCGGCGAGCACTGGGAGATCGTGAAGATCGCCCTCCCGGCCCCGCTCGCCCGCTACGTGGTGGAGAAAGGCTCCATCACCGTCGACGGGGTGAGCCTGACCGTGGTCGAGGCCGGTGACGACTTCTTCACCATCAGCCTCATCCCCACCACGCTCGCCCTGACCACCCTCGGCATCAAGCAGCCCGGGGACCCGGTCAACCTCGAGGTGGACGTCCTCGCCAAGTACGTCGAGCGGCTCCTCGGCCGGCCCGGCGCCCAGGGGGCCGCGGGCGCCGAGGAGGTCGTGGCGTGAGCGCCCTCGACTGGCTGAGCCAGGAGGCCTTCTCGGCCTTCGGCCAGAAGGTGATCTGGTCCGACATGATCGGCAACACCGTAGGCCTCGCCGCCCTCGCCCTCGGCTGGCGCCGGTCCATATGGACCTGGCCCGCCCAGCTGCTGTCCGGCGTCATCCTCGTCACCGCCTACGCCTCCGCCCACCTCAGCGGTGGCGTCGGCAAGCAGCTCCTGGTCATCGGGGTCGCGGCGTGGGGCTGGCGGCAGTGGACCCGCGGCAGGCGACAGGCCCAGGACGGCTCCCTCGCCATCCGCTTCGCCTCCTGGCGCGAGCGCGCGGTGCTCCTCGCCGGTACCGCCGTCGGCACCGTCGCCGTCGGCGCCCTCTTCACGGCCGTCCCCGAACTGTCCTGGAACCCCTGGCCGGACGCGTACATCTTCGTCGGCACCCTCGCCGCGATGGTCGCCCAGGCCCGTGGCCTGGTGGAGTTCTGGTTCGCCTGGCTGCTCGTCGACGTCGTCGGCGTCCCGCTCGCCTTCGACAGCGGGCTCGCCTTCTCCGGCCTCGTCTACGTCGTCTACTTCGCCCTCGTCCTGTGGGGCATGCGCGACTGGTGGCTGCGCTCCCGTATGAGCACGGCCACCCCCGTTACGGAAGGAGTGGCGGCATGACCGCCCTGCAGAGCTGGTACGCGAGCGACGAGATCGTCCTGGACCCCGTCGAGCGCGCCATCGCCGACGTGGCCGCGGGCCGGCCCGTCGTCGTCGTGGACGACGCCGACCGCGAGAACGAGGGCGACCTCATCGTCGCCGCCGAGAAGGTCACCACCGAGATCGTGGCCTTCATGATGAGCGAGTGCCGCGGCCTGATCTGCGTGCCCATGGAGGAGCCGGACATCGACCGGCTCGACCTGCCGCAGATGGTCACCCGCAACACCGAGTCGATGCGCACCGCCTTCACCGTCTCCGTCGACGCCACCCGCGCCCACGGCACCGACACCGGCATCTCCGCCGCCGACCGCGCCGTCACCATCCGGCTGCTCGCCGACCCGGCCGCCATCCCCGGCGACTTCGTCCGCCCCGGCCATGTCTTCCCGCTGCGCGCCAAGCCCGGCGGCGTCCTGGCCCGCAACGGCCACACCGAGGCCGGCGTCGACCTCGCCCGGCTCGCCGGGCTGCGCCCGGCCGCGGCCATCGTGGAGATCGCTGGCGAGGACGGCGCCATGCTCCGCCTGCCCGAGCTGGTCCCCTTCGCCCGCAAGCACGGCCTGTCGATCATCTCCATCGAGGACCTGATCGCCTACCGCCGCACCGCCGAGCCCACCGTCCGCCGCGAGGCCGAGACCCGGCTGCCCACGGCCTTCGGCGACTTCACCGCCTACGGCTACCGCTCCACCGTCGACGGCGTCGAGCACATCGCGCTGGTCGCCGGCGAGCTCGGCGACGGCGAGGACGTCCTGGTGCGCGTCCACTCCGAGTGCCTCACCGGCGACGTCTTCGGCTCGCTGCGCTGCGACTGCGGACCGCAGCTGCACGCCTCCCTGGAGCGCGTCGCCGACGAGGGCCGGGGCGTCGTCCTCTACCTGCGCGGCCACGAGGGCCGCGGCATCGGCCTGCTGCCCAAGCTGCGCGCCTACCGGCTCCAGGAGGACGGCCACGACACGCTCGACGCCAACCTGGAGCTGGGCCTGCCGGCCGACGCCCGGGACTACGGCGTCGGCGCGCGGATCCTCACCGACCTCGGGGTGCGCTCGCTGCGGCTGATGACCAACAACCCCGACAAGACCGCCGCCCTCGTCCGGCACGGCCTCAAGGTCAACGGCCGCGAGCCCATGCCCGTCCAGGCCGGCGAGCACAATCTGCGCTATCTCCGCACCAAGCGGGACCGCATGGGACACGACCTGCCGTGGCTCGACGGCGAGCAGCGCGTATCCACCTGCGGCAACCAGTGATCAGAAGCAACGACAGAGGAGAAGGTAAGTGAGCGGCAAGGGCGCCCCCCAGCTGAGTGTGAAGAACTGCCAGGACCTCCGGGTGGCGGTGATCGCGGCACAGTGGCACGAGAAGGTGATGGACGGTCTCGTCGACGGCTCCCTGCGGGCCCTCCACGAGCTCGGCATCGACGAGCCGACGCTGCTGCGCGTCCCCGGCAGCTGGGAGCTGCCCGTCGTGGCCAAGGTGCTGGCCGGCCGGGGCTACGATGCCATCGTCGCCCTCGGCGTCGTCATCCGCGGCGGCACCCCGCACTTCGACTATGTGTGCCAGGGCGTCACCCAGGGCCTGGCCCAGGTCTCCGTCGACACCGGCGTCCCCATTGGCTTCGGTGTGCTGACCTGCGACAACGATCAGCAGGCCCTGGACCGCGCCGGGTTGGAGGGCTCCACCGAGGACAAGGGCCACGAGGCGGTCACCGCGGCCGTCGCCACGGCGGTCACCCTCCGCTCGGTCTCCGAGCCCTGGCACTGACCCCGGCCGGGAGCGGCGTAGGGTAGGGGGACCATGTCCAAGAAGACGTTCGAGGAGCTCTTCGTCGAGCTCCAGCAGAAGGCCTCCGGCGACCCCGCCACCTCCCGCACCGCCGAGCTGGTGGGCAAGGGCGTCCATGCCATCGGCAAGAAGGTCGTCGAGGAGGCCGCCGAGGTCTGGATGGCCGCCGAGTACGAGGGCGCCGAGGCCACGGCCGAGGAGATCTCCCAGCTGCTGTACCACCTTCAGGTGATGATGGTGGCCCGGGGCATCTCCCTCGACGACGTATACGCTCATCTGTAGATCCACCGGATCCGCAGACCCCACCCCCACCCGCTTCTTTTCTCCGCACAAAAGGAAAACGACCTCATGCTGCGCATCGCCGTCCCCAACAAGGGTTCTCTCTCCGAGCCTGCGTCGGCGATGCTCCATGAGGCCGGCTACCGCCAGCGCAAGGACCGCAGGGAGCTCGTCCTCGTCGACGCCGAGAACGACGTCGAGTTCTTCTTCCTGCGGCCCCGCGACATCGCGGTCTACGTCGGCTCCGGCCGCCTCGACATCGGTATCACCGGCCGTGACCTGCTGCTCGACTCCGGCTCCAAGGCCGAGGAGATCATGCAGCTCGGCTTCGCCGGGTCGACCTTCCGCTACGCGACCCGCCCGGGCACGGCCCAGGACGTCAGCGAGTTCGGCGGGATGACGATCGCCACCTCCTTCTCCGGCCTGGTCACCAAGCACCTGGCCGACAACGGCGTCGACGCCTCCGTCGTCCACCTCGACGGCGCCGTCGAGACCGCCATCCAGCTCGGCGTCGCCGAGATCATCGCGGATGTCGTCGAGACCGGCACCACCCTGCGCAACGCCGGACTGGAGATCATCGGCGAGCCGATCCTCAAGTCCGAGGCCGTCGTCATCCGCCGCCACGGCGCCCCCGCCGACGACCCCAAGGTCCGGCAGTTCCTCCGCCGGATGCAGGGCGTCCTCGTCGCCCGCCGCTACGTGATGATGGACTACGACATCCGCGTGGAGCACGTCGAGCGCGCCGTCGCCCTCACCCCCGGCCTGGAGTCGCCCACCGTCTCCCCGCTGCACCACGAGGGCTGGGTCGCCGTCCGCTCGATGGTCCCCGCCCAGGACGCCCAGCGCATCATGGACGAGCTCTACGAGCTGGGCGCCCGCGCCATCCTGACCACCGGCATCCACGCCTGCCGCCTCTGACGGTCCCGTAGGGCCTTGAGCACCCACCGACCCGAGGAAGAACACCGACGTGACCAACCCCGTGCCGCACGCCGACTCGCCGCGGCTGCCCGTCACCTTCCGCCCGACCCGCACCCGCGCCGTGCTCCTCGGCATCGGCGGGGTCCTGCTCGTCGTGCTCACGGTGATGTCGCTGCTGCTGGAGACGTTCACCACGGGCGACCGGATCACGTTCATCTGCACCGGGCTGCTCGGGTTCGGGGTCCTGGCGCTGCTCAGCCGCCCCAAGGTCGTCGCCACCGAGGACGGCGTCACCGTCACCAATCTGACGACCGTCCGCCGGCTCGCCTGGGCGCAGATCGTACGGGTCAATCTGCGCTCCGGCGACCCCTGGGTCCACCTGGACCTCTCCGACGGAACGAGCCTGCCCGCCATGGGCATCCAGACCGGCATCGCCAAGCAGCAGGCCATCGCCGACGCCCGTGCCCTGCGCGCGCTCGTCGACACCCACGGCACCGTCCACTCCTCGGACTGACCCGCGACACACTTCGTTTCCCTGCCTGAACGATCACGTTCATGACGTGAGCGATCGGGTACGCGACCTGACGATGCCGTTGACGGTTCCTTGATTACTCTGGTGCCACGGGCACACACGTGCCCGCCCCGCACCGGGGACACCTGCGAACCGAGGAGTGACGTACTCCGGCAATGGACGGATCGTCCTGTAGTACCTGCGCCGCCCCCCACAGCGAGGCGGCGTCATGAGTATCACCGTGTCTCTTCTGCTGCTCGTGGCAGCGCTCCTGCTGATCCTGGCGAACGGCTTCTTCGTCGCCGCCGAGTTCGGTCTCGTGACCGTCGAGAGGCCGGAGGCCGAGCGGGCCGCCGCCGACGGCGACCCCCGGGCCCGGACCGTGGTCGCCTCGCTGCGCGAGCTGTCCTTCCAGCTCTCCGGTACCCAACTGGGCATCACCATCACCTCCTTGGTGGTCGGCATGCTCGCCGAGCCCGCCCTCGGCCGGCTGCTCACCGGCCCCCTCGCGGCCACCGGGCTGCCGGCCTCCGCCGCGCCCGGCGCCGCCGTCGTCACGGGCATGCTGATCGCCTCCGCCGTGCAGATGGTCGTGGGCGAGCTGGTGCCCAAGAACTGGGCCGTCTCCCGGCCGCTCCAGGTCGCCCGGTTCGTGGCCGGCCCGCAGAGCGTCTTCGCCCATCTCTTCCGGCCCGTGATCACCGGGCTGAACGCGGTCGCCAACCGGCTCGTGCGGGCCCTGGGCGTGGAGCCCGCCGAGGAGCTGGCCTCCGCCCGCACCCCCGGCGAACTCGTCTCGCTCGCCCGGCACTCCGCCCGGGCCGGCGCGCTGGAGCAGGACACCGCCGACCTCTTCGTACGGACCCTCTCCCTCGGCGGGCTGACCGCCCAGCACGTCATGACCCCCCGGGTGAAGGTCAGCGCCCTCCAGTCCACCGCGACCGCCGAGGACGTCCTCAACCTCACCCGTGCCACCGGCCTCTCCCGCTTCCCCGTCTACCGGGAGCGCCTCGACGAGGTCGTCGGCATGGTCCACCTCAAGGACGCGCTGGCCGTCCCCGGCCACGACCGGCTGCGCACCCCCGTGGCGCGCATCGCCGTCGCCCCGCTGCTCGTCCCCGGCACCCTGCCCGTCCAGCCGCTCCTGGAGCGGCTGCGCAGCGGACAGCCGATAGCCGTGGTCGTCGACGAGTACGGCGGTACGGCCGGGGTGGTCACCCTGGAGGACATCGTCGAGGAGCTCGTCGGCGAGGTCCGCGACGAGCACGACGCGCTCGACGCGGCCCGGCCTGACCTGGTGGCGGTGCCCTGCGAGGACGGGCGCGCCGTCTGGGACGCCGACGGCGGCTGCCGCGTCGACACCCTGCGCCGCATCGGCCTGGAGGCGCCCGACGGCCCCTACGAGACCGTCGCCGGTCTCGTCGCCGGCCTGCTGGGGCGCATCCCCGCCCCGGGCGACGGCGCCGAGCTGCCCGGCTGGCGGCTCCAGGTGCGCCGGGTCGGGCACCACCGCGCCGAGCGGGTGCGGCTCGTCCGTTCGGACGCCACCGTGGGGGAGCGGCGATGAACGTGCTGCAACTCCTGTTCGCCGTCCTGCTGGTGCTGGCGAACGGCTTCTTCGTGGGCGCCGAGTTCGCGCTGGTGTCCGTACGGCGCAGCCAGATCGAGCCGAGGGCCGCCGAGGGGTCGGGGCGGGCCCGTACCGTCCTGACCGGGCTGGAGAGGCTGCCGGAGATGATGGCGGCGGCCCAGTTCGGCATCACCGTCTGCTCCCTGACGCTGGGCGCGGTCGCCGAGCCGACCGTGGCCCGGCTGCTGGAGCCCGCCTTCCACGCGATGGGCCTCCCCGAGGGGCTGATCCATCCGCTGGGCTATGTGATCGCCCTGGCCCTGGTGGTCTTCCTCCATCTGGTCATCGGCGAGATGGTGCCCAAGAACCTGGCCATGTCCGCCCCCGACCGGGCGGCGCTGTGGCTGGGCCCGGGCCTGGTGACCTTCGCCCGGCTGTGCCGGCCGGTCACCCACCTGATGGGCGCCTG
Organism: Streptomyces hesseae; assembly: GCF_031845785.1. Taxonomy (NCBI): domain Bacteria; kingdom Bacillati; phylum Actinomycetota; class Actinomycetes; order Kitasatosporales; family Streptomycetaceae; genus Streptomyces; species Streptomyces hesseae. The sequence continues at coordinate 162,332 of NZ_JAVRFI010000006.1, forward strand.
CGCCCACGGGGTGCTGCGGCTCTTCCGCGTCGAGCCCAAGGACGAGGTGGAGGCGGTCTTCACCAGCGAGCAGCTCAACCGGCTGGTCGACGACTCCCGGCAGGCCGGCCTGCTGGAGCCCGAGCAGCAGGAGCGGCTGGAGGACGCGCTGGGCCTGGGCAGCCGCCCGGTCACGGACGTCCTGCTGGACCCGGCCACGCTGGTGACGGTCGAACCGTCGGTCACGCCCCGGGAGGTCGAGGAGCTGACGGTCCGTACCGGCTACTCCCGCTTCCCGATATGCGCCTCCCCGGGCGGGGCCGTCATGGGCTATCTGCATGTGAAGGACGTCCTCGACCTGGAGGACCGCGAGCGGGCGGTGCCGCAGCACGTGTGGCGCCGCGTCCAGACGATCCGTGCCGAGCTGCCGCTCGACGACGCGCTCACCGTGATGCGACGCGCCGCCGCCCACCTGGCAGCTGTCGCGGACTCGTCGGGGCGGGTGCTGGGGCTGGTGGCGCTGGAGGACGTGCTGGAGATGCTGGTGGGTGAGGTGCGGGATCCGGCCCACCGGATTGTTCCGGCGGCGGTTCCGGTACAGCGGACGGCTGTGATGACGGGCTGAGCCCGTGACGGCACCGCCGGGGAGCCCGGCGGTGCCGAACCCCTCAGGGGGAGCCGTCATGGCGCGGGATCCTGTGGATCCCCCTGCCGGCGCCGGGGCGAGCCCCACCCCGGCCCCGAGAGAACCTCCCCGTACGCCTGCATGAGGTCCGGCAGCCGCAGCGTCGCGAGGTCGTCCCGCGTGGGCGTCCCCGCGTAGCCCGAGAGCCGTAGGTCCCGGTACGCGCAGCTCTTCTCGTACAGGGTGCGCAGGAAGCGCCCGTTGCCGAGTTCGTCGATCCAGCCCTGCTCCACCACGTGGGCGCTGATGCTGCGCAGTTCCTCCAGTGCCTCCTCGTCCCAGGCGTCGCCGTTCTCCGCGGCGAGGACCTCGCCGATGCTGGTGAGTTCGGCGGGGCGGTAGCTGGGGAAGTCCACGCGGGTGGTGAAGCGGGAGTGCAGCCCGGGGTTGGCGGCCAGCAGGCGGTCCATGCCCTCCGGGTAGCCGGCCAGGATGACGACGAGCCGGTCGCGGTTGTCCTCGGCGCGCTTGAGCAGGACTTGGAGGGCCTCGTCGCCGTAGGCGTCGCCCTTGCTGTAGCCGGAGTTGGAGAGGCTGTACGCCTCGTCGACGAAGAGCACCCCGCCGAGCGCGGAGTCGATCAGGTCGTTGGCCTTGACGGCCGTCTGGCCCAGGAACTCGCCGACCAGGTCCGCCCGCTGGGCCTCGACGAGATGGTCGCCGCCGAGCAGCCCCAGGGCGTAGAAGACCCGGCCGAGGATCCGGGCGACGGTGGTCTTGCCGGTGCCGGAGGGGCCGGAGAAGACGAAGTGACGCTTGGGGGGCTGGACGGGCAGTCCCTGACCGGCCCGCAGCCGGGCCATGTGCAGCTGCGCGGACAGCGCCCGCACCTGCCGTTTGACGGGCTCGAGGCCGACCATCCGCTCCAGTTCGGCGAGGGCCTTGGCCAGCAGGACCGGGTCCGAGCGGCCGGGCGCGGGCGGCGGGCCGCCCTGGGCCGGGACACGGAACTTCTCCCGTACGCCGTCGGCCTCGACGGGGGCGTTGCCCGGGGTGTCGCCGGGCGCGGGATCGGGGCCGGTGCCGGTCAGCAGGTCGAGGGGGTCGGTGAACTGCTGGGGCTCCGGCTCCCCGCCGGGCTCCTGCGGCTCGGGGGCGACGGGCCCGCCGAGCGGTACGGGCGCCAGGTCCGCCGGGACGTCGTCGAGGCCGTCCGCGTCCGCGATGGCGGTCAGCCGGGCGGCGGTGTCCATGAAGGACGGGTCCACCCGGTGGACGGCCCGGTAGAGGGGGAGGGCGGCGGCGCTGCGGCCCGTGCCCTCGTGGGCGCGGGCGAGCCAGTAGCGCAGCTCCTTGCGCTGGGGCTGCTCGCTGCGGCAGCGCATCAGCGCGGCGGCCAGCAGCGGCTCGGCTTGTCCGTACATCTCCAGGCGCACCCGGGCCATGCCGCCGAACAGGCCCGCCTCGATGCCGAGCAGCGCGTCGTCGAGGAGCGGCTCGGTGTGGCGGACGAGCTGCTCCCAGTCCTTGACGAGATACGCGCGGCAGGCGTGGAGGAAGCGCACCTGGGCGTCGGTCTCCGCGGGCGGGCAGCCGGCGAGGGCGCGGTCGAGCTCGGGGACGTGCCGGCTGTCGAGCCAGTGCGAGGCATGGGCGAGCAGCAGATCGCGATGGCTCTCCAGTACCGGCTGTACCCACCAGCCCAGCCAGTACCAGGAGTTAAGGGGCCGCCGGTGGCGGGCGCGCTGTTCGCCGAAGCGGTCGCGGTGCCGGTACATCCGCAGCAGCGCGGTGGTGGTCTCCGCGCGCAGCGCGTGGAGACCGAGCCAGGCGTCGGCCATCCCCGGGTCGGCGCGGACCGCCGCCCGGAACTCCTTCTCGGCCTCGGTGTACGCGCCCATGGTGTAGGCGTCGACGGCGCGCAGCCAGGCGAGATCGGCCGGGGCGGGCGGGCCCTGCATGCCGAGATCCATCACGTCCCCCACAAACCTGCCCCCGTAGCGTGCCGTGCCGACGGGCGAGTGCCTTGGCCGCGCCTTTCCGAACCGCTGTGCTGTGGACGGGAGTTGACCATCAATGCCGGTGCGTCCCGCGCGGCCGGCCCGGGGCCGCCCGTCATCGGGTGTGCCGTCTCGCATCGTACCTGCGCGATCGGTGTCGGCCGAAGGGTGTGGGGGAGCGGTTCGCGGCACGGGCGTGAGCCGGGGGCGGCCGGGAAAGCGATCCGGAGAGCGATCACCCAGGGTGACCCCGTGCGGCGGTGCGAGGGAACAAACGACGCGAATCGCCGGGCGGAGGGCAGTACGAAGCCCCCGATCACGGGGGAACAACCGGGGGCTTCGCGTCTGCAAGCGGCCTTGGCCGGCCGCACATTGAGAACGTAAGTCCTGTAAGCCCCCTGGGTCAAGCCGAGTTGAGGCAGTAGGCGGGGAACCTACGCACCCTTAGCGCGGTTCGGGCGTGGGTGTGCACGGAGAGTGAGGAGGTGCGGGGATCAGTCGGTTTTCGGGTGCCTCTCCAGCATCTCGTATCCCTCAGTGCACTGGAGTACCAGTAGTCCTGCGTAGGGCCGGGAGGGGTCGGCGGCGAAATGCGCGCGCTCCGCTCGCTTCCAGCCGTCCCAGAATTCGGTCAGTTCGGGGCCGTCGCGGAGTTGACCCCTTTCCCAGGAGCCCTCATCCGCCAACTCCATCCACAGCAGGCACGCCAGATACGGCCTCAGTTCCCGTCGCCCCGCGCCCACTCCCTCCAGCAGAACCACGGGCGCGGCGGGCAACTCCCGTTCCTCCGGAGGGAATCGGCGTGCCACCCAGTCGTAGGCGCGGTACCGGGCCGCCTCGCCGCGCGCGAAGGGATCCAGCACCCACTCCCGCAGCCGCCCCATCCACTCGAACAGCTCCTCGTGCGTCGCGAGGTCGTCGAGGTGGAGTACCGGGGCGCCGCCCAGGGCCGCCGCCAGCCGCTCGCTGAAGGTGGTCTTGCCCGAGCCCGCGTGCCCGTCCACCGCGACCAGCCGTACGGGGCCGACGGACGGGGGCAGCGCGCTCAGCCGGCGGGCCAGACCGCTCAGCGTGGTTCGTTCGTTCACCGCACCACCCTAGGACCGCGTCGCCGGGACCCGTCCGCGCCCGGCGCGGTATGGGGGACGCGCCGTGCGGGAATCACTGGCCTGGGCCGCCCGGTGGCGCGATAGTGGTCCGGCCTGCCGGGCCGGTCCGGCAGGCCCGCGGCACCGACCACACACGACTGGGGGACCACATGTCCAGCAGACCCACACCGCGTCGCACCGTGCTCACCGCGGCCCTCGCCCTCACGGCCGTGACCGGGCCGCTGGCCTCGGTCTCCGCCGCGGGCGCCCCGGCCGGCGGCGGCTCCGCCCGCCCGGAGGGTTCCGTCGACTACCGGGCCTGGTCCACCTTCCCCCAGTGGGCCGGCGGCAAGGGCGCCGGCACCAAGGTCGTCGGCGGTGACCGCCCCGGTCTCGTCATCGACCGCTCCCTCGGCGCCGTCGACTACACCGACCCGCACACAGGCACCACGGCCCGCTGGGAGCACGCCACCTGGCTCTCCCCGCTCCGCCGCCTGGATGCGCCCGCCACGGAGATCGTCGTCTCCTGGAACGCCCGTACCCCCGCCGGCACCTGGCTCCAGGCAGAGCTGCGCGCCGCCTACGCCGACGGCACCCGCACCCCCTGGTATGTGATGGGCCGCTGGACCTCCGGCGACGCGTCCGGCGACATCCGGCGGACCTCGGTCGACGGCCAGGGCGACAAGCGCAGCAGCGTCTCCACCGACACCCTCGCCGTCGACGACCGCGCGAGCGGGACGCGCCTGGCCGCTTACGAGCTGAGGCTCACCCTCTACCGCAGGCCCGGCACACAGCTGACCCCCACCGTCTGGCGGCTGGGCGCCATGGCCTCCGACATCCCCGACCGCTTCACGGTGCCCGCCTCGCGGCCGGGGGAGGGGGCGGGCCACAAGCTGCGGGTCCCGCGCTACTCGCAGGAGATCCACAAGGGCCAGTACCCGGAGTACGACAACGGCGGCGAGGCGTGGTGCAGCCCCACCTCCTCGCAGATGGTCGTCGAGTACTGGGGACGGCGGCCCTCGGCCCACGACCTGGCCTGGGTCGACCCCTCCTACGCGGACCCCCAGGTCTGCCACGCGGCCCGGTACACCTACGACAACCAGTACAAGGGCTGCGGCAACTGGCCCTTCAACGCCGCCTACGCCGCCACGTACCGAGACCTCCAGGGCGTGGTCACCCGGCTCCGCTCGCTCGACGACGCCGAGCGGCTGATCCGCGCGGGGATCCCGGTCATCACCTCGCAGTCCTTCCTCGCCACCGAGCTCGACGGCGCCGGTTACGGCACGGCGGGCCATCTGATGTGTGTGATCGGCTTCACCGGCGGCGGCGACGTCATCGCCAACGACCCGGCCAGCCCCTCGGACGCCGCGGTCGAACGCGTCTACAAGCGGCGGCAGTTCGAGAACATCTGGTTGCGGACCAAGCGCCACAACGCCCAGGGGCAGGTCAAGAGCGGCTCGGGCGGCGTCTGCTACCTCTACTTCCCGGTGCGCCCGACGACCCGCCAGGCACGCGCGCTGGCCTCGGTCGGGGTGCGCTGACCGGTCCGGCCCCGGTGACGATCCCTCTCATCCGGGACCCCCCACGTGTATCGCACATACATCCTCCATATGATCATTTGCAGCGGTGGCCGGTAAGCGGCCGATAGTGATTGATTTCGTGATCATCGCCACGTCTCGCCACCACGGCGGTCGCGGTGAAGCCCTGGGCCGGAAGAGATGCATGTCACGCGATCGGGTGGTTTCGAACTGCCGTGGAGGACGCACCCGCAGGAGGTGAAGGTGGCCGGTGGCCGAATGCGGATGAGTCATTTCCGCTTGACGCTTCCATTCGAACGAACGATCAGTAGCCTCTGCTCAACACTCCCCGACACCCTTGTGATGAGCTGGAGACACACTCTGATGGAGCGTCCCACCAGGGCCCCCCGGGGCATCGACCCGTCCCTGCCCCACGTGTCGGGTCTGCCGAGGGTCACGCCGGAGAAGAAGCGGTACGGCATCGACCGTGCGGTTTGTTCTTCGTCGCCGACACGCCCTCAACAGGACGCCGTGACTGCCACCGCCGCCCGCATCCGGAACGGGAATCCCATACGGACGCGGCACGCCGGGGCGGGGTGGCAGCCGTGACCGGACGGTTCAGTGGCAGAATGCTGCCTGTGAAGCAAACCGCCTCCCCGGTTTCGTACGCCGCAAGGGAACCGGCCAACGGAACCGCCGGCTGCGAACTGCGTGACGACCGGCTGCGGCGGTTCGCCGCCATATGGAGCCGTGCGGTCCACCCGTCGCTGACGGCATCCGTCTCCCGCGCCGAGTTCGAACGCCACCTCGTACCGCTGGCCGCCGTACTCCGTGACGCCCTCCACGCCCGGCCGTTCGACCCCCGGCCCGCCCACGACGTCGGCGCCGCGCTGGTCGCCGCGCACTGCACCGACGCCGAGGCGCTGCCCCGGATCCTCGGCGTCATCGACGCCTATCTGGTGCTCTATCTGCCACCCGGCCACCCCATGCCCGCCGAGGAGAGCCGCGCCCGCTGCTCCCGCATCCAGCACGCCGTCGCCGCGGGCTTCTCCCAGGCCCTCGCCGAGCACGCCCGCGCCGAGGAGGCGGCCGCCGCCAAAGCGGCCCGCGCCGCCCTCACCGACGCCGAACGGGCCCTCCACACCAGCGAGGCCCGCTTCCGCGCCGTCTTCGAGGACACCTCCGTGGGGGTGGGCATCGCGGACGTCGACGGCCGCATCATCGACGTCAACGGCGCGCTCCAGGGCATGTTCGGCAGCCCCGGCCGCAAGGTGACGGGACGCAACGTCGGCGAGCTCGTCCACCCCGACGACGCCCCCGAGTTCTGGAGCCTCTACCGCGAGCTCGTGCGCGGCGACCGCGACCACTACCGCGTCGAGAAGCCGTACTACCGCAGCGACGGCAGCGTCGTGTGGACCGACATGTCGGTCACCCTCCTGCGCGACGCCGCCGGGGAACCCCGGTACCAGCTGGCGCTGATGGAGGACATCACCGAGCGCCGCCAGCTCCACGCGCGCCTGCGCTACGAGGCCACCCACGACCCCCTCACTGGCCTGCCCAACCGCACCCTCTTCTTCGAACGCCTCGACCAGGCCCTGGAGACCGGGGCCGGCCCGGAGCCCGCCGAGGAGGGAGCCGGCCGCTTCGGCCTCTGCTACCTCGACCTCGACGGCTTCAAGGCCGTCAACGACAGCCTCGGCCACGCCGTGGGGGACCGGCTGCTCGTCGCCGTCGCCGAACGGCTGCGCGCCTGCGCCACCGGGCCCCGGGAACTCGTCGCCCGCCTCGGCGGCGACGAGTTCGTCGCCCTGATCACCGGCCCCGCCGCCCCCGGCGAGGCGACCGCGCTGGCCCGGCGGATGCTGGCCGCCCTCGCCGAGCCCGTCCACCTCGACGGCCGCGACCTGTCCGTACGGGCCAGCATCGGCATCGTCGACGGCACCGCCGGCCAGCTCGGCGCCGCCGAGGTACTGCGCAGCGCCGACATCACCATGTACCGCGCCAAGGCCGCCGGCGGGAACCGCTACGAGCTCGCCGACGCCGACTCCGACGCCCGCGCCATCGCCCGCCACGGCCTCACCAACCGGCTGCCCGCGGCCCTCGACAACGGCGAGTTCTTCATCGAGTACCAGCCGCTGGTACGGCTGGAGGACGGCACCGTGCGCGGCGCCGAGGCGCTCGTCCGCTGGCTGCACCCGGTGCACGGGGTGCTCGGCCCGGACCGCTTCATACCCCTCGCCGAGAGCACCGGCCTCATCGTCCCGCTGGGCCGCTGGGTCCTGGAAGAGGCCGCCCGCCAGGCCCGCTCCTGGCACACCGAGGGCCCGGGCGGCACCCCCTTCCGCGTCAACGTCAACCTCTCGCCCTCCCAGCTCCGCTACCCCGGCCTCGTCGCCGACACCGTCGCCGTGCTGGACGACGCGGGCCTCGACCCCTCCGCCCTGTGCCTGGAGGTCACCGAGAACGCCCTCATCGGCGCCGACGAGGCGGAGCTGCGCCCGCTGCGCCAGCTCGCCGACCTCGGCGTCGACATCGCCCTCGACGACTTCGGTACGGGCTACTCCAACCTCTCGTACCTGCGCCGGCTGCCCGTCAGCACGCTCAAGCTCGACCGCTCCTTCACCCGCGGCATGCAGTGCGCCCCCGCCGACCCCGTCGATGTGAAGATCGTCGAAGGCATCGTCTCGCTCGCCCACACCCTCGACCTGTCGGTCACGGTCGAGGGCGTGGAGACGGGCACCCAGGCGGACCACCTGCGGCTGCTGGGCTGCGACACGGCCCAGGGCTGGTACTACGCCCGCCCCGGCCCGCCGGACCGGCTGCACACCCTCTCCCTGGCGGACGCGGCCTCCGTCTGACGGACGGAGGCCGGCGGGCGCGGGCTCAGCCGGTGGGGGGTGTGGCGGCGGCGCCGTCGAGGGCACGGGACTCCCGGTCCGTCAGCAGCCGTGAGCGGATCAGGAAGCGCACCCCCTCCGGAGCCTCCAGCGAGAAGCCGCTGCCCCGCCCCGGCACCACGTCCACCGTCAGATGGGTGTGGCGCCACCGCTCGAACTGCTCGGCCGACATCCAGAACCCGATGGGCTCCGCCACCCCGTCGACGACCAGCTCGGCCAGCAGCACGTCCGAGCCGCCCGTGCGGAACTCGCCGCGCGGGTAGCACATCGGCGAACTGCCGTCGCAGCAGCCGCCCGACTGGTGGAACATCAGCGGCCCGTGCCGCTCGCCGAGCCGCCGGACGAGCCCGGCGGCGGCGGGGGTGAGGGCGATCCGCGAGACGCCCCCGCCGTTCCCGTGCCCGCTCATGGGTGGTGCCCTTGCCGCCGGCCTAAGTGAGGATTCATGGAATATCCCTCCTCGATGCGCGCCCATGTGCTGAGGGACGACAGCCTGCCCCGAGCCGGGAGCTGATCGCCAGAGGAACGCGACGGAGTCCGCCGCCGGGGCCTCACCCCGGGGCCGTGTACCAGTCGAACTCGTGGCCGACGTGCCGGTAGGTCCCGCGCGGCCGGACGAGCGTCCAGTCGTAGTCGGGCATGTTGTCCCAGGACCGCTGGAAGTCCGCCAGCGCCTCCTGGGTGCGCCGCTGCGCGCAGTGCACCGCGCCGCGCCGGGCGAGCGCCCAGTCGTTGTCCGGCCGGATGCGCAGGGCTTCGTCGAGATCGCGCAACGCCTCCTCGAAGCGGCCCTCGCGCCGGTGGACCTCCCCTCGCCCGGCCAGGCACCAGTCGTAGCCGGGGCGCAGATCGATGGCCCGCGTGAGGTCGGCGTGCGCCTCGTCGTACCGCTCCAGCAGCCGGTACGTCGCGCCGCGCACCGCGTGCGCCCACCACGAGTCCGGCTTGAGGCGCAGGGCGTGGCCGCAGTCGGCCAGAGCCAGATCGTAGTGGCCCTCGCAGCGGTGGGCGCAGGCCCGCCCGATGAACAGCAGCGAGTCGTCGGGCCGGTGGCCGAGGGCGCGGGTGAAGGCCTTGGCCGCGTCCTCGGGCTGCAGGGTGGACAGATAGGACCAGCCGCGTTCGGCGTGGGCCCAGTGGAGTTCGGGGTTGATCTCGACGGCCCGCGCCAGGTCGGCCAGCGCGTCGCCGAACCGTCCCATCAGCCGGTGGGTGGCGCCCCGCCCGGCGAGGGTGACCGGGTCGCCGGGGGCGAGTTCCAGGGCGCGGGTGAAGTCCGCGCGCGATTCCTCGAGACGGGACATGGCGCGGTAGAGGGCGCCGCGCCCCCGGTAGACGCGCGGGGAGGCCGGATCCAGCTGAAGGGCGTCCCGGTAGTCGGCTAGCGCCTCCTCGGCGCGCCCGGCCCTGCGGTGCCGCTCGCCCCGGGCCACGAGCGCCGCGACCCGCCCGGCGGTGTCCAGACCGGGCTCGGCCAGCAGGACGTCCAGGGCGGGGGTGACGTCGGCGCGCTCGTCCGGCAGGACGTCCAGCAGCCGCTGCCCGAGGCTCCGGGCGGCCTCCACGTCGGCCGCCCCGCCGGCCTGCGTCAGCATGTCGGCGCAGGTCCGGACCCGGGGCGGCTCGCAGGCGCAGGCGTCGACGAGGAAGCGCATCGTGGTGCGTGGCGAGCCCTGCGGGAACGCGCACACATGGTGGTAGCGCTCCTCCAGCGCGTACCGCAGCCAGCGGTCGTCGGCCCACCGCGCCTCCGGTGCCAGGGTTTCCTCCAGCCGCAGCCGCCACCCCTCGAACGCGCCGGCCAGCGCCCGGTGCCGGTCGTACCAGCGTTGGGGCGAGTGATGGCGCTGATGGCGCAGGAAGGCCGCCCGGATGGGCTCGTTGTACTGGCAGACGCCGCCCTGGTCGGTGACGAACGCGAGGGTGCGCAGCCAGCCGAAGAGACCGGCGGCCTCCGGGTCGGCCACGGCCCGGTAGACGTCCTCGTCGAGCAGACGGGGGACGGCGCACGCCAGCGCCGCGGCCCGCCGGACCGGGTCGTCCACCCCCTTGAGGACCCGCTCGACCGTGGCGCCGCTGACGTCGGCGAGATGCGGGTCGCCGGGGCCGTTCTCGGCCATCAGGGCCACCTGCCGGGGCAGCCTGCCGGACTCGCGCAGCAGTACGGCGACGCCGCGCTCGTCGGTGATGCCCTTCGCGGCCAGCAACTGCCGGGCCTCCGCCTCGGTGAAGACGTCGAGCGGCATCTGCTGGACCACGCCCAGCTGGTCGCCCCACCCGGCGTAGCCGAGCGGCTGCTGTCCCGCGAGGGCGATCACGGCGTTGCCGGGGAGCGTGCCGTGGACGGCGCTCAGGAGGAGCTCGCGCAGCCAGTCGTCGAGCACCGGCGCCGTGCGCTCGTAGTCGTCGAAGAACAGCGCCAGCCAGGGGCGGCGGCCCGCGATGTCGTGGAGGTCCTTGGCGAAGACGGGCGTGAGCGTCCTGACCGGGGACATCACCAGTTCGACGTCCTCGCGGTTGTGGAAATGGCTGCCGAGCCATTCCCGCAGCCGGTCCGTCGCCTGGGCGAGCTCGGTGGCGTCGGCCGCCTCGGCGACGAACCCGAGGCCGGGCACCAGCCCCAGCGACGCCAGCCCGATCCGTGCCGCCACCCGGCTGGAGGCGGAGGGGGAGCCGTCCCGGCCGGGCGCGGGCTGCGCCGCGTGGGCGAGGGCCTCGGCCTCGCGCAGCTTGCGGTGGTAAGTGGTGAGGAGGCCGTCGAACTTCTTGAGGGGGAAGCCCTGGCGCGCCAGCTCCGCGCCGATGGCCGCCATGGTGTCGACGACGGTGCGGGCCGCGTCGGTGACGTACGCGGTCAGGGCCCCCTGCGCCCGCGCGCCGCTGATCATCTGCTGGAGCAGGAAGGTCTTGCCCACTCCGCTGGCGCCGTGGAGGTGGAAGACGAAACGGTGGGAGGGGTCGTCGGCGGGCTGCCGTAAGTTCTCCTGGAAGCAGGTGAGTTCCGCCTGGCGGCCGACGAGTCCCGAGCGGTGTTGACGAGCGATCAGTTCCTGTAGTGACGTGCCCTGTTCCGGCATCGAACCCCCCGTGCCGTGTCCGTCCCTTTCGCGGTGCCGCACTGCCGTGGTGCCGTGGTGCCGTGGTCAGTATGCGCGCCGGGGCGAACGGTGGCGGACGCAGCGAAGCGCTTCGGGCCGGAATCCGAAGCGGGGGGCGAACGGGGCGGGCGGGTCGGCGGGATGGGCGGGCTCTAGGTGTCGGAGGTGCCCTGGCCGTCGGAGGAGCCCTGGGTGTCGGGGGTGACGCGAGGCTCGGGGAGGGTCCGGCCGGTCCCGGTCAGATAGGCCGAGACCACCAGGTTGGCGGTGTACTCGTGCTGGGCGCGGTCGTAGTCGCCGCCGCAGGTGATCAGGCGGAGTTCGGCGCGGTTGGTGTCGCGGGGGCCGTAGACCTTGTCGTCGTCCCAGTGGTCCTTGTCGACGACGGTGATGTCGTCGACGGTGAACTCGGCGGTGGAGCCGTCCACCCGGGTGACGTTGATCTTCGCGCCGCGCTTGAGGGAGCTCAGTTCGTAGAAGACCGCCGGTGAGGTCGTGGTGTCGACGTGCCCGACGAGCACGGCGGTGCCGGTGCTTCCGGGCGCGGGGCCGTCCTGGTACCAGGAGACGGCGTTGGGGCGCTCGTACGGTGGCGGTTCCACGCCGCCGCGCGGGTCGAGCCCGTGCCCCTCGATCGGGGCCTTCAGCCCCACCGCCTTGATGGCGAGCGCGAGGGGGCCCGCCCCCGGCAACGGTTGGTGTGCCGGGGGCAGGCCGCGCGCAGGGGGTCGGCCCGCGGTGGCCACGTCACCGGGCTTGGGAGCCGAGGCTATCGGCTCCTCCGCGGTGTCGTGACCCCAGAGCCACAGGGCCAGCAGCAGAGCCACCCAGGCCACCCCGGTCAGCAGGCGGCGCTTCGAACCGCCTGTGCGCGCTTCTGACATGACGCCGGTTCGCTCCCTGTCACCGCTTGGCCGCGCTGGCGCGGCGCCGGTACCAGATCAGCCCACCGGCCATACCCACCGTGGCGCCCGCGAGGGCGAGTGCGGGGGCATCGACGGACGTGGACTCGGACGCGGCCACCGGCGCCGTGGCGCCACCACCGGTGTGGTTGCGGCCGTGCGGTCGCTCGTGTTCGCGGCCGTGGTCGTCACGTCCGTGTTCGCGGCCGTGGTCCTCACGTCCGTGGTCGCGCCCGTGGTCGTCCCGGCCGTGGTCCTCCCGACCGTGGTCACGGCCGTGGTCCTCACGTCCGTGGTCCCGGCCGTGGTCCTCGTGGTCCCGGCCGTGATCGTCCCGGCCATGGTCGTCCCGACCGTGGTCGTCCCAGTCGCGGTCACGCCCGTGGTCACGGCCATGGTCGTCACGTCCGTGGTCCCGGCCGTGTTCGCGGCCGTGGTCCTCGTGGTCGCGACCGTGGTCACGGCCGTGGTCGTCCCGACCGTGGTCGTCGTCGTCGCAGTCGTCACGGTCGTGACGGCCGTGATCACGACCGTGGTCGTGGTCGCCACGGCCGTGGTCGTCGTCGCAGTCCTCGTCGTGACCGGTGTGCTGCACGACGCTGCTTTGGGGCGGCTTGACCGGGGTGTTGGAGGAGCCGAGGGCGTATGCGGCAGGTGCCGCGCAGACGGCGACTGCCGTCAGGGTGCCGCAGAGAGCGGTACGGATTGACTTCATTGGGTGTACCTCCTTCGTTTCCGAGGTTCACCCCCCACTCCGGACGGAGCATCCGCAGAGTAGTTCTATTGCTCCATTCGGTAAGCAACATGGGCCGGTCGGGGGAGAGGGATGGGTTCCGCGGCTGAATCCGGGGCCCGTACGGCGTGGCGGGGGCGCGGGGAGCGGGGTGGGAGGTAAGGGGGTGGCCGGCCGCGGCAATCGCCATGCCGCGCGCCACCCGGGGGCGGGGCGTTGGGGCTCTCGGGGGCGTTCCGGCTGCTGACAGGGGTGGCGAAGGTATGGCGGGGCCTGGCGGACGGTGGGCGTTTGGCGTGGCCCGTTGTGGCCGGATTCTCGTCGTCGCAGGTCAAAGGGGTGGCAGGCGCTTGACCGATTGCTAGAGTGACGTTCGCGGTCAGCCGGCGCCGCCGGGAGAACGCCGGGCGGCCGCGGCTGACGACGACCGAGCTCCGCGGAACGGATGGCAGAACGGCGGAGGCCAGTCTCTCGTACGGGACACGAAAGGCCCGGCTCCGGAGGTTGCCGAGAGCCAGGCCCGTCGCGTGCGAGGCATCGTGTGGACCCGGCCGACCTAGCGGCGGTCGGGTCCACACCTTCCGGTGGGGCCGACCAGTCGTCCGGAACCGCCCCAGCCGTACGCCTCAGCGCAGCAGCTGGTCACAACACCGCGCGATGGCGGCAACCGCGTTCAGAAGCACCGCCGAGAGCGTCACCCAGTCCTGAGGGCCCTGACGATCCCGGCCGGGGCGCCGTCCCCGACGCCTCCTCCCGCTCCTCGGTTTCACCATCAGCCGGCTCCTCACCTCTTGACGATCCCGGGTTCGTGCCGGGGCCCCGCCCGGCGGGCGAGGCACTCAGGGGAGGCAGAGCCGTTGCACCCAGTAGCGTAGCGGGCGCGGTGAGTTGAGCGATCCGCGTGGAGGTTTTCGCCGCCTGGTGGGCCGGGTTGCGGCATGATGGGAGATTTTCGCGGACGGTGCGGACGGTGCGGCCCCGTGTCCACGTGACGACGGGGGTCGCCCCCACAGAGTGAACCGGCCCAACTCGTCGGGCACAGAGGCATCTTGTTTCCACTCCATTACGCCATGCTGAGCTGAGCGTTCGCGTGGGCGACACGCTGCGCGGCCAGACTGCGGCGACAGCTCGCGCCACGACACAGCGCCACGACACAGAGACAGAGAGGGCAGGGAGGAAAGTGGTGAAGATCAGACGCATGCGCCGGCCGGTGCTCACCGCCGGCCTGGCCGTACTGACGCTCGTTCTGCCGGCCACGGGTCTGCACGCCCAGGCGGCCGCTCGACCCGCCGATCGGACCGCCGCTCAACCCACCGTACAGCGACTCCCGTTGGGGGACGCCAACCTGCCGGAGACGCGCACGACCACCCAGGTGGCCCCGGGGGTGACCTGGACCCGGATCAAGCGCGGCCGTCCCGACGCCCGTGACCACTGGACGATCGAGGTCGCGCTGCTGAAGGACGAGAGCGCGGCGCGCTCCCTGGCCGCCAAGCTGAAGGCCGCCGGGTTCGCCCCCGTCGTCAGCAGGGTGGACGAGCGTCCCCAGGACCTGCCCTCGAAGCAGCCGTGGGGCTGGCGTGTACGGGTCGGCGAGCTAGCCGACCAGGAGGCGGCCGCCCGCCTGGTGAAGGACCTGCGCGCGGCGGGCTTCCGCCCCACGCACACCTATTTCACGGGGGAGGACGGCAACGGCCGCACCGGCCCCTGGGTCGTCGACGTGCTGCGGGTCTCCGCCGCGCAGCGCGGCCGGGTCCAGGTGCGGCAGGCCCAGGACCGGGTGCCGGGCGGCGAGACGCTGGCCGACATGGTCAAGCACATGGGCGGCATCGCCGGGATCAACGGCAGCTACGGCTCGGACGAGGAGGACGGCACCTTCGGCGACGTCGCCGGCCTGTCGGTCGTCGGTGGCAAACTCGTCAGCGAGGCGGTGCAGGGGACCAGCGCCCTCGTCCTGCCCTCCGACCGGCGAGCCCGCCCCTCCGTCCAGCAACTGAGCACCCACCTGCGCCTGCGCTCCGACGACGGCGCCCAGCGCGAGCTCGACGGGCTGAACCGCTCCCCGGGCAAGATCCGCAACTGCGGTGGCACCGGGGGAGACCTGCCCACCGAGCGGCCGCGCCACGACGTCCAGTGCACCGACGACTCCGAGGTCATCCAGTACACCGACTTCTTCCACGGGCCCGTGCACGCCGGTGACGGCGTCGCGGTGGTTATCGACAAGAACGGCAAGGTGCTGGAGGTACGCGACAAGCGCGGCGGCACGTTCCCCTCCGGCACGACGCTGCTCGCCGGCACGGGCGACGGCGCCGACTGGCTGCGCGCCCACGCCCGCAAGGGCCGGACGGTGACCGTGACGGCCACCGTCCTCGACCGGAACGGCCGGCCCCTCACGGCCACCGCCGGACGCGCCATGGACGTCGCCTCGGGCGGCCCGCAACTGCTCCGGGACGGCCGCGTCGACATCCCCGCGGACGCCGAGGGCTTCAACTACCCCGACGACCCCGGCTTCTTCGACTACTTCAGCACCCACCGGCACCCGCGCAGCCTCGCGGGGGTCGCGGACGACGGCTCGCTGCTGTTCGTCGCCGTCGACGGCAGGCGCCCGGGCTACAGCGAGGGGCTGTCCTTCCGGGAGAGCGCGGAAGTCATGCGGTCCCTCGGCGCGGTGAACGCCCTCAACCTCGACGGGGGCGGATCCACCACCATGGTGGTTGGCGGCCGGCTCATCAACCGGCCCTCCGACAGCACGGGGCCGCGGTTGATGGAGAACGCGCTGATCATTCACTGACGTTCTTGCGGCGTGGCCCTGACGGGTGTCGTGACGTCCCGTCAGGAGCACGGCCGGCGTTCGATGGAATCCATGAAGCGCAGCATGCGGCGGTTGATCTCCTCCGCGTGATCGATCTGGGGCCCGTGGCCGGTGTCCGAGATGATCTCGGCCCGGGCCCCCGGTATCAGGCGAGGAACGCGCTCCACCTGCCGCCGCGGGTGGACGAGAAGGCTGCGCTTGCCGAGCACCAGATAGAGCGGGGTGCGGATGGTGGCCAGTTCCTGCTCGGAGAGGGGGAGCGGCGCCGGGCGGCGGATGCGGTGGGCACGGACTCCCGCCCTGATCATCGCGCGCAGCTCCGGCACGATGAGCACCGGCTGCTCCAGCCAACGCGCCAGCCGGGGGCGCAGCGCCTTGGGGGCGGAGGTCGCGAAGAGGCTGACGAAGATCCAGACGAAGAAGCGCAGCCCCACCTTCTCCAGGCCGCCGGGGTCGAGCAGGGTGACCGAGGCGAGCCGGCCGGACCCGCGGTGCGCCTGGTTCAGCGCGAGCCATCCGCCGTAGGAGGAGCCGACGAGGTGGACGCGGTCGAGGCCGAGCCCATCGAGCGTCTCGTCCAGCCAGCGCGCGGCGTCCTCGGGCCGGTGGAGGGGTTCGCGATGCACGCTGCGGCCCGGGTCGCCCGGGGTGTCGATCGCGTAGACGGGGCGTTCGGCGCTGAACGCGGGCGTGTTGGGGTACCACATCGCGGAGCAGCTGCCGGAGCCGTGCACGAGGACGATCGGGGTGCGGGCGGCACCGGCGGGGTCGTCGGGCCCGTAGCGGTAGACGTGCGTCGTCCCGAACGAGGTCTCCACGTCCGTCTCGGCGACGGCTGTCGCCCCGAGGGCGTAGACGGCGTCGCATGCCGCGAAGTAGCGGTCGCGCAGGGCGTCGTTGACGTATCGCGCGACGTCGGGGCGGGTAGCGGTCTGGGGCACGGGTGGCCTCCTCGGGAACGATCACCTGTTCTTCGTGGTACGACCGTACCATCAACCTGATACGGCGGTACCATAAAGAGGTCCCGGTATGGAGAACCCCTGTCACTGAAGAGCGGAGCCGCAACCGATGCCGAAGCGCGTGGACCACGCAGAGCGGCGCACCGAGATCGCCGAGGCACTCCTCCGCGTCGCCGGACGCCGTGGACTGCACGCCGTGCGGATGCGGGACGTGGCGGCGGAGGCGGGTGTGTCGCTGCGCCTGGTGCAGTACTACTTCGAGACGAAGGAGAAGCTGCTCCTCTACGGGCTGGAGCACCTGAGCGAGCGCTTCGGCGAACGGGTGGCCGCCCGGCTCCGGGCAGCCGGTGACGACCCGGGCCCACGCGCGGTCATCGAGGCGTTCCTGACGGCATCACTGCCGACCGACGAGGCCGGCCGCACCTTCCACCTCGTCTACACCTCGTACGGCGTCCTGGCCGTAACCGACGAGGCCCTCGCCGCCCAGCCCTTCATCCGCAACCCGGAGGCGGCCGAGGACCACCTGACCGAACTCCTGCGGCAGGCCCAGGAAGCGGACCTCACCCACCCGGGAACGGACCCCCGCCTGGAAGCGATCGCTCTGCTCGCTCTGTCGGCGGGCCTGGGTACGAGCATCCTCGTCGGCCAGCGCGGCCCGGAGTCGGCGGTGGAGGTCCTGGGGCGGCAGCTGGACCGGGTCTTCAAGGGGTGAGAATCCCGCGAATTGATGCCCGCACGGGGGCGCGGGGAGGGCGTCCGAAGGTCCTTGAGGCGCTGCGGTTTCTTTTATGCGATCGCTAATGCGGAATGCGGAATTCGGTACGTGCCCGGGAGTCGGCTCCCCTAGCGTGACCGCATGAATGAAGATCGTGACTTCTCGGTACGGTCCCTCCGGAACCTGGTGCCGTACGAGGCGTGGGCAGAGCTGACCCGCCAACCCAAGCCGTACGCATCGGACCAGACCCTGTTACGGCAGGGGGACGGCGGAACCCATGTACTTGCCCTGACCAAGGGGCTGGTGAAGGTGGTCCGTAGAGACCGTGACGGGCGGGAGCGACTGCTCGCCTTCCGTGGGCCAGGTGAAATCCTGGGCGAAATGGCGATCCAGTGCGAAGGGGAACGGCTGGCCGATGTGCGGACGATGACCAAATGCGAAGCCTCCTTGATCCTTGCTGAAGACTTTCAGCGCTTCGTGCGCGAGCACCAGCTTGCGCACCCGCTTGCTGTGCTGGCGTCCACACGGCTGCGAGAGCAGACCGAGATCCATGACGGGGCTGTCCACGAACGCCTCGCCTTGGCGCTGATCCGCCTGGTCGAGGTATCCGGCGTGCAGTCCTTCTCCCTCACTCGGGAAGAGCTGGCCCAGCACATCGGGGTGGGCCGCCGGTCCGTCAGCGAAGCCCTGAAACTCCTCGGTCCGGGCCGGGTCGAGGCGGCGAAGAGCCGCGTCAGCGTGATCAGCGTGGAGAGCCTGAGGAAGGTACTCGACGACTCCATCAGCGGCTAACGGTGTCGTGACTCACGTCACACGTTTTCTGTGCGTGCGGAGCGGAGCGATCGCGCGCCCGCTGTGAAGCTCGAGGGGTTCGACCACGCAACGCACAGGCGTCTCCCGTCCGGCCCGTCACGGGCCGGACGGGCTTCACGAAGGAGCGACACATGCGCGAACACCTCGGCGAATTTCCCCAGGAGAGCCCGCGCCCGTACACCCGCAGCAGGCCTCTCCCCGGCTATCGGGGCATTCTGGCCGTGGACACCAAGGGGTTCACCGGCCATCCCGCCATCGAGCACGAGGCCATCAGCCGTGCCGTACCCGAACTGCTCGAGACCGCGTTCGCCAGGGCGGGGCTGCGCGAGCTCTGGAACGATCGCAAATTCCCCGCCTCGACCGGCGACGGTTACGTCTTCGGGTTCGATCCCGCGCTGATGCCCTTCGTCATCCATCCGCTGCTGCTCACCCTCCAGGACGTACTGACCGACTTCAACGTCCTGTCCCATGGAGCAGTACCCATCAGGCTCCGGGTCAGCCTCCACGTCGGCCCGTTGCCGGACACCGGGGACGAATTCGGCGGCAACGGGACGGTTCGCAATGACACGCACCGGCTGCTCGACTCCCGCCCCGTCAAGGCTGTGCTGGCCTCGCACAAGGAAAGCATCACGCACGTCGCGGCCATCCTCTCCGGCCGCTGCTATGAAGACGCGGTGGCCAGTGGGTACACCGGGCTGCACCCCGATCACTTCGTGGAAGTGGTCGCGACCGTCGACGGAAAGCCCTTCGCCCAGCAGGCATGGATCTACGTACCCCAGCCGTCCGGGCCGCTGTACGAGGAAGACCCGGCCGACGGTACCGGCACGGAGCCGGCGCCGCGAGAGGACCCACGTCCGTCGGAGGGCGGCGGTACGCGGAGCACACGTGTCAGGAACAGCGCTCCCAATGGCAACATCAACACCGGCACTGTGCACGGCGGCCAGAGCGTAGGCAACCACCACGTCGCCGGCGACTATGTCGAAGGAAACAAGGCGGGCCGTGTCCGTGGTTTCCAGGGAGACCAGGTCCGTGGCGACAAGCGCCAGAGGCGATCGTGACCCCGGACGCCTTGCCCGGGCCACCGGAGCCGCCGGGCCCTGAGCGGCCGGTACCCGAAGCCCCGTCCGAGGACGAGTCGACGCGCGCGGAACCCGAGTTCGACGTCTCCGAGCTGATCGATGCCATAGGTGGAGCCTCGGGACCCACGGGGACGTTCGTATATGCCCCGCGTGGAAACATCAACGCGGGTTCCGTCCACGGTGATCAGCACGTGTCCAACAAGGCGACGGATGGGCGGCGGACAGCTCGGGCGTCCAGGGTACGCGAGGGACCGATACCGGAGACGGAGGTGCAGGCCGCCGCATTCGGGTTCGCGGAACCCGCATGGTTCGGGACCGCTTTGACGGAGCTGGGGCAAGGGCTGCTCTTCCTGACCGGACGCCCGGGAACCGGCCGTCGCACCGCGGCACTCAACCTTCTGCGCAAATGTTGCGGGGACGATGCCCAGCTGCGGGCCCTGGACAGCGTCACCGAGCTGGATCGTTGGCAGCCCACCGACGCGTCAGCGCGCGGCTACCTGGTCGATGGACTGTTCCCGTCCCGGCCGCTCGGGCCCGGAGTCCTCGGCCATGTGCGCTCCCTACTGGAGAAAGCCGGGGCGTATATGGTGATCATTCTGCCCGATGACAGAGCGCTGTTGCGGCGCCTCGAACAAGACCTTCACATCAGGCCCATCGCGTGCGAGCCGCCTGCGCCTTCCGCGGTGTTCGGCAGTCGTTTTGAAGCAGTCGTATCGGATCAGCGTGAACGGGAGCGCCTGCTGGCGGCAGTGGGTCACCAGGAACTGGGGGCGCTCCTGGTCCCCGAACTGGTGCCGGCCGAAGTGGTCGAGCTGGTGACCGCCATCGTGTCGGCCGACGGTGACGCGAACGCGTTGGGTGACCTCCGGGCCCGGCTGAGCTACCAGGCCGAGCAGGAAGTTCCGGAACTCATAGAGAAGTTGCGCGGCGATCCGGACTCCCTGTCCTTTCTGCTGGCGGTCTGCGTCTACGAGGGGCTGGATCACCGGATTGTCAGGGAAGAGGCCGACCGGTTGCTGGACCTCGCCGAGGGGCGCCTGACGGCCGTGCTGCCGGCGCAGGATTCTCAAGGATCCGAGAACGCCGGGCGCCCCAATCCGGATTTCGTCTTCCGGCGTCCCCTGACGGAACTGCTGCATGCCGTTCGTGCTTCCCGGCAGACGCGTGAGATCCGCACGGAAGGGGCCTACGCGCACAGTGTGGAAGCGGTCGCGTTTGTAAGGCACCGACAGGCCGAAGCCGTGCTCAGGCACGTGTGGCGTGAGTACGGTCAGCTGTCGGAACTGCTCGTCCGGTGGTTGCGCGAAGTGAAGCGCGACAGCGAACTGACCCTGCCGGTGGGCCGGGTCATGGGGATGGCGACGAGCTGGGGAGGCGGCCGCAGGGCGCTGCGCCACGTCCAGGCGCTCGCCGAATCCGAGCGCACGACCAGCCGCCTCATCGCGGCACATGCTCTGGGCATCGCGGCGGAAGACCCCGTACTGGTCGCGGAGGTGCGTTATCGCCTCCAGCGCTGGAGCCTGGCAGTCAGCCCTCACCTGAGGACCGCAGTGGCGTACGCGTGCGGTGCGGAGTTCGGGCTGTCGCGCCCGGATGTCGCCCTGCAACTGCTCCACACCCTCATCCGTGGCCTGCGGACCCGCGGTGAAGAGGGCGAGGGGCAGGCCGGGGTCCGCATCGCGGTGCGAATGGCGGTTCTGAGACTGTTCCATGCCGGTAACGAGGAGCATGTCTTCGGCCGACTCCTCGAGTGGCTGGGTGCGGACCAAGCCGATGAGGAGGAGCTGTTCGTGTTGTTCGGCCACTTGCTCCGATACCAGCAGTGGTTCCAGCGACAGCTCGCCGACAGGACTCCTCAGGGACAGCTGGTCACTGAGATGATTCGCCGGGCACTGAATTCGGACAGTTCGTTCGACATGACCTGCGCGGCGCTGCTGAGATGGGCTGACTGGGGCAGGTGGGACGAGACATTGTTCCGGGCAGTGGAGAATCTCTTCACTGATTTGGCTGACGCCATGCGACTCGGTGAATTCCGGCTGTTCGTGGAGATCGACCAGGGGGACACCAGCGGCTGGGCGGGGCGGGACACCGCTCGGACCGCGCTCACCAGGTGGCGGGCCGGGGAACGGCGGGAGGCGGCATGAGCGACGACTCGGCCGAGCGTCTCTACTATCGGACGGCGAGATCGCCCCGGTGGGAAATCGTCGGTCACCGCTGGTCGGCCTCAAGGGACTGGGCACTCGTTCTCAGAGACGCCACCGGTGAATATTTCGTCCTCGGCCGCCGCGGGGATCCCGACGACGCCGGCGGGTACGTGCCGATGCCCGACGAGGCCGCGGCGCCGCCCCTGCGCGGCCACTACACCGACGGCTTCCGCGTCGATGTGACCGAGCACGTGGATACCCGGGCCATCGGCCTTCCCACGGTGTACGGCACGGAATCGGTGGAACTGTGGGTGTCGTGGTGGGTGCACGACCCCGTGCGGGTGGTGCGCACGAAGACCGTGCACGGCTGGCACGTTATCCGCACTTACCTCACCACGGCCCTGCGTCATTTGGCCGAGACCCAGGCGGTGGCAGGCAATGGGCTCGGAGCCCCCGAGATCATGCAGCACCTCGGCGTGCCACAGCGCCTGGAAGAGGCAGGCCTGAGCTACCGGGTGTTCGATGTACGGCTCCGGGACAACGGTGAGGAACTTCTCCTCGGCCAGGGGGAGAACGAGGGTGTCCGCTATTCCTGGACGACCAGCCGCCGAGGTGAGTACGAGTTCTGCCTCCAGGCGCTGCACGCCGGACCGGCCTCCCTGGCTGCGCTCTGGCTCCTCAGGCATCCCGATCAGGTCCGCCAGGTCCTGGACTGGGCCGTCGACCACCAGGATCTGCTCAGCCCTCCGCTAACCGACTGGCAGGAGGAGCTGGCCTCGTTGCTCGGCACGCTGACCGATCAGGAACGAAAGGAGATCTCCTACCTGCTGCGTGACCGGATCTCCGCGCTGGGACGCCCGGTTCCCGGCATGGCCGACTGACACGGCTGACTGCAGAAACGCATTCAACAATCAAATAAATGGGTGGGTGTGTCGTCTTCGGGCGGCGCACCCACCTGTGTTTTTGCGCGGTGTTCCGCACGGCCGCACGAAATGTGCTGGAGGCCACTCGCCGTGTGTTCTTCCGGAACAGACAGACCAGCGGCCGTGCGGGAATCTCGAGTCGTTCAGGAAAACGACGCACGAGCAAGGCTCGGGCGTCCCGCTCGATCTCGGGAGGACGATTTGAGGGCAAAAGGATCCGGCCAGGCGGACAATGTGATCGCGTTCCGTCGCCCACAACCGACACCTGAAGCAGTGGGTAGTCGCCACGAGGCGCAGAATGCCATCGACGAGCCCATGGTTCCGCCGGGCACGGTGCTGAACGCCGACCGGGGGATCATCAACACCGGCACGGTCCATGGCGGTCAGCACGTCACCACCATTGAGCTTTCCGGTCGCTCCGAAGGAGCTGACGATGACATCTGACGCATTCCAAGCCGGCGACGTCGATGCTCTCGTAGCGGCCCTGGCGTCCCGGCGCGCGATGGTGGTCCTCGCGTCCAACAGCACCGTCAACACGGGCTCGGTGACGGGTGATCAACGGCAGATCGTGGCCGCCTCACCAGCTTCCGGCCCCGCTGTGGCACCGATTCGGCAGGGCCCTGTACGGCCGAAGGACCTGAGAGTGGCGACGTGCCGTTTCGTGCCGCCTCCCACCTTCGAGAAGGCGCTCGCGGAACTTGAATCCGGTGTCTCCGTGCTCGTCGGAGCTCCCGGGACCGGTCGTGAGACATGTGCCCTCAATCTGCTGGCTCACGGCAGGGACAACCCCGTGCTGGTCCAGTTGGACGGGACGGTGGACCTCTCCCGGTGGAGTCCGCGATCGCAGGAAGTGCATGGCTACCTGATGATGGAACCTCCGGATCCGTTCGCACTCCGCTCCTGGGACCTGTCTCGGCTGGAAGCCTCCTTGACGAAGGTGGGGGCGCGCCTCCTCATCGTGGTGGCGGAGGCCCCCGGCCTGGCCTCTGCCTTGGAAGGCCGCTTGGGCACGCCGGTCCTACGCCACGTGCCTCCTGACCCACGGGAGGTCTTCGCCGCCCATCTCGCGGACATCTGCTCGGGCGAGGACGCGCGCGACCGGCTGCTGCGATCCCTGGGGCCGGACGTCTTGGACGAGTTGCTGCCCGCGGAGCTGCCGCCCCACCATGCGGCACAGGCGGCCGAAGCCGCGGCCCGGCTGTGTGATGCCGGCAGCTCATCCCGCACCGAGGTACTGCGGGCATTGGCCGAGGCGGAAGCACCAGGGCTCGTGGCCCGGGCGCAGGAAGATCCCGTGCTCTTCAGCCACCTGCTCTCACTCAGCGTGTACGGCGGGCTCGAACGCGGCGTCGTCGTGGAACGGGCGGCGGACCTGCTGGAGCTGGCGGTCTCCGAAGGAGAACAGGAGCCCGCGGCACACACGCTGCGCCCTCGGCTTGACCTGGGGCAGGTCGGCACGACTCGCCAGCGGCCGATATCCGAGATCTTGCGTGCCCTTGGGGCGTACTGCACGCGGCACGAAGGGGCGGACGCCACCGACACTGTGTCCTTCTTCTGGCCAACCGTGGGCGATGCCGTCCGGGAAGTCCTGTGCCGGGATCACACGGACCTTCTGCCCCTGTTCCACGCATGGCTCGCCGGCGCCGGGTACGACCCGGAGCAGATCGAACAAGCCGGGCATGCAGCTGCCGCCATGGCCGTGGCGACCGGCGGCAGAAGCCTGCAGCTCCTACGTCCTCTGGCTTTGGTTCCATGGCCCCCGGCCGTCGAAGTGGCCGCTCGGTGCCTTGGAGCGGCCGTCCGCGACCCGGCAGTGGCGGCGAAAGCGGAAGCTCTGCTTGAGCAGTGGAGCGTCGCGCCCGAGGCGGCCCTGCGGAAGGCGGCCGCATACGCCTGCCGCTCGGACGGCGGCCCGTTCACAGTTGGCCGGGCCCTTCGACTACTGCACACCCTTGCGGAATCGCTGAGCAACGACGCGGACGACATGGCTGTCGGAGTAGCTGTCGTGGAAGCGCTGGTGTTGCTTTTCGTAGAGGGCGACTCCCGCGCCAGGGAAACCATCCTTGTGCGGATGAGGGACTGGACCTTGCGGGACGGTATCCCGGGCCAAATGGCAGCGCTCGCATTTCCCGTCATGGCGGGGGTGGATCTCGCATGGTGCGGAAGCCGGATGCTCTCGGATGCCGACACGGCCTCGAGCATGGTCCAGCTGACCGGTCACGCTCTGAACGAACCGGCCACTTACACGTCCATGCGTGACGTCCTCCTCGAATGGTGCTGCGGCGTGGACGGCGTGCCACAACCGGATCCGTCCCTGGAGGAACTGCTCAAGGGCCTGATGAAAGCCAGGGAACCCGGCTTCCTGCGGTGGCTTATGGCCGTCGAACGGGGCCCGGACACGATTCCCGGAAGAGACCTCGCGACGCGACTGCTGACGCTGTGGCGCAGCAAGTCACCGACAAGCAAAGCGAATTGATAGGAGCAGGAGATGTCAGAGTTCTATCGTCCCGGCCTCTTCGCCTCTGTTGAGCGTCAGTGCGTGGGCATGAATCCGACGCCTCGACTACGGCTCCGCGACGGATCAGACGGAGACGGTGTCTCCCTTGAGCTGGAGCAGTCCCGACGGTACCTGTACGACCGTTCCGTGGACCCCGCCGTACGTGCCGACCTGTGGCATCAGATCGCGGAGCGCCGCCTGTCCGGCATCGAGCGGTCCGACTGGCCGACGGCAGTCGTGTGGCTTGGGCTGCCCGGGCTGCGCCGTACTGCGTTCCGGATCACCTGGTACTTTCGCGCGGACCGAGAAGACGTCGAATCCGAACTCGTCGCGTGCTATCTCGAAGCCCTGGCGGAAGTCGGAGCGCATACCCCCGACCCTGGTGATCGGGTACTCCGCGCGGCCTGTTCCCGCGCATGGACCTTATGGCGCAAGGCCCGCCCCGAGACGGCCGTGGAGAACGTGGAAGGGGCCGCACGTCTTCCTTCCGATACGGAAACGGAAGACGGATGGGAAGTGGACTACGACCCGCCCGCGAGCCCGCGCGGACTCTCGGCCACTGTGCGGATCACCGTTCCCGCCCACCGGGTCGAAGGGGTGCGGATCGGCGCGCTGGCGCGGCGATGGGGTCTGGCCGACACGGCCACTTCCACTGGGTACGCGGGCCGGGGCCGCCAGGTCGCGACACTCTCCCTGCGGCGAGTCGGAGGGAATGGATGACCATCCACATCGATACACCGCTTACCTTCCGCGAGATCTTCAATCTCCCGGTCAGCGTCGACCTGAGGACGGCGGCCCGGGCGTTCGGTATGTGCGTGAGCACCGCCTACCGCCTCGTCGCCCGTGATGCCTTCCCCTGTGCCACCGTCCGGGTCGGCGGACGCCATCGCGTGCTCACCGTGGATCTGTTGCGCGCACTGGGTATCCAGGAGCGCCCGGTCTTTGCCGATGAGATCGCCGACGGCGTCGCGCTCACCTTGTTCGACTGACCTTCTCCGGACTGCCGGCGGCTTACGGCCGTTGGCAGTCCACGAACTCTCCTGAAGGAGTCTGCTGTGCCCACTTGCCTTGCCATCGGGGCGAAGACTGCCGTCCTTGACCCTTCCCGCCAAGGCGTCCCGGACAGGCGACACCGGACCGCGTTCTTCTACGAGGACGTCGTCCGTCCCACCTGTGAACAACTGGACCTTACTCCGCTATGGGCGGACGACCTCATGGGCGCAGGTCTGCCTATGGGCCATTTCCTGCGCCTGGTGGCCGAAGCGGACGTCGTCGTCGTGGAACTCAGCGAGTGCGATCAGGAGCTGTCCTTTGCACTCGGAATGCGACACGCGCTCGGCCGATGCACCGTTCATGTCGCCGAGGGGGCTGTCACCCGTCCCGGGGCGGGTGAGATTCCCTTCGTCGAGCTCCCGTCCCACCCTGCGGACGCGGTCATGGCCCGACAGCAGCTCACGACCGTATTGACCGATGCCTTGAACGGAATGGCTCCGGTGATTCCACCCACCGTTTCGTCGGCGCCCCGCGTGGAACAGGCTGTGCACGATGAGGACGCGCCCGGCCTCTTGGACCTGATCGCCGCCGCCGAGGCACAGCTGGAAGGCATCTCGGGCGACATGGCTGCGCTGGAGGCCGCCTTGGCGGATCTCGGGGCGATGGCGGAGCTCATCGGCGAGGACATGGCGCGTGTCAGCCATCCCGGGGCTTCGATGAGCATGAAGCTGGCAGTGGTCAACCGTCTGGGCAAGGCAATCGATGGACCGGCCGGAGACCTGGAGAGAGCGGCCGAGCGCTACGCAGGGCGCATGAAGGCCAGCGTTGTCGCCTTCGGGGCTCTGCTGGAGTGGGTGGGGGACATGCCTCGTCACGAATGGCCGGACGGCGTGGCGGGGATCCTGGACGACGTGATCAAAGTGGCCTCGGACATGCGGACCGCAGCGGTTGAATTTCAGGAAGGGATGGCGCTGATCAATATGTTCGCCGCTTCCAGTCGGCACTTACGCGGCCCCCTACGGCGGATCGGCACCGCCTTCCAGACGATTTTCGGGAGTGTGGCCGTGCTGGAACAGTGGCAAGACACGGCCGTGGCCCTGAGCCGATCCTGACCCGCCCCGACATCCACATGCCATGAGGGCCGCCCGGAGAGACTCCGGGCGGCCCTCCCATCGCGTTTCTCCCATCTCACCTGGCGGCGTCACCTGGGTGTCCGCCCGGCTCGGGCGGACACCCAGGTGTGCGGGCGGGGGCGGCGAAGGGGGCAGGCGCCCATGCCGACGATTTCCTGGCCGCGTATGCGTCTGAAGGCGGTGGTGCTACCGGCGCGACGCGGTGTCGGAGGGGAGTTCGTTGAAACGGTCGCGGTAGTCGCCGGCGAAGCGGCCCAGGTGGGAGACGCCCCACCGGTAGGCGATGGTGCCGACGTTGTCGGTGGTGGTGAGGATGTCCTGGCGGATCCGGTCCAGCCGCAGGTTGCGTACGTAGGACATGGGTGACAGGCCGAGCCGGTCGCGGAATGCGGAGCTGATGGTCCGCGGGGCGCAGTCGGCGGCCTTGGCGATGTCGCCGAGGGTGATGCGCTCGGCGAGGTTGGCTTCGATGAACGCGAGAGCTGCGCGCAAGGAGCGCGGGTGGCCTGGCTGAGGGCCGTCTCGCAGTTCGTCGGTGTGCGAGTGAGGCTGGGCCAGGAGCAGCGCGGTGACGATGCAGCGGAGCTGGCTGCGCTGGAGTTCGGCGCGCTGGAACAGGGGATCTCCCGAGTCCAGTCCCTCCAGGAGGGAGCGGACAGCCAGTCGTATGGCCCGGCCCTCGGGTTTGGACAGGTCCAGGGCGAAGTCGAAGCGGACGGCCGACTCCGGCGGGCTCCCGGTCAGTGCCGCGTATTCCTGGTCGACCAGGGCCGCGTCGATCCGAAGTCCGAGGAAGCGCGACGGGGTTGGGGGCGCGGGGCGCAGTTCCTGGGTGTCTCCGGGGTTGACCACTCCGGCCGTGGCGGTGTCGAGGGTGACGTCCAGGCCGCCGCGGGACGCGGCGATCGCACCGGACACACCTATGTTGACGAAGTAGGAGCTGAGCCCTTCCGTCGAGGAGACGCGTATCTGGAGCGGCGAGGCGAAGTAGCCGACGGCGAAGTCGTGCGCGGCCACCCCGCGCAGTTCGTGATCTCCCCTGCACAGGCCGTCCAGCGGCGATGTGGCGATGGAGCCGCCGAACAGGCGGGTGGCGGCGTTCAGGAGGTCGACGGGGTTCTGGGAACGGGTGATGAGGAAGTTTCGCAGCGGAGGCGGCAACACGTCCACCTTCTTCGGGGCGCCAGCCGTGGGCGCGTGGTGCGGGTGTTCCGGGCCTGCCGCCTTGCTGCCCTGGTGTCAGTGTGTCACCGTTTCCGGTCCGCAATGGGCTGGTCGGCGGTCGGTCGTCCGCAGGTGAACGTCGCCCTCACGAGCGTGCTCACATCGGCGGGGCGACGAACAGCCCGGGATCGGCGTCGTTGTGGGACTTGGCGGCGATGAACTCGTCCATCTCGTCGGCTGTGCCCCATTGATCCGCGTTGGCGGGGTCGCGCAGGTCGTAGAGGTGGGGGTGCCAGGTGTCCTCGTCCAGGATCTCCAGCTCGGTGGTGTACTCGACGGTGTTGCCCGCCCGGTCGAGGTAGTAGCTGAAGGAGTTGTCACCGGCACGGTGACGTCCCGGTCCCCACAGGCGTTCGA
The DNA here is from genome assembly GCF_031845785.1 of Streptomyces hesseae. Classification (NCBI taxonomy): domain Bacteria; kingdom Bacillati; phylum Actinomycetota; class Actinomycetes; order Kitasatosporales; family Streptomycetaceae; genus Streptomyces; species Streptomyces hesseae. The sequence continues at coordinate 190,817 of NZ_JAVRFI010000006.1, forward strand.
TGCCCAGGCGCCGCATCCGGCCGGTGCCGCGCATGAACTCGTCGATCCCGCGCATCTCGAAGGAGGCGTGGTGGAAGGCCGCGTGCGGGCCGCGCACGATGCCGAAGCTGTGGTGGAAGGTATTGCACCGCAGGAACCACATGACCTCGATCCCGCCGCGGTTGCCCAGGTACATGGTGTCCGACAGCCGGAATCCCAGGTGTTTGATGTACCAGGCGACTGTGGCCTCGGGGGTGGGGGAGTTCATCAGCACATGGGAGAGGCGTACGGGGACCGACTCGCGGGCCTCGATCTTGCGGTGCCGGCGTGTGGTGACGCCGGCGGAGACCTCGACCACGCGGCCCTCGTTGTCGAAGAAGCGGACCGCGTAGCCGCCACCGGGAGTGTCCAGCAGCTTCGGCTCGTACACCAACCGCACGCCCTGGGCGATCAGTCGTGAGGCCAGGGCATCGACATCGCCGGCGCCGGCGGCACCGAAGGCGATGAGGTCGGTGCGCTTGTGGGCGTCCTCGCGCAGCCGCACCACGTACTGCTCCGGGGAGCCTTCAGCCGCCAGGAACGAGACGCCCGTGTCAGCGGCGGTCTCCGTCAGGCCCCACAGCTCGGTGTAGAAGCGACGCTGCTCGGCGAAGTTCGGCATGGCGACATCGATGTGCCGCAGGTGGGTGATCAGGCTGTTGTCGCTCATGGTGCGTGCACTCCCTTGGGCGCGTGCCCGACTCCGGTCAGGTGTCTGGTTCAGCTCAGCCGTTCGGCCAGCCGGTCGAGGACGGTGGGCAGCACGGGTCCCTCGCCCATGTGGCCGCCGGGGAACATCCGGCCCGTCTTGGGGCCGCCGTGCTCCAGGGCCAGATGGAGGTCGGCGGAGGCGTTCTGCCGGTCGTCCTTGCCGTTGGCCAGAAGCAGCGGGCAGCTCGGGAGGTCCAGGTCGCCCTGGTCGAGCAGGGACAGCTCCGGGCAGCGGGCGACGTACTCCGCGAGGGTGCTGCCGCCAAAGATGCGGGCCCTGGCCGGTTCGCGCTCGCCGTTCTCCTCGGTCTCGCGCGCACGGGCCGCGAAGCCCTCGGCCTCCGACAGCCAGTGTCCGGCCCAGGACACGGGGTCGGCTCCCGGCAGTGTCTCGATGTGCCGCGCGGCGGCTTCGTGATCGATGGCGTTGAAAGGGTTCCTACGCTGCTCCAGGTGCGTACGCAGCCACTGCCGCGTCTCGAGCAGGGTGCGGAACGTTGCCGCAGACATGAGTGCTCCTCCTCTCCTCGTCCGTCGTACGAACAGCCGGTCGGCTACGCGGGCTCGGCCATGAGGCGGTGACAGGCATCGACCAGCGGATACGCTTCGTCGTGGCGCCGAGCCCGCTCCAGGCCGGCGATGGCCACCGAGGTCTCCACGAGCGTTCGGCACCGCTGTGCGCGTCGGCTCACGAACGCCTTGAGCCCCGCGCCGATCGACTCGTGCCGCCCCAGCTCCTGGGCCAGCACGAGGCCGTCCTCGATGGCCAGGGCCGTGCCACTGGCCATCTGTGGTGCGGGTGCGTGGGCGGCGTCGCCGATGACGACGCCGCTGCCGCGGTTCCAGCCGCCCTGCAGGAAGTGCGTCCGCACCGGGCGGCGTATCACCGACTCGGACACGGACACCAGCGGGGCGAGCTCCGCCACCCGGCCGGGGAAGGGCTCCAGCAACTTCCTCAGGCGCGGCGCGAGCTCGGCGTCCGGGAGGACGTCCCGCTCCACCCCGTTCTCCGTCAGGAAGACGTACGCCCGGCTGTCCGAGAGGGGGACGAGTCCTGCCGTATTGACCTTGCCGGCGAAGTGATGGATCCCGGTGCCCCACGACGGGCGCCGCACCAGCGCCCGCCACACCATCTGCCCGTGATAGTCGAGTGAGGCCCGAAGTCCCAGCAGTCCTCGTGCCGAGGAACGGATCCCGTCCGCTCCGACGACGAGCCCGGCCTGCCGCTCGGTCCCGTCCGGCAGCCGCACACGGACCAGCTCTGCCTCCTGGTCCACCGCCGCAACGGTCAGACCGTGGTGCACCACCACGCCGCACCGCTCGGCTTCCGTGTGCAGGATGCGGTGCAGTACGGGACGCGCGATGCCGACCATCGCCGGCCGCCGCGCACCGATCAGACGCGGCAACTGGACCTGGTCCGCGGGTTCGCCGTGCACATCCACGTGCGTAATCACGCTCATGCCGTGGCCCTCGGCCAGACACGCCTCCGCAACCCCCAACTCGGCCAGCGCGCGCAGTGAAGGCCCGGTCAGGCACAACCCCCAGCCATGAGTCGCTCTTGACGGGCTGACCTCGACGATCTCAACCCGCCATCCCGCGCGCGCGAGGGCTGTGGCCGCCGTCAGACCAGCGACACCCGCGCCCACGATCAGGGCCGTCCGCACACCGCGATAGCTGTCCATGTACGCCTCCAGAGCACTGGGTTCTCCGGAACCGTAAGAGCCGTCGGCTCTCCGCCTTATCCGCATCGGGCGGCAACCATCCGCTGTCGGCAATCAGCCGCCAGAGCCGGGTCCCTCTCACGAGAGTCGTCATGGCCCCGATGATCACCGCCTTGTGCCGGGCCGCCTTGCACCGGGCCGCCCTGTGCGTGCCCGGCCACCGGCTGCCGCTCTCGGAGATGCCGGACTGCCCCCGGGCTCCGAACGGGCAGCGGCATTGGCTCGATATATGCCCTAAATCAGCAAACCGTCCAGGTTCGGTCAGGGTAATTCCACAAGATTCTGCCCGGAGTTCTAGCGGATGCGTCCCTTCCCGGTCTCGTGACCCTCATCGAGGATCGGTGACATCCGGAAGAACTCCCTCCGCTTCATTGACTCCGCACTCCAATGAGGATTCATGTTGGCCCCATGCGACTCCCATGCCGCTCCCTCCAGACGGGGATTCAGTGAAGGCCCCGCCCTCTGCGCCCGTCGAGGGCGAGGTGCCTTGGGTGAGGTCACCTGGTGGTATATCCGGCGAAAGCCATGCCGAATGGCGGATGGAAGAGCGCTGGCCCCTTGAGGTTCCGGATCGGTCGTCCAAACAGCACATCCGCACACCCGTCTCCGGAGGTCCCGGTGCCTGCCCAGGCCGCCGTGGAGCCGGAGACCGCCGAAGCGCCTTTGTCGGACCGCGAGATAGAGCTCATAAGGACTTCCCTGTCGGTGGTCGAGCCCTTCGCGGGGGAAATAACGGTCTACTTCTACGCAACCCTGTTCGCCCGCTATCCCGAAGTCCGTGCGATGTTCCCGCATGGGATGGATGATCAGCGCGACCGCCTCCTGCGCGCGCTGTTGCGCATCGTGGATCTGGTCGACGACCCCGAAAGCCTTGTCCGCTTCTGCGGACACCTCGGGCGCGATCACCGTAAGTTCGGCACCCTCCCCGCGCACTTCCCGGCTGTGGGCGAGTGCCTCCTCGACACTCTGGCCCGGTACGCCGGCGTCGCCTGGACCCCGGAAATCGCCGCCGCCTGGACGAAGGCGTACGGCGTGGTCTCCCAAGTCATGATCAGTGCGGCCGAGGAGGACGAGGCGGTACGGCCCGCCGTTTGGCCCGCCACGGTGGTGGACCGTGTCTCGCGCGGCCACGGCATCACCGAAATCACCGTACGTCCACATATCGCCTACGAGTACGCCGCAGGTCAGTACGTGAGCGTCGAGACCCCCTGGTGGCCGAGGCGGTGGCGTTACTACTCCGTCGCCAACGCGCCTCGCGAGGACGGCACACTCACCTTTCACGTGCGCGCCGTGCCCGGCGGCTCGGTCAGCGAGGCGCTGGTGCACCGAGCGGCGGTGGGGGATGTGATCCAGCTGGGGCCTCCGATGGGTGACATGGTCCTGGACGCGGCCGACCACAGCGACCTGCTCTTCGTGGCCGGCGGCACCGGCCTCGCCCCGATCCGCGCGCTCATCGAAGAGGTCGCCCGTCGAGGGGGACGCCATCAAGTGGAACTGTTCCTCGGTGCCCGAACCGGGGCCGAGCTGTACGGAGTCGACGACATGCTCCGGATGGCCCAGCGACACCACTGGCTGACCATCAGGGGTGCGGTCTCCCACGAGCACATCCCCGGAATCCGGGGATCCCTGCCGGACGTGCTGGCCGAATACGGCCCGTGGTACGAGCACGACGTGTTTCTCAGCGGCCCGGTCCAGATGATCGTCTCTGCCAGGGAGACGCTCACCCTCAAGGGCACCCCGTCCCACCGCATCCATCACGACCCGTTCGATACGCCCGTCCTGTCCACTCCCTGAGCCGCACCGCCTGTCCGCTCTGCCAGGAGACCCCTTCGTGACTTTGCCTCCGCCGTCTTTCGGATCAGCGGGTGAACACCGGCTGCAGCAGTACCTGGGTACGGCCCATCGTGCCGCTCGGTTCTACGATCAACAGGTACGCCCCCATCTCACACCCGAGATGCGGGACTTCATCGGCCGACAGGCAATGGTCTTCCTGGCCACCGCCGACTCCCGTGGAGAGTGCGATGCCAGCTTTCGGGCCGGGCCACCGGGATTCGTCCACGTCATCGACGACCGCACCCTTGCCTATCCCGAATTCCGCGGGAACGGCGTGATGGCCAGTGCCGGCAACGTGATCGAGAATCCTCATCTCGGCATGCTCTTCGTGGACTTCACCCACCATCACGTAGGGCTTCACGTCAACGGCGTGGCCCATCTCTACCGCGACTGGGACCTGCGCAGCATCCATCCCGATCTGCCCACCGACATCGCGCCCGGGCGCAGTCCGGAAATGTGGGTCCACCTCACCATCGAAGAGGCATACATCCACTGCTCCAAGCACATCCCCCACCTGGAACCATCCCCCCGCCCCACCGGCCGCGACGCAGCCCGCCCCAAGGACTCGGACTACTTCACCGAGCCCCGCACAACGCACCACCCGGGCCTTCCGTGAACCGCGGGCACGGGAGACCGGCGACCGCTTGTCGACAAGGTCGCGGACCTGCTGCGCGCCGCCGGACATGAGGGTCTCCGACCTGCTTCCGCGCAGGTCGGAGGCCCTTCCCTTACCTCCTAGAAGAAGCCCAGCTTCTTCGGTGAGTAGCTCACCAAGAGGTTCTTCGTCTGCCTGGGGTGCGCGGCTGGTTGCCCATCTGACCTGCGGAGTAGCAGCTGACAATGGTTCTGCGCCGTTCACTGGTCCGCGCATGGTCCGGATCTTGGTCGTGCAGGTCGGCTGCTGTGTCCTGGAGTTCGCTCGATCAGACGTCGCGCTCCAGGATCGGGCGAGGCCGGCGGCCGGACAGGAGCGTCTGATAACCGGGCGGTGAGGCGAGGTGTTCGCACACTCCGCCGTGCTCGCGGAACGCGATGCCCGTCTCTCTCTCCAGGGCAGGGAAGAACTTTTTGGCCTCCGGGGATTGCCCCGTGGTCTGCCAGCTGTAGCCGGGGCCATCGGTGAGCGCCCTGCGGATCAGGCGCTGCCCGAGGCCATGGCGCTGATGGCCAGGGTCGATGGAAATCTTGTTGATACTCCCGACACGACAGGCACCGCACACCACCCACAGCAGACGGCCGATGTCGTACCCATCTCGGTCGAACATTCGGAGGTCTCGGTGCCCAGTCGGCTGCCGCGGCGGCCAGTACAGGAACCGCACCTCGCGATGCTGGGTGGTCAGCAGAATCCAGCGCCACCGTAAAGGCGAGAGACACTCGGGAACAGGCGGTGTCACAGGTTTCTCCTTCGGGTTGGTTTGGGCTGGTGAGCGGCATGTTGGGGCGTCGTGCGTGCGTGGCTAGCTGAATGCATCGCGTGGGCCTCGGATTAGGCGACAGCAGCGGATCAATCCGCTAGCCCTACTCTGCCTGTTCGGCCTGAGGCCCACATTGTGTGCTCGCGTGAAATCGCAGCTTCGGCTTGGTCGACGAACTTTGCCCATTGGGTTTCAGAAGCCGATTCATCAAGCAGGGAGAGGATGTGTCTGATCTCGCGTGCAGTCAGACTATAGGCGGCTGCTTCTGTGTCCAGGCGATGGGCCTGGAACCATGCGGTGATGCCGGCAACTGCCGCGCTGACCACTCCGGATATTTCAAGAGGCAGGGCGCTGTATGCCTTGAGAACTCCAGTTGTAACGCCGATCAGCTCGCCTGCCAGCGCTGCTCTTCGCCATACGCGCGACTGTTTGTCGCGTGCATGAGCCATGCGGGAGTACCAGTCGACTTGCTCCGTCAGTCGGTTGGCCTTATAGGTGGCAATCCGCGTTTCCCTGGAGCTTGCTCGGCACCGTTCCATGGCCTCGTTTACGTCCGGTCCGGATGAGACGTCGACGATCTCTCCAAGGAAGAGCAAGTCTCTCTTGTTGCCAAACGCCCGTACGACCTATGTCACGCGGGCATCTCCTTCTGGCTTCACTCCGGCGTGGACCCGGCCGAGTGCGCCCGCCGGGCTGGCCAGAGCATTGAGGTCCTGTTTCGCGTCTACGCCAAGGTGCTTGCGGCAGGCCAGGAGAGAGCCAACCAGCGGATCGCAACGGCTATGAGGGAGTGGGTAAGCCGGTAGCGCTGATGCCCTGACTCCGGCAGGCGGGGAGTCAGGGCATTCGCAACGAGGGGCCGATTGTTCTCAATATTCGACTATCTATGCGCTGTCTTGACGGCCTTCGTGTGGCTGGTCGAGTTCTTGCTCGCGCCTCTTCTGTTCAACTCGGAGTGCCTCTACCTCCCGAGCAAGCCGGGCGAGGTTGTCATCCTCGTTGTCCCCGTCGTACGGGTAGATCCCCAGGTCGAAGGCGTTCTCCTGATGCTCAATGTCATCGGCTGTCTTTTGCAGGTAGTAGCCCCTCTCTCGGTACTTGTAGTAGCCCGTGAACCCTGCTGCTGTGCCGACGGAGAAGCTGATCCCGACTGTGATCCACTTCCATGGGGCAGGGGTGTCGGCAAAGCTGGCTGCTGCCGTGGTGGCGTACGAGCCGATGATGATGACTGCCTGGAAGGCGTTGTGGACTCTCCGATAATGGGAGCTCTGCCGCCTGTAGGCTTGCAGGCCGCCAGCGATGTCTTCCTTGTAGGCGTACTGCCGTTGATTGAGGGAGAGCCCTACTTGGGAGGCATAGAGACGTCTGCGCTCCTCGGCGAGTTCCAGGTCCAACTCTAGTCGTTGAACCGCCTGCTTCTCGCGATCTGGTCGTGAGCTTTCCCGATCCAACAGGAAGAGCAGAATGGCGATCGAGGCGACGGACAAGGGGGCCGCGATCGTGTTGTAGGGCCTCATGTCTACTGAGCGCCATGTGGATGCTGTCGCCACGTAGATTGAAAGGGTTCCGGTGATCGATGTGATCGTGAAAAGGCGAATCAGGCGAAGCTGTAGTTTTCGAACCCGTATTGCCTCCTGGGCTTTCAGGATCTCTTCTTTGAATTCAAGTAGCTGCTCGACTGGTCCTGGATGTGTTGACATTGCGGTTTCCTGGCGATCGGCGTCTGGAACGGTATCGACTCAAACCAAACAGGGAGATTTGTTGGTCTGCTGCGTTGGGCACCGCAGCCCCGTCGATGTCGGCAGGCCGATCGTCGGGGTCTGCCGCAGAGGAGAGATGGCATGCCGTGTCCCTGGGTGGCTCAAGCTGAAGAGATCACCATCATCCAGGTGAGGCGGCTCCTTCGGGGGCAATCGCTTGGATCTCTCCAGGTTCCTACTCGTGGCCGGCCGTAGATTGGGGGTGTCAACCGTAGGCTGGGCGGCCGGGGTTGGCCCGTGACTGGCCCGGAACCACTGATCGGCCCTGGGGCTGGCGTGGGACAGGGTGGCCTATTCCTCGTAAAGGCCCCGAATCGCCACCCTGTGGCCGTACATGCAGTTAGCGGGCCTCCAGCCTGGTTCGCCGCAGATCGGAGGCCCTTTTCTTCGTCCTAGAAGAAGCCCAGCTTCTTCGGCGAGTAGCTCACCAGAAGATTCTTCGTCTGCTGATAGTGCTCCAGCATCATCTTGTGCCCCTCCCTCCCGATCCCCGACTGCTTGTAGCCTCCGAAGGCGGCGTGGGCCGGGTAGGTGTGGTAGCAGTTGGTCCAGACGCGGCCGGCCTGGATGGTGCGGCCGGCGCGGTAGGCGGTGGTGCCGTTGCGGGTCCAGACGCCGGCGCCTAGGCCGTAGAGGGTGTCGTTGGCGAGGGACATGGCGTCGTCGAAGTCGGTGAAGGACGTGACGGCGACGACCGGGCCGAAGATCTCCTCCTGGAAGACGCGCATGCGGTTGTGGCCCTCGAGGATGGTGGGCTGGACGTAGTAGCCGCCCGCGAGTTCGCCGCCCAGGTCGGCTCGGGTGCCGCCCGTCAGGATGCGGGCGCCTTCCTGCTTGCCGATGTCGAGGTAGGAGAGGATCTTCTCCAACTGGTCGTTGGAGGCCTGGGCGCCGATCATGGTGTCGGTGTCCAGGGGGTGGCCGGGGACGATCGCCTCGGTGCGGGCCTTGGCCGCTTCCAGGAACGTGGCGTAGTGGCCGCGCTGGACGAGGGCGCGGGAGGGGCAGGTGCAGACCTCGCCCTGGTTGAGGGCGAACATCGTGAAGCCTTCGAGGGCCTTGTCGAGGAAGTCGTCGTCGGCGGCGGAGACGTCGTCGAAGAAGATGTTCGGGCTCTTGCCGCCGAGTTCGAGGGTGACCGGCTTCAGGTTCTCCGAGGCGTACTGCATGATCAGGCGGCCTGTTGTCGTTTCGCCGGTGAAGGCGATTTTGGCTACGCGAGGGCTGGAGGCCAGGGGTTTGCCCGCTTCCACGCCGAAGCCGTTGACTATGTTGACCACCCCCGGGGGGAGCAGGTCCGCCACCAGGTCCAGCCAGACGTGGATCGACGCCGGGGTCTGCTCCGCCGGCTTGAGGACGACCGCGTTGCCCGCCGCCAGCGCCGGGGCCAGCTTCCAGGCGGCCATCAGGATCGGGAAGTTCCAGGGGATGATCTGGGCGACCACGCCCAGCGGCTCGTGGAAGTGGTAGGCGACGGAGTCCTCGTCGAGTTCGGAGAGGCTGCCTTCCTGGGCCCGTATCGCGCCCGCGAAATAGCGGAAGTGGTCTATCGCCAGGGGGATGTCGGCGGCCAGGGTCTCGCGGATCGGTTTTCCGTTGTCCCAGGTCTCGGCGACGGCCAGGATTTCGAGATTCCGCTCCATGCGGTCCGCTATGCGGTTCAGGACGAGGGCCCGTTCCGCGGGGGAGGTGCGGCCCCATGCCGGGGCCGCGGCGTGGGCGGCGTCCAGGGCGCGTTCCACGTCCTCGGCCGTGCCCCGCGCGATCTCCGTGAAGGGGCGGCCGTCGACCGGTGACGGGTTCTCGAAGTACCCGCCCTGCTTGGGCGGTACGTACTCGCCGCCGATCCAGTGGTCGTACCGTGGGCGGTAGGTGACGATCGCGTCCGGGGAACCAGGGGTGGCGTAGCGGGTCATGGCGGCCCTTCGGGTGGGTGGGGTTCGTCGTGCGTTCCGGGGTGGTTCGGGGTGCGCCTCGCGTGCATGTCCTGCACGTCCTGTGCGTCACGCGACGCTAGCCGCGGCCACGTTGCGCGAACGTTGCCCGTAGTCGTCCCGCCCTCGCCGCCACCGGACCCCGGTGTGCCGCGTCCTCGGGGAGCGCGGCCAGCAGGCGCTCCCAGACCTCCAAGTCCTCCTCGCCCCACGCGCTGTCCGCCCACAGCTGGAGCGCCCCCGCGTCGCCGCCACTCAGTACTGCCCTGCGCAGTCTGCCCTCCAGGAGGCGGCGCAGCCGCTGTATCCCCGGCGCCTCGGACAAGGGGAGCAGCGGGCCGGCGTAGGCCCGTAGCGCGGCGCACAGGTCGCCTGCCGTCAGCGCTCGTTCCACTTCCGCCGCGTCCGTCTCCACGGGGACGCTCAGCCGGTACGGGCGCGAGTGCAGCAGCCCGCCCACCAGCCGCCGCAGCCGGGACAGTTCCGCGCGCAGGGTCACCGGCGGCACCGGGCGCTCCCCGTAGAGGGCCAGGGAGAGCTGGTCGCCGGTCAGGCCGGCGGGGTGGGCCGCCAGCAGGGCCAGGATCTCGCTGTGTCGTCTGCTCAGGCGTAATCGGCGCCCGTCGGTCACCAGCAGGGCTTCGTCCCGGCCCAGGACCGACAATGCGGGCTGCCCTCCGGCAGGGCTGGATGCCAACTGCGCCTCCGCCGCGCGGGCCGTCGCCTGGACCAGGGCCAGGCTGTGCGGGCCGGCCAGGTGGTCGCCGCCGGTGATGTCCACCGCGCCCAGCAGCCGTCCGGTCACCGGGTCGTGGATGGGGGCCGCGGCGCACGTCCACGGCTGGACCAGGCGGTTGTAGTGCTCGGTGGCGAAGATCTGCACGGCGTGGTCCAGGGCGAGGGCCGTGCCCGGGGCGTTGGTGCCGGCGTGGCGCTCGTCCCAGCGGGCGCCCGGTACGAAGTTCATCCGCTCGGCGCCCCTCCGCACCCCCGCGTGCCCCTCCACCCACAGCATCCGGCCCGCCGCGTCGCAGACCGCGAGCAGGTGGGCGCCGTCGTCCGCGATGGTGCCGAGCAGTTCGCGCAGGAGCGGCATCACGCGCGCCAGCGGGTGCGCGCGCCGGTAGCGGTCCAGGTCGTCGTCGGTCAGCTCCACCGGAGCCATGAACTCCGGACCGGGCAGCACGGCCGCCGAGCGCCGCCACGAATCCGCGACGACCGCCCGGACCCGGGGGCTCACCACCCCGTCCGAGACGAACGCCGAGTGCGCGCCGCCCATCGCCCGGCTCCGCTCGGCGGGGTCGGCGCCGGACACCATCGCCAGCCAGGGGTTGACCACGTGGACCCTCCCGGAGGTCGGCCGCCTCCGTGACCATACCGCCGGGCGGGGGCGCGGCGAACGCCGAGCGGAAGAGGGCTGCGCCGACGGGTCGGTGGGTAGGACACGGACAGCGGAGAGTTGCGGTGGACACGTCACAGTGGTGACGCCGGCCCCCGCCATCGCCTCCGCATGTACATCAGGAACTCCCGAAACGGAAACACAGTGAACCGTAAGGTATTTCTCGACATAGCCGAGCGAACCCTCGCCGCCTATGTGACCACCTTCCTCGGCATCATCATCGCCGATGGTTTCGACCTCACCAGCATCTCCGCGCTCAAGGCCGCGGCCGTCGCCGCGCTCCCCGCCGCGCTCTCCGTGATCAAGGGCGCGATCGGCAGCCGTTTCGGGGACAAGGACAGTGCCGCCTGGCTGCCCGAGCGTGACAAGGCGGGTGGCGGGTCGGCGACGGGGTCGGCGGGCACCCCCGCCGGCGGTCGGTAGCGCGGGACGCCGCGGCCGCCGAAGTCTCGCGGAAGCCGGCATTTCACACGGGGTGTGCGCGGCGCACCCGCGCCACCCCCTCGCACACGCTCCCGCCCGGGCCGTCCGCGCGGTTGACTCGAGAACGCGAGTCCCACTGGCGCGACGGGACCGGTGCCGCCGGTCATTCCCCCCGAGCCTGGCGGCCCGCCGACCCGTACCGCCGGGCGGACGGTACGGGGCGGCTCGCCTTCTTGCAGGCGGCCGCCCTCGTCACTGCGCCAGTCGGGCACATGGCGGGCACATGGGCGCCGGGGTGCATACGCACAGCCGGCTGCTCCTCTTACGCCGTGGGGATAAATCCAACCCTGATGCTAGCTGGTCAGACGCGGGGTTTCATGATGGTGAACCGAGCCACTGGTCCATCGTCCGCAATCCGGCGCCGCTGAGCTCCCGGATCCAGTGCGCGTAATACCGGTAGACCGTCTCGACCGTGTCACCCATCCATGCGGCCACTGTCGCCGGAGTCTCACCAGCGGCCAGGTGCACTGAGGCGAACGTGTCACGCAGGACGTGGTAGGTGTTGCCACCCTCGGGGTCCTCCCACGCCTTGCGCGGCGTGCCGTCTTCCCGGTACAGGCGCTTGAGGACCCCGGCCTGCTCCAGCGACGGCTTCCACACGTCTCTGTTCCATTCCCTGGCTGTCACTGGGTTGCCATAGGCGGTGACGACCAGCAGCTCGACGGTCACCCGAGGGAGCTCGTCCCACGGCACCTCTGGGTCTTCACTGCGCACCCATGGCAGCGTCACTTTGACCGGCGGGAACTGCTCCATGTGGTCCTTGACGCTCCGGCACAGCGCCGCAGGAATCGGGAAACGCCGCGTCTTGTCTTCCTTCGGCAGCTTGAACCACATTCTCCCCGAGTAGCTCTGGAGCTGCCGGACCACGCTCAGGTGCCCGGTCTCGAAGTCGAAGTCTTCGGGGCTCACCCCGAACGCCTCGCCCTGGCGAAGGCCCCCGCCGAACCCTAGATCGTCCGTGACACGCCACCTGGGCGGCAGCGCCTGCCGCACCTCCCGCACACGCTGGCTGGACCAGGCATGCTTGTTTGACGGCGGTTCCTTGGGCGGCCTCGCCGAGTCCAGACCGCGGCACGGGTTCCGGTCGATCCGCCCAGCTTCGAACGCCCCTTGCAGGACCTTTGACAAGGCGTACCAGCTTCTGCGGACCGAATTGACTCCCACCTGAGACCGCAGCGCCGTCTTCCACGCATTGAGCTCTTCCGGGCCAATGCCGGCCAGCTCCAGGTGCCCGATCGGATACGCGAGGATGCACGAGCGGATCAGCTGCTCCTTCCGCTCGCGCTGGCCGGGCGGCAGCTGGACGTTGGGCCAGTACACGTCCCAGATATACCGCTCCAGCGTGATACGTCCGGTCTGTTCCTGTCGATGCTTGCCGGAGCGGACATTCCCGCTCAGATTCTCCGCGCGGGTGGCTGCGTCCTCGTACGCCTCATAGTTCTCCTTCGGCAGGCGCCCGCCCTCATCGTCGTAGCCCCGCACCTGCCAACGGGCACCCTGCCCGTGCACGCTCGACCGGTAGGGCTTTGGCGACTTGTGCTGTCGGCAACGCTCCGACGGCGCGCCAGTCTTCTTGTGCCATAGGTCCTCGACCCATGCTTTAGCCATCAAATCCCCTGGATTCGCGGACGCTTCAATCGACGTCGACGCGCCGGAGCATCCTGTACGGGTGCTGAGCCGACATCGTGGGAGCTTCTGGAATCGCGCGTAGCCATGTACGCGGTCACAGCGGAAGCGGGGTATCGCACCGGGCCGTGGAGCTTGCCGAGGAGAACCCAGCGAGGTCCCTTGCCGAGGACGCGCCAGTTACCCAGCGTCTTGGGCGTGACGCCCAGGATGTCGGCCACCTCGCGCGGGGTGAGGTAGCGGTCCACCGGACTCATCACGCGCCCACCGAGGTGCAGTTCGTAGATCCTGCCACACCCTCGGGATCTCGGGCTACGGCAGCAGCAGACGGGGACTCAGGTGGACTTGACACGAAAGCAGTCCAGGAAGACTCGTCGGTGAAGGCATCCATCTCGCGCTCGCCGTGACGCACACAGCCGGCGAAGTCTGGCGACATGTTGTAGCGCCGCGGCCCTTTCCCGACAGCCGACCAGTTCCAAAGCGTGTCCACCGCGATGCCGATCCGGCGTGCAGTCTCGGCCGGCGTCAGGAAGACGTCACCGGGCGGTGCGGGCTTCTTGATTCGAGGCATGGTTCAACCCAGGGGCGCAGAGGTACAGGGAGGCGCCCGAAGGCGCACGCACAGGATCAGGCCTAATCAAGCCCTGCTGAAGAAGCTGAACGGGGCACGTTTCACCACGATTTTTTGACCAGGTGTGACACCACAACTTCCAGCCATTCAGCGGGCATAGGCGATTTATTGGCGATCTCGCCCCCTGGTGCCGCCACTTTCCTGCTGCTCCGGACGGGTGGTTTAGGGAGCCCCGACCCTTGCGGGGCCTGAGCTGTAATGACTGCCGACAACACAGACGCACTCAGGTATTACCACTCGGAAAATCGCGGTGTTCACCCTGGAGTCAGTCAGACCACGACGACCCGGAGGACACTGTGTCCCTTGCGCCCTTCACCGCGCCCACCTTCTCGCCCGCCCGGCTCTACCGCCTGATTCACGAGCGCGGGCTGTCCTACACGGAACTCGGAGCCGCCGTTGAGCGGGCCGGACAGTCGGTTCGCGCCTACGCGACCGGCGAGCGCACCCCCAGTGTACGAATCGTGCACCGCCTCGCCGCCGCCCTCGAAGTCGACTTCGCCGAGCTGTGCGAGCCCTCCGACCCGGACGCCGAGCTGTTCGCCGCGCTGGCTCACCTCGACGGGGAGCGCCGTAAGCGTGCTCTGGCCGTCCTGACCGCGAACTGAAACCCGGACGGGCTCAGAGATGCCAGACCCCCGACTGGCACCGGGGCGAGGCGGAAAGAGAGAAGCGAAATGATCAATCCCGGTACGACCGTTGACACTGCCTTGCCGGTGACCGACGTACTTACCCATGCGCAGCTCATAGCGCGCCTGACGGCCCGTCCCGGCACCCTCCCGGACTTCGGCGACGGCGCGGTACCCCGGCTCAATCCCCGCCGCCTGGAGGGGCGTCTGGTGGCTGTGCAGAGGCTCGGCTTCGTGCCCGGCCGGCGTGCCCGGCTCGACATCCGCGTCCGCGGTCTCGACGGCGCAGCGAAGGTGGAGGAGCTGGGTGTCCACCGCGTCCACCTGGCCCACCACATCCGCCAGTTCGCGTCACTGCCTCAAGGAGGGTGGAGCGTGGGGCGCTTCGAGCGGATGCAAGGTCATGGTCACCAGTGGGCGCCGCTTCCTCACCGGCTGCCGCCGGGGCCCCGGATTCGGTCCCGGACATAGCAAGGCTCCCGGGCTGGCAACCCCGGGAGCCTTCACCAGACTTCCAGCGAACGGAATCACGATGTTGAATTCAGGCTACCAAGAACCGCCCTATGCCATTAATCGTGCGGACGAGCGCCGCCGTATTCATGATGCTGGCCAACGTTGCGTCAACGACTACGGCCTGTACGTCTTTCCTGTCACCTACCGAGGCAAGGCACCGGCCTGCCCGGCATGGCCAGCCGAGGCGACGCGGAATCCTGCGATGCTGAAGAAGTGGTTCGGCAGCGGCCTCCACAACATCGGTGTGGCCATGAAGCGGTCCGACGTTATCGGGATCGACATCGACCGCGCGGGGGCCTTCGAGGAAGCCGAGGAGGCGTTCCCCGGCATCTGGGCGCCCACCTTCACCATCACCACGGCCAAGGGCCGCCATCTCTACTACAGGGTGCCGGACGTGGAACTAGGCAACTACACCGGCAGGCTCCCGAAGAACATCGACGTCCGGGGAATCAAGGGCGACGGCGGTTATCTCGTCGGCCCCGGCTCCCGCCACGAATCCGGCGCCCTGTACGAGGCGGAGAACTGGAACGTTCCCATCGCCCCCATGCCGCCGGTCTTGGTGCAAGTACTGACGCCTGTGCCTCGGCCGGCCAGGGTGAGGCCGGGAATCGCGAGCGGGGCGGGGGCTCTCGTGCCGCTGGTCGCGAATGTCCTGGAGGCCGTAGAGGGCGAGCGCAACAACCGGTTGCACTGGGCCGCATCCCGTGCTGCGGAGGAGATCCTGCTGGGCTTCTACGACACCAACGCTGCCCGTGCGGCACTGCTCGCGGCGGCGCTCATGACCGGGCTGGACGAACGCGAGGCCGACGCGACGATTTCCTCGGCCTTCCGCAGGATGGGGACGGAACGGTGAGCCTCGATGCCAACGACAGGGCTCGTGCGGTGGTCCGGCAGATCGCCGGGGACGGTTTACTGATCGCACCGGGCGGCGACAACAAACTTTTCCCGAAGGGAGCGAAGAGCGCAAAGGGAGCAGCACACGGTGATGTGCACTCTTCGGGGGACAGGGCGCAGGGCGAGGAAGAACCGCCTTTCCTCCGGCAGATCTACGGCGTCCCGTTCAGCACCTTCCGCACACGGGCCAAGATGTGGCTGTGGGAGGAGAACGGCCATAAGTTCATCCCTCTCGGAGAAGCCGGGTACGTCGCTGGACCTGGCGGAATCGGCAAGACCACGTACTTCCTTCAGCAGGTGGTTGCGCCCCTGACTCTTGGCACGCTGCCCGGCGTCTTCGAGGGCGAGCCCCGCAACGCGGCCGTCTTCTGCGCGGAGGACTCCTACGAGCACATCGTCAAGCCCCGTCTGATCGCCGCGAAGGCCGACCTCGATCGCGTGTTCAAGATCGCGGCTCGCACACCCGAGCGTGACGACCTCGTACCGCAGTTCCCTTTTGACGCTGATTCGTTGGAGGAGTTCCTGGCCGCGCACGAGATCTCATTCACCCTGCTCGACCCCGTCATGTCGTGCCTTGGAAATGGCATCAAGCACAACGACCCGCAGGCCATCCGCAGCGTCTTCGACGCCTTCCAGCCCGTTGTCGAACGCACCGACTCCTCCCTGATCAGCGTCATGCACCTCAACCGCCGCCACGGCGAGGATGCGGCCGGCCGCATGTCGGGGGCCCATTCCTACAGCGACTGTGCGCGGGTGGGCTTCGTCTTCGCCGAGGTGGAAGAGGGTTCCTACGTCGTCAGCCAGAAAAAGAATAGCTACGCGCCGCAGAAGGCCCCGGACATGGCCTATCACTTCGACTCGGTGCTGGTGGACACCGACGACGGTATCCCGGTGGACGTCGGCCTCGTCGTCGTTGACGGCGAGTCGGAGGTATCAGCCGACGACGCCCTGACCGCACCGCGCCAGACCGCGGAGGAGCGCGAAGAGACCGAAGACCTGGCCAGCGTGCTGCACGAGCATTTCGTAGAGAACGGAGTCGGCGAGTTCCGCGAGATTCCGTCCAGCGACATGCCCCGCATCGCGAAGACCCTTGGGGCCTCCGTCGATCAGCTCAAGCGGGCCAAACGCCGGGCTGGGATCAAGTCCGGAAAGACCCAAGGCGCCTTCAGCGGCGGGTGGGTGTGGTACCTCACCGAGCCCATTGCCGAGGATCAGGGCACCGAGTTCGCGAAGGGAGCGACGAAGGGAGCAGACTCCTGTGTGCCGCTCCCTTCGCTCCCTTCGCACCCTTCGGGGAAGCGGGAGGACGAGAAACTTGCCCTCCCCGCCTCCGGCGCACCGCGTGAGCCCTGGACCCTGCCTGACGGCTTGCCGAACGTCGCCACGGCCAAGCCAGAGAGCCAGGAACCGCCCAAGTCTCAGCCGGCCGGAACGAAGAAACACAAAGGGCGCCCCTCGAAGCTGACGCCCCAGCAGTGGGAGGAGGCCGCGCGGATGAAGCATGGCGGCATGAGCAACCAGAAGATCGCCGATCACTTCACCGAGGAGACCGGAGAGCGCATCACCTCCAAGGCCATCCACGCTCACTTCGCCCGTGCGGCCGAGAAGAGCCGGTGAAGCGCCGTCGGCGCTGCTGCCGCTGGCGCACCGAGCACAAGTTTCACGACGCCGAGGGCTACGTCTTCGTTTACCGCGTCCACGAGGCCCGCTGTCCAGTCCGGGAGCCCAGAGGCGCGGACAGGGGCTCAGAAGAGTGTCATGGGCCCTTCCTGGCCCTCCGCGGGCGCCTCGGCGAGCTCCAGCTGCCACGCGGTTGCCTGCGCGAGGGCGACATGGGATTCGGAGCCGGGACACAGGATCAGCGACCGGCGCTCGCGCTTGTGGTCGTGCAGGGCCCCGTATCCCGGCCGGCGCGTGGGCACGAGCACCACGGGGCGGGAGCAGACCGGGCGCGGGGATACTCCATCAGCGACACCTCATGAGGCCAGGATGCGGCAGGAGCTCCAACTTTGCCTGGTCCCAAGGTTGTTAGCCCGGGGCTGTCAGTGGCCAGCGGTAGGTTTCGTGGCCATGTGGGATCTCAGCTGGGACGAGGATCAGGCCCTGTGTGGGCTGTGCGGGGAGTGGCTCCCGAGCAAGACCCCGGGGCGCGATGATCAGCGCTGTCGCGGGTGTGCAGTGACCCAACGGCGCGTCTGGAACTACGGCCTGTCCATAGCCGGGTACAACGCGATCTTCCGCGTCCAGGAGTTCCGATGCGCACTGTGCGGGGAGTGCGAGCCGGAAGCTCTCTCCGGGACTGAGCGGACCTGGCACATCGACCACGATCACCGCTGCTGCACGATCAAGACCGGCTCTAAAAGGTGCTGCGTGCGCGGCATTCTGTGCCCCGAGTGCAACGTGAAGCGTCTGCCGGCCTACGAACGGCTGCCCGAGCAGATGCGGGACAGCCCCCTGTTCAACGGCTACCTCCTGAACCCGCCTGCTCGTCGGCCCGAGGCCGAGGTCATCGTCGGCCGGGACGATCGGTACATGCCGGGGCCGGGCGCTATGGAGTGGGACACGATCGCTGATGCGTTTTTCGGCCGCCACTCGGAGGAGTAGGAGCACGGAGACGCGAGAAAAGGAGAAAGGGCGCCGGCCGCTCCCGAAGGAGGGTTGGTACCCGGCGCCCCAAGGAAATTCAGTGCGACACTGGGATTCCCTGGCGGGAGACTAGCACGTAGGCTTACGGCGCCGCCTCTGGGAGTTGGGCACTGCTCGGCCGGCTGACACTGCTTTCGCCTGAACTGGGCTTTCGTGTGTGGGCGATCAGGGGCACAGGCCGGAGAATTCGGGCATTAAGGGTGGGGGCGTCTTATTCGGGCGTCCCGCATCGAATGGGTGCACCCTGGGCGTTCTCTAAATGTCAAGCGAATTCCCTGAATGTCTCGAATCCTGGACGTAGTATTTACCACGCCCCCTTTTTTGTTTCTGGGCCTAGTGCCCTGCTATTCTGCGGCCCTTTTCGATAAAATGGAGACCTGCCCATCCGGGCGCGCCGGTTTGGTACCCGGCGCCAGTGCGACATTCGGCGATAGGGGTTTCTCGAAAATGGCAAAATCTCCCGGGGAGAGCTCTGCACAAAATCAAGACGGTCATGAAGTCTTGGAAAGTGCCGACAAGCGCTTGCGCTTCACGCTGCGCACCGTTCCCGATGACGCGCGCCCGGACGCAGTCGAGGCGTACGCCGAGCAGCGCGCAAAGCTTGTTGCAGGGGTAGAGAAACAGGAAAAGGGTGCCCCGAAATTCCGGCCGTCCACCGCTCACCGTGCACGGAAGATGCGGCTGCCCAAGTCGCCGGATGCGCCCATGAAAGAGCGCGAGGCTTTCGCCCCGGGTGACTGGATCGAGTGGACCCCCTGCGGTGCCGACGCACCGGTTTCTGGTTCGGTGTGGAGCGCGGGACCGGGCTATGCAAATTGGTGGGTCGTCACGGACCGCTCCGGCGTGACCGGCGAATGTCACCTCATGGAGCGTGACCGGCTAGGCGGGTACAAGATCAATGGCGCGGCAGCGCGCTCTCTCCGGGGAGAGATTCCCGAGCAATTGGCGTTCGAGGAAATTCCGCAGACTCCGGGTGCGCGGATTCCTGAGCCTCCCAAGCCGTACACGCTGTGGGAGGGGCGGGGGTTCGAGAAGGTCTCACGTCGAATGCCGGTCGCTATCTCCGATGAGCAGGTGGCCATTTTTGGCACGGTGCGCTATTACCCACATCGCACGATTTCGGTAGACGGCTTGGAATTCACTGTCAAGCTGACGTGGCACGACCGCACCCGCCAGCCGCTCTTCGAATCACGGATATTCCACGGTGAGAAGCCGATTGCCACGCTCGGGCAGGCGGAGAGCCTGGGTGAGGCAGTGAGGCGCACGGTTTCCTATGCGAGGGTGGTGGATAAGGAGGCGGCGGAGCGCGTTTATTCGGAGAAGTACCGGGAGTTTTTCTCGCCGGAATACGACCACTCCGGGATTTGCCCCAGGTGTGAGGGCGAGAACGAATGCCCTCTCTACGTCATTCCGGAATTCGACACACTTCCGGGCAAACCGCTCTGCGCTGACTGTCTCGGATTCCGGCTCTGTTGCTCCGGGAAGAAGCTCAGTAGCGTCGGGCGCGCAAAGCGCGTAGCTGCGACACGGCGTCATACGCTGGAACGCAACCAGGCGATAGCGGCATGGGAGAAGTGGCGGAGTGAGCAGGCGCGGGGGCAGCGGCGATACCGCCTTGAATTTCCGCTGGACGTGGCGTTGCCGTCGCTGGGCGACTCGGGTGTGTGGGGCGCCCAAACCCCGATGGGCGGGGACAAAGAGCGCGGCTGGAACTGGCCGTGCCGTAATGAGTTGTACCGCGTGGAAGTAGCCGGATTCAAATACGCCGTGAAATGGGACGGCTCGGAATGCGTCGGTGTTGGCTACTGGCAGGAAATCAAAAACATCGTGCGTAGCCATCGTCGCGCCCTGGAGGAGGAGCGCCGGAAGCGGGTGCTGGAGCGGCTGGCAGGCAAGGGAGAGTTTTCCCCGGGGGAGGAGACACCCGACAACGCACCCGGGCGCTCCGCAGAGACTCCGAAGCGAGTCCTTTGGGCTCCGGGTGACCGGGTGATCGTGGACGGACGTCAGGGGTGTGTGCGATCGGTCGAGATGGGTGGGACGCCGGTGCGGGTCGCTTGGGATGGCGAGATCACCACGAGCGCCGTTCCGGCCGCCGACTTGAAGCCTGTGAAAGTGCCTGCCCAGGAAAATGAGCCGGAGCAGGTGCGGAAGCCGAAGGAACAGTCCCCGAAGGTGTCAGCGAAGCCGAAGGTGGGCGATATCGCGTTCAGTGGCGAGAGGGGCCGGGAGCGGGCCGAAATCCTCGGCCATGCCTATGGGATATCCATGCTGGCCGGGGTGTATTTCATCAAGCACTTCGGGACCGGTGTGGAGATTGCCGCCGGAGTCCAGGGACGCCCGGCCATGAAGCGCGCGATCCTCGCGGATGCCGTCGCCAGGGGCGCAGCAGCGCCGGAGCCGGAGCCGCAGGCATGCGAGGACTGCGAGGAATCTCCGTGCGCGTGCTATGACCCGGACGCACCGCAGCCTGAGCCGCAGCCGGAGGAATCCCACGCGGCGGCCGTCTACCCCGAGCTGCGACCGTGGCTGACGCGGTGGCAGGAGGGCGACCGTAAGCGAGTCCTGAATCTCTTCTGCGGCCCCGGCGGGGCATGCGTGGCCCTGCGGAGGCTGCTGCGGGACGACGTGGACATGATCTGTGTGGACAGCGATGCGCGCTGCGCCGCCACACAGCGCGCCGCGGGCTGTACCGCCATTCACGCGGACGTGACCACCCTCGACCCCTCGGACCCTGTCTTCCGTGACGTGCACGGGCTGATCGTGACGCCCCCGTGCATCGACTACACGGACGCCGGGAAGAGGTTGGGGCGGCTCGCCGAGAACATCGACATTCTTGGGGAGGCGTGGGACTGCGCGCGGTACGCGGCGGGGGTTATGCCGCTCTGCGGCGGGGATCACCCCGACTTCGGCAAGGAGATGGGGCGGCGCCTGCCCAACGGCCGTTCCTGGTTCGACGTCCGGCGGGACTTGGACGGGTACTCGGGCGAGACCGGCGGTCTGATGCTGGAGATTGCCGTCTGGACCCTGGGCCTGGAAGCCGCAGGGGCACCGCTGGAGTGGGTGGCTGTTGAGCAGAGCTCGAAGCTTCCCGAGGAGATACGCGGGGAAGTCGTCGCCGATTTCCAGCTTCTCGGCTGGAGCATCGCGGAGTGGAAGGTTGCCGACGCGGCCGACTACGGCGGTCCCTCGCACCGCGTGCGCGCGCTGCTGTACGCACGCCGCGACGGTGGCGTCATGTCCATGGAGGCGCCTGGCTTGGCCACGGGCGCGGCGCAGGCAACGGGACTCCCTGAGGGAACCACTGTCTGGACCCGGGGCAATCGCAAGACGTCCGGCGGCAACGCCTTCACCATCACGGGCGAAGCGTGCACGGCCATTACCAGCAAGGTGCGTTCCTGGGACCTCGGGGAGCGCGGCGGACGCTTCACCCTCGAACAGGTTGCCGCCCTGGTGACCATGCCGCGCGGCTTCCCCGCTCAGGGCTCCCGTACGGCCATCTGTCAGCAATTCGGCGACGTCATTGCCCCCGTGGCAGCCCTCGCGCTGCTCGGCGCCGCTCAGGGCATCCCGTGGCTTCCCGTGCTGCGCCAGTACCTCGCGGAGCTCTACCCCGACGTTCACGGCATGCACGAGCACGAGCAGGTGTGGGAGGACGACGGGGGCGCCGTTCCTGGCGTAGCCATGCCCCAGCCGGAGCAGCAGCGGCCGACGATGGCGGAGCTCCTGGAGAAGCACGTGGGGTCCGACTGGAAACCGCTGGAGGCCACCGCTGACCCTGAGTTCGAGGGCGATGGCCAGGAGGGCGACGAGGAGGAGCAACCGCAGGGCATCGCCCCCGTCTCCCGCGAACAGCGCGCGGCAGCATGGAGGATCGCGGCCGGGGAGCAGCGGCCGGAGCCCCAGCCCCAGCCCGAGCCGGAGCCCCAGGAGCCCGAGGAGAACGACGAGGAGCGCCGGGAGGCGGAGGGCGACCGCGCGGCCGTCGCCAGGATCATGGCCCTTGCTGCGCGCCTGAGTGAGCAGCGCGCCCGTGAGGCGGACCAAGTCACCGGGATTCTGGAGCTTGCCGACCGCGTACGCGCCCAGGAGCGCCAGGCGGCCGAGGAGGAGCGCCAGGAGGAGGTTGCCCCTGAGCCGGAGCCCGAGCCGGACCGCTTCGAGGAGCTGAAGCGGGAGCTCGAAGAGCTGCGCGCGGACGTGGAGAGCTGGGGCGCGGAGGTTGCCGCCCTGGCCGTCGCCGAGGCGGAACGCGTCGTCGCCGAGGTCGCCCAGGACATGAGGGCGGCGGAGTTGCTGGAGCTGCGCCGGGAGGCGGCGGCCGTCCGGGAAGAGCTGACGTCCAGCGTCGTATGGGAGCCGGAGGAGGAGGTGGTGGGGGCCGGGGTGCCCCGGGCGGCATGGTGGCATACGGCCTGGGCCAGTGCTGCGGCGTGGACCGTGGGAACGGCGGTCGCCTTCGGCGAAGGCTGGGTGGAGGGGTGGCAAGAGGCGATGCGGCAGTAGGGGGCAGGCGCGGGGGCTGGGGCGGCAGGCGCCGCCGTCCCGGCCCTCCCGAGCACTACTTGGAAATCCTGCGAGGCACGGCCGGCCGAGGTCGCGCGGGGACGGAACAGAAACAGCACTGCCTTGGCGCAGAGCGCTGCGATTTTTCGGGGACGAATTCGGGGGCGGCACGTCGGCCAAGTCGGGCAACCGGTCTTGTGGCCGCCGCTCCAGCGATCGGGAAGCAGATGACGACGAACAAGACGTGCGCGTACGAGGGTCGCGAGATCGAGATACGGCCCGCCCCCATGAAGTACGGACCGCCGTTCTTCCGTGTCGGCACGGGCGAATGGATGCAGGGGAACCGGGGGGAGAGCCCGGGCGACCTGCTGAAGCGCGTCAAGCGCACCACAAGGGCGTGAAGATGGCATGCACAGCGCCGGAATGCGTGAAAGCTGCCCGCATCGAGGCCCAGCGCGCGAAGCGCCGTACGGGTCTCACGGCGGGCGCGGTCTCGCGGGTGCTGGGGAAGGCGGGCATTCTGCGGGCGGAACTCCGTAGCGACGGCACCGCCAAGACCGAGGGGTTCAAGGCCCAGGGCGAGGAAGGTATCCACCGCGTCGCGGTGATCTGGTGTGGGGGCGAGATCGCGGCCGGCGAAGGGCTGCCCGAAGATCTGCGCGCGTGCGCCCAGGTGCTCGCGAGTGCGGGCTACCCGGTACGGCGGACGCCCTACGGGGCCGCGCTGTGGGTTTTCCCGAAAGGGTCCGACCCGGCCGAGGGGCTGGCGCTGGAGGAAGAGGAGTTCGAGGAGAACGACGTCGAAGAACCGGCGCTCTGGTCTCCGGTCGATCCGGTGCCGGGTCAGCTCGGGCTCTTCGGGGAGGCCGGGGAGGAGGAGCCGCAGCCGGGCTCGGAGCGGTGGGATATCCGGCGCGTGCGCGAGATCCTGGCCGAGCGGTTCGAGGAGGCGTACGGCGGGCGCGACGGCTTCCACGTCGGACCGGAGATGTGGGACGTCATGGTCACGCGGCAGCAGGGAACGGCCATCACCCGCCCTCGTGGAGGGGCAGGGCAGTGCTGGGACATCGCCATGGCGAAGTACCTCGTTCACCTGGAGGCGGCCGGCCTGGAGGTCGTGACGAAAGACCGGCACTGCATCGTCGTAAGAGTGCCGCGGCCAGCAAGCCGCAGACCCACGCGGGGGTTTTCCACACGGGCGAGCTAAAGATCTTCTCGTAACCATGTAGATCGACCCGCGTTGGTCTGGTCGTGCACGTGCTCTCCGCTCAGTGTCCTGAGTTCGTCGAGGTGTTCACCGGGCTACGCCCACGGCAGTTCCAGCGGCTGGTCAAGGCTGTCCAGCGGGCTGGCGGGCGGGCCTTGGATCCTGGCCGGCCGGGCCGCCCGTGGTCGCTGTCGCTGAAGGACCGGGTCCTGCTGGTGGCGGTGTATTGCCGCACGAACCTGTCCATGCCCCAGCTCGCCCCGCTGTTCGGGATCTCTACGGCGGCGGTCGGCCGGATCATCAAACGGCACGGCCCGCTGATGACCCTCGCACCCGCCAGGCACAGGCCGGGCAGCGATGACGTGCTCGTCGTGGACGGCACGCTGGTGCCCACGCGGGACCGGTCGGTCGCCGCTTCCTCGAAGAACCACCGCTACTCGACGAACGTGCAGGTACTGATCAAGGCGGAGACCAAGCTCGTGCTCGCGGTCGGCCGCCCGATGCCCGGCAACCACAACGACTGCATCGCCTTCGCCGACTCCGGTATCAAGGCGGCCTGCGGGAACGCGACCGTCATCGCCGATGGCGGCTACCGGGGAACCGGGCTGCTCATCCCGCACCGCCGCCAGGCCGGGCAGGAACGGCTGGAGCCGTGGAAGGAAGAGCACAACGCATCCCACCGCCGGGTGCGGGCCCGGGTCGAGCACGTCTTCGCCCGGATGAAGAACTGGAAGATTCTCCGCGACTGCCGCCTGAAAGGCGACGGCGTCTACTGGGCCGTCAGCGGAGTCGCTCGCATGCACAACCTCGCCTTGGCCGGCTGGCCGGTGGTGCGGGCGGGGAACCGTCCGGCCGTGGTGTGACTGCGTCGTTGACAGGTGTCCTGTCCGTATTCGGTCAGGACCCACCCGTGAGCGACGGCCCTTGGTGTGGTCCCGGCCGGGGCCACACCAAGGGCACTGGGGTCATTCGTTGGTAGGGAAATTGAAGGAGAGGAAGTGCAGGGTCTTTGGTCCTTTGGCCTTCTGGCTGATGATCTGCTTGTCGCCGCCGCAGTACTTCTTGGAGTAGACCCAGAGCACCGTGTCGGTGAGGTTTTGGGGCGAAAACGCGAACTTGGCTGCTCCGCTGGCTACTTCCGGGACAGTGATGCAGGTGTTGGTTGCCGGGTTGAGCAGTTGAGAGTCGTCCACCTCATGAGTGTTCACATCGGTGTACTCGTAGTTGAACTGTCCGCTCGCAACGGCGGAGGCGGAGCCCGGAGTGGCGAGAAGCAGTGCCAGGGCGGAGACGGCAGCGGTGGCGATGACGCGTAGACGGGCCAAGGCGGGGGTCCTCACGTGGCAGGGACGTGCTCAGACACCTCCGGACTGCCCAGCGCAGTTTCCGGCCAATCGCCGCTTCACCCGAACCGGGATGGCGGACATGTGTCCACGCCCTGTTCGGATCGCCCCTGGCCAGGTGCCATCCCCCTCCAACAGGACGACCGCCCCACCGCGAGGGCAGGACGGTCGCCACAAGACGTCACGGCACGGGCAAGGGAACCAGGGATGTCCCGTGCCGGGCCGGTCTACAGGCCGCTGGTGAGGTTGCCGAGGGAGGTCTCAACTCCCGTGACCGTGTCCTGGAGCGTAGCAACGAGCGCGCCAGCGGTGCCGCCGACGTCTGCGGAGGCGGGTGTGGCGAGGACGCCGAGGAGCGCGACGGTTCCCAGGAGTACGGCAGCGATGCGACGCATGGCGATGTGCCTTTCGAAGAAGGAGGGTTGGCGCCCGACTCGGCGTAGATCGAGTCGCCCACCGATTGCCCAAACCGATGACCGGACATGCGCCACTCACCCGAACGGGAAGAAGCGGAAACGATTCGCCGGTCGCCGCGGTACCCTCCGCCCTCGACGCCTGCCGGACACCGTCAGAGCCTCCTGCGACACCAAGTCCATCAAACAGTTACGAGATGGCCTTTAGGAGGGTTCTCGTACGTGGTCACCTTCGAAGGCTTCGACTCGATCGGCGGCACGCTCGTCTTTCAGAGAGCCGGCATCGGCACGAGCAATTACACCGTCACCGACCACGAGGGAACGGCGGTGGAGGTCGGACGGTCGGACCAGAACGGTGCGGTGGAGTGGCTGGCCCATCACTACGGGTTGCCGATGCCGGTTCGCATGAACGAGATGTAGGCGCCCGCGTCCGACTGGAGCCCACATCTCGCGCAGTTGCATGAAGTTGATTGCCAGAGACAGGGGGCAGACTATCCTAAAAAGGGCGATAGCTCTCTGACCTGTGCTGTATCATCTATGACAAATATCGATACGGCATTTTGGCCCGAGCGAGTGAGGGGGCTCACATTGACGCAGCCGACGGAGCGCCTTCGGCTTATCGCCCTGCTTCGCGTCAGTACCAAAGGGCAGATTGACGCTTATGGCCTGCCCGCGCAGCGCAAAGACGTCAAGAGGTGGGCGAAGCTGACAGGGCATCGCCTGGTGGACATCCTGGAAGACAAGGCAATTTCCGGCACCGAGGATGAACGGGAAGAACTGACCAACGCCCTGGAGCTGCTGGCCGAGGGGCGGGTGGACGGCCTCCTCTTCCCCAATATGGACCGGCTGGCACGCGAGCTGACGACCCAAGAGGCGATCCTGGCCGTGATCTGGTCCCTCGGCGGCCGGGCCTTCACTGCCGACGGCGGCGAGGTCTTGCAGGACGACCCCGATGACCCTATGCGCACCTTCGTCCGTCAGGTGATGGGCGCGGCGGCACAGCTCGAACGTGGCCTCATCTCCAAGCGCCTCCGTAACGGCCGCAAGACCAAAGCCGAGAAAGGCGGCTACGCCTACGGCGCCCCCCGCTACGGCTGGGAGACCAGCACGAAGAAGGAGCTGGGCGAAGTCGACGGAGAGCAGGCCGGCCGAGTCCGCGCCCAGGAACTGCGCGCCCAGCTCGACGAGAACGGCAAGCCCATGAGCTTCCGAGCCATCGGCGCCAAGCTCAAAGAGGAGGGCTACAAGACGAAGCGTGGCCTGGACGACTGGCAGCCTGCTACCGTCGCACGCCTCCTGGATGACGACTACCGGCAGCGCTCCGCCGAGTCCGCCGCCCGCATCCGGCAGCAGAAGAAGGAGGCTGCGCGCGCCCAGAAGGCCCGGCGCGTCCTCGGCAAGGTCAGCTGAGAAATCGCACGAATAATGCGCTAGGCCGGAGGTAGGAGTCCGGCCCCGCGAGACGAACCCCAACCGCTACAGAAGAAGTTCCACCCCTGGGCATCCACCGCGCTCCGCGGTTTCTCGAAGGGGCATCACGCTGTGACGGTCCCCTTCAGTGCTGCTGAGGGTGTCGCTACTATCGACACCCCTACCCCTGACAGCACGTTTTCCAGTCCACAGCATGGACACCCTTCCGCCCGCCAGGGGTGCTCACAGTGGGAGGACCCTTCCCGGCGCCGAGGAGATAGCTCCCTCCCTCCGGGAGATCGAGCACGCCGCTCGCGACTACGCCGAGGGGGCGGAGCTCTCCCGCCGGGGTGATGCGCTCAAGCGCCGCGCCCAGAAAGTCCTCCAGCCCGTCCCTGACGGGACGTATGTCTGTGCCACGGTCAACCGAAGTCCAACAGCCCGATCGCCGACAAGGCCGCCTGGAGCGCCGGTTGGAGGTCTTCGGGGAAGGCGTGTCGATGACGGAGCGCGCCCCCTCGCTCGTTGTCGAGCTGGTGGAGGCTCCCACGGTTTCCACCGAGGCAATCGCCGGCCTCCCGTTGGCCGAGCCGCCAGACTCGTGAGTGGATGACATTTTTCGTAGCCGCACGCCCCGCGGCACTCACTGCCTGAGCTGTAACCCGAAAAAGCCGTCGCCACCGGGGGCGTTTTCATTTTGCGGAGAATTACGCACATGAAGGCACTGCCTGATGTTGATTTCTGATGTAGTGGCTGACCTCCCTGGCTTCAGCTGTGGCAAGGCTCCGCGTGAGTCACTCGGTCCGGTAGGGCGTGGTCCTTGGGCGTTCCATCCCTTAGGGAGTAAATGTTACAGCCTAAACGACTGGGCCGGCGGGTGGTTCTGGCTTGTTCGCGCGAGCTACCTCAGCGGTATTCGCGTCTTCGGCGCAGAAATCGTGAAGTGAAGCCGATGTTTAGTCGTTGGTTTCCCAGCGATGCCAACCGACCGCGTAGGGAAGATTTGCCAGGCCGGTTCGGTTTACCTTCGATGGGCAATTATCGTAGATCACTTCTTCGGTCATGGCGGTCCTATACATCCACACGCCGTATTGAATGTGGCCGTACTTTCCACGACTGACCGGAACGCTTACGCCGTGGACGATCTGAGTGGTCTTACTCGCTGACACGTTGACGTCGATTTTCATCTTGGCCTCCGCTACCACTGCCTTGACCGCCTCTTCGCCCCCCACTGTCACCGAGGCACCAATCGTGTAGCTTTCGGAGGAGCTGCCAGTGACGCTTAGGGGGCCTGGGCCATCCCTGAATACCTTCGTCACGGGATGGTGCCACTTCTTATATTTCTTGGAGATGCTGTATTCCGTTCTCAAGTACATGCAGCCGCGCTGATTGTGGGCTTTCTGGTCAGTTCCACTAGCATTGGCTGGAACCAAGGTCAGGCACAACATTCCTGCCGTCAAGCAGGTCGCTGCCTTGCTCAGTAGACCCATCGTCTCCACCTCGTCATACGCTCCCGGAACCTGTTTTGCTCCTGGCTGGATGCTCCTACCACCTGACTTAGCGTCGAGACGGACGGAGGCGGAGTCACTCGATTGGGTGATTTTCATCGAATGTGCGGTCGACCGTCTTCTGTGTCAAGAGGTGTCGCCTGTGTAGACCGCGGCAATGGAAGTTCCCTGTTGCCTCCGGTGCGGGAGAGGTGATAAAAAGTGTTCGCTCTTTGAAGAAGCTGCGGAGGGCGAAGCTCGTCCACCCTATCCGCCAGGCTGACTGAGAGCCGAACCCCAACTACATGTTCGGCGGCTACCGCGGTGACGTCACTGCCGTAGCTTTCCTATTGCTGCCTGACGCGTGGAAGTGTGCCGAGGGAGCCCGCCCGCTCCGCCCCCTTCAGATTACGAAGGGCAGGCTTCTGCTGTCAGCGGTAGTTCTCCTCGTAGACGTGCTCTTCGAGGCCGCGATTCCGGCTTTGCGGTGAGTGTGAGCCCGCGGGACGATAGCCGGTCTCCAGGCCCTCGTGAAACGGCTCGGCCTCGCGGAACTGGCTGCCGAGCGTTCCCCGGTGGATCTGTTGTACCGCAGGGTGAAGGTCAGGGGCGTTGATGAAGGTGCCCGGCGCGTACCCATTGACGTGGTGCTGCCACACCGGCCGGTATGCCTCTGGCCCGAGCGGAGAAGCCTGCTCTCCTGCTTCGCGATGAACAGTCTTCTTCTGCGTGTCGACCTTGGTGTCGGAAATTCTCCACCTCATGCCGTCCTCCCTGGGTAGTGGGTTCTCCAAGTATCGGCACATAAATTTTGGGGCGCACCATCAGTGGTGAACCTATTTGCTATGCGATTCGGGAGTTCTCATGTCTGACGTCGTTTACGTGCGCCCTGTATCCGACCATCCGATCGGAGGGGGCGCCAACCTGCACGACATTCGCCGGGATTACCATCTTGCGGCCATCGGCCGGTACCGGAACGCTCAAGCGCGCCTGAACCCGGGCAACGCTTCCTGCGCCAACGGCCAGGGCATGTTCGACGGCCTGGCGGCCGAGATCGTCATGGACCAGGGCGCTTCCTTCCACGTCTTTGCGGACGCGGAAATGCGCCTGACGGGCCCGTCGGCTCGCCGACCCCGGGGGCGTTGAGCCGTGAGAGTCCTTTACACGCGGACTCCACCGGGGCCTGCACCCGCGGGGGAGTTCACGAGGTACAAGACGCTGCGCGAGCGGTATGGGCCGTCTTCCTTCTCCAACGGCCAGCCGACCACCCAGTCCCGCGTTCTCCCGACGAGCGGCTGCTACTGGGCCAGCGGGGTGCGGTGGTGGCAGATCCGCAGCGGCACGGTACTTCTCCGTGCAGTGGGCGGGGATATCGCCCACAACGGGCACCGCTGGGTCAGGACGGTGCTTGCCGACCTCCATCTGGGCGACGGAACCGAGCTGTACGGGGTCGCGCTGCCGTCGAGCAGCCTTTCCCGGGATGTTGAGCCCATCACCGACTGGGCTGCCGTCCGGATCGTGCGCGATGGTCACCGACGCCCCTGGCGGGCGGTGACGACGGGGATTGACCCGGCATGGCATGAGCGCGCAGACAAGCTCAATGGGAGGGCCCGGTGACTTCTCGACCCGTGAACGCGGACACCGCTGCCGGTGCGGAATTGCTGAGTTACTACGTCCTGGGCCTGAGCCAAGGTTGGAGTGAGCCGTCCAGGGGATGGTCAGTTACGGCCTCGGCTCCGCCACGGGTGCCAGTGGGGTACTACACCTCTGCCGGGGGTGCCAACCCCACTGCCGGTGTGCCGCGTTCGCGACCGGCGGGGAGCTGAAGATGAGGACACCACCCTTCCCCCGGTGGTATCGGCCCGGAACAGAGCCGGTCATAGACGTTTCCACCCCCAAGGCTCAACGCGCTTACCTCGACCTCCTGGAGGAGAAGGAACGTACATTCCAGGCGTCCCGCCCGGTCGTGGACTTCTCCCGGCCGCCGCAGCCTCCACCGATTCGCCGCCGGGGCTCAGGTGATCCTCGGCCCACGTTCCGGCTCGTGAGCAAGCGGTCGTCGGCACCGCGGCCGAAGCCCGCCGTTCTCCCGGATGTGATCGACTGATGGGCTGCGTCGGGAGCCGCCGTCAGCGGCGGCAGGAGATGCTGACACAAGCCCGCGAGGTGGCCGTCGCTGATGAGGAGCCGCAAGAGCCTGCGCAAGCCCCGGTGAACGCTGTGCGCGGACGGGCCGAAGAGATCCTGAACTCACCGCCCCCGAAGACCCCCACGGCGTGGTACAGCGGTCCGGAGCCGCCCGTGTGGATGACGGCGCCAGAGATCACCTACGACGGTGCTGGGCGACCGGCGGGCTGGATCGACAATGCCCCGTACCGGGAGTGGGAGCTGCGGCGCGGACGGGCTGCGTACGAGGTGCTGCGCGAAGACGAGCGCGACCGGCTCCGCTCCGTGAGCCAGCACGAGGACGTACGTCCCTGGTCCGGTTACCAGGACCACGCTTCCGAGGATCACGCCAATGACGTGATCAACCACCTGCGCAACCGGCTGACCGTCAAGCAGCGCGAAGAGCGGGGCATGACCGGACACTGGGGGCGACCGTTGCCACCACCCCCGAAAGATGACCTGCCCGAGGCTGAATGCTCCTGGCAGCCCTGGGCCTACGAGTAAGCCTCAGTGTTTCGCACCAGCGCCTCATCGACGTGCAGGGCCTCGACCTGGCTGCTGGGGCCGGGAAGTGCCTGCCCCTTGACCGGCGCCGGACGGAGAAGGCCGCACGCCTGGTCCTGCGGCGCATGAGCGGCGTCGAGGTCCTGGACGTCTGGGGTGACACCGATACGCGGTGTGCGGGGGCGCTGGAGGAGCTGGTGTGTGCGGTTGTGGATCGACGGTGCGGGAAGAGCCCCGTTCGACTTCATGGCGTGTCGCCGGGACCGCACCCGGTTCGCCGGCGTGTCCAGGTCTTCCGTGCTGTTCGCAAGGCGCCCGGCCACCCTTGACGCCCCGCCGGCGCAGGAGAAGTCTGGCGCAAGTACGCGCAACCGACTTGCTACAGGAGGGGACCGTGGACCTAACCTTCATCGGGATTGACCCGGAGACCACCGGGGGCGGCTCGCCGACCGTGTGGGTGCACGACGATACGGCCGACCTGGTTCTTCAGGGCGAGGAAGCCGAGGAGTTGCTGAAGGCGCAGATCGGCGAGACGGACTGGGTGCCTGGTCATGACCGGGGCATCCCCGCGCACGAGACCGTGATCCGTATTCCGGCCCGCATGGTGCCGATTTTGAGGGAGGCGTGTGATGTCGCAGAACGGCGTGCTGCCGGACTTCGCTGAGCTGCTGGGCGGTGCACAGCACACTGCCGTGCACCTGGAGATGCGCGACCTCTACAGCGTTGGCGATGAGAGGAGCGGCTTCGAAGAGTTTCTGCGGACTGGCCGAACCGACCTCGACCCGGACTCGCCGTTCTGGCAGGGCTGGACCCCGCTGGTGCGTGAGGCTGTCGGCCGAGGTGTGGTGATCCGGCGGGCCCGGATTGTCTCCGAGCCGGTTACCGACTACATCCGTTGGGAGCACGCCCTGACCTCGGTCAACCTCGCCGTCGGCGAGCAAGTCCGCTGGCTCCCGCGTCGGCTTGCTTCCGACATCGCCCTTCCCGGAAACGATCTGTGGCTGATCGATGACCGCCGGGTCCTCTTCCACTGGTTCACTGGTGATGGCGACTGGGCCGGGCACGAGTTCAACGAAGACCCCGCCGTAGTGAAGATGGTTGTCTCCGCGTTCGAGGCCGTGTGGGAGCGCGGCGTCGATCACGAGAAGTTCACCGTCTGATCCGCCCAGTACACCCATGTCTGCCTCCCCCTCCTCCAGTGCCCAGGCGGCCCGGGAAGCCCTTGCCGTGCGCCTGTCGCATCTCCGCAAGGACGCCGGCCTGACTGGTCGAGAGTTGTCTGTCCGGTGCGGCTGGCACCCGGCGAAGACCACGCGGCTCCAGAAGGGGGAGGCCGCACCCACCGACGCCGATATTCGTGCGTGGTGCGCAGCCTGCGGTGCAGAAGACCAGATAGAGGACTTGATCGCCACCGCTCGTACGGTGGACTCCATGTACCTGGAGTGGCGCAGGCTCCACAGGTACGGCATGCGCAAGGTGCAGGAGGACTTCTACACCCTGCACGAGCAGACCAGCGTGTGCCTGGTCTACGCCTCCAACGCGGTGCCCGGGTTCCTCCAGACCTCGGCCTACGCCACCACCCTCATGCAGTCCATTACAGACTTCCAGGGCACCCCTGACGACGTCACCGAGGCCGTTGCCGCCCGCGTCGCTCGCTCGCGGTTTCTCTACGAGGGCAACCGCCGTTTCGTCGTGCTCATGGAGGAGTGGGTGCTGCGGTCGCGCATCGGGGATCGCGACACCATGACCGGACAGCTCCGGCACCTGCTCACGGCCATGCCGCTACCGTCTCTCTCCCTCGGTGTCATCCCGTTCACCGCCCGTCGCCGGATGTGGCCCCTGGAGGCGTTCTACGTCTACGACGACCGGCGTGTCCTCGTGGAGACCCTCACGGCCGAAGTCAATGTGACGCAGCCTCGCGAACTCGCCGACTACCGCAAGGCGTTTGGGGAGCTGTCACAGATGGCTGTATATGGCGCTCCTGCGCGCGCCCTGATCGAGTCGGCTCTCTGCGCCCTCAGGTGAGTCTGCGCAACAACTCGCAATTGCATTGAGGGTCCTCCCCAGCGCTCCCTACCGTCGATGAGGTCGCCGGGTACCTGGCTTCGACGAGGATTCCGCGTCCGGCGGCACTTCAGCCCGGCAGCTCTCCCACGCCCTTCCCCGTCGTGATCAGGGCTGCCCTCCTATTGGAGGTCACGATGAATACCCGTTCGCCGTCTCCCCCCTCGCTCCCCGAGTGGTTGCACGAGGGTGCGCGCGTCTTCGACCCGGGCACGGATAGAGAGGCCATCGTGCAATTTATCGGGGAGTGGGAGGACCCGAACACGCGGCGCCGGTACCGGCGGGCGGTCTTCCTCCGCCCCGAGCGCGGCGGCCGTGAGTGGGTGGTCGAGAACCCGGGAGTGCTGAGAGAAGCGCCCGGCCGGTGAGCCCCCGCGAGTACGAGCCGATCTACGTCACCCATCCGGCGAAGGCCGTTTTCGCACTGCTCCTTGGTGCCGTGGTTGCGCCTGCCGTCGCCCTGTTCGGTGGGCACGGAACCCCCGGCATGCAGAGCGCACCGCCTCGGCCGGCCCCCGTCTTGGATCCGGATGATCTGCCGAACGACTGATGCATCTACCCGTTCCTCCTGGGAGGGGCCGCCATGGGCGAGATCAACAAGGTTGTAGGTGTCAGGATCAGCAAGGGCCGAAGGCGCCGAGGGATGTCGCAGCGTGATTTGGCGCTGAATATCCGCCGGTCAGAGTCTTGGGTGAGCCAGGTGGAGCGCGGTGCTTTGCCGTTGGACAGCCTCGCCATGGCGGAGAAGGTAGCGGGGGTGCTGGAGATGGACCCGGCTTTTCTCCTCGCTCTCGATGTGCGGTGGGCTCGAACAAGCGGCCGCATTTCGGCAGGTCAGAGCGCTATTGGCCCTTCGCTGGGACGGCAGGGTCTAGACCGTTCCGCAATGGTGCTACGGGGTCGCAACCTGGCTGCGATCCAAACGCTCGCGTACGGGGTTGACTGTCTCCCGAGCCGCACCGGAGACCCGGGTGGCGCATCCATCCCGAAGGGGAGGCACTGATGCACGAGCAGTCCGGCGGATTCGCTCCGCAGATCAGCGAGCATGACGTGGACGAGCTCACGCTCGGCGACAAGACTTTCAACAACGCCGATGGCTCGCAGTACTGGGAGTCCGAGACCACCTGAACCTCGGCCTCTTCAGGCACATCGATCGTCACCCTCCGGGGCCCAAGCACACACGGCTTGGGCCCCGGCCCATGCCCCGGAAGGGAGCGCGCGATGAACAGCACGTTCGAGGTGATGTGGACGGCCGGGACCGGCCCCGGCACGGCCGTACGAACCGGCGGCGGGGTCACGATACGTACGGCCGTCGACGGCCCCATACAGCTGACGATCGTGGGCGATTGCGGCGCCACCGAGGAACAGCTGCACTTGGCACTGGGCGCGGTCGCTGACGGCAGGTGGGCGGAGCTGACGACGTGGACCGGCTCATACTGGGTCATCGCCGATCGCCCCGGTGAACGACTGGTCGGCGGGGACCTCGCAGGCCTGCGCGCCCTGTTCTATCGGCGCACCGGTGAGGCCGTCCGATGGGCGAGCCGGGCCTGTGACCTGGCCGACGGATCGCCTGACCTGCCGCTGCTGGCCGCCCGTCTGGTGGCCACGGATCACTGGACCGACCGCAGCTTCTACCCCGATGTGCGGGCTGTGCCCGGGGGCCAGGCACTGTTGCTGACCCGCGGCCCGGTGCGGCTGATCGACGTCACGGCCGTGCCCGGCCGGCGCTCCCTCGACGAGGGCGCCCCCTTCTTCGGCCAGGCCCTCACAGACGCGGTGGCGCTGCGCATGCGCAGCGGGGCCGGGCCGGTCGGCGCGGACCTGTCCGGCGGGCTCGATTCCTCCACAGCTGTCCTGCTCGCCGCGCCCCTGGGCGAGGTCCGCGCGATGACCTACAGCGACCCCTACACCAGCAGCGAGGACACGGCCTTCGCCATCCGCGTCGCCGAGCACGTCGGCATCCGCCATCACATCGCCTCCGGCGGGCCTGCTCAGCTCCCGTTCGACTTCGCCGAGGGCGTCCCGGCCGGTGACGAGCCGTGCCTGAGCGCGGCGAACTCGGCTATGGAAGCTGCGTACCTCGCCCCTGCCGCCGGGCTGCGCTGTCACCTGACGGGGCACGGCGGCGACGTCGTCCTGAGCATCGGCTCGGCCCGCTTCGCCGGCCTGCTCCAGGCCGGTCACCGCCGCGAGGCACACCGGAAGGTCGTCGCCTGGGCGCGGGCCCAGAACACGGCGCCGGGCCCCGTCTGGCGCCAGGTCAAGGACGCGGCCATCGGCTATTCCTACGCGCTCACCCAGGCCGCGAGCCAGGTCGCCTCCGGGTGCTTCCCGGCCCACGGCCGGGTGAGGGCGTGGTCGTGGGTGCAGCTGGGAGCTGCTGCGTCCTGGCTGACCGGCGACGGGCGCGAAGCGGTCTCGGGCCTGCTGCGGCAGGCCGCGCACCGGGCTGCGGACCGGCCGGCGGTGGAGTTCGCCCAGTGGGATGCGTTGCACTTCACCGGCGCCTGCTCCCGAGCCGCCGCCCCGCTGGACGCCTCCCGCCGGATACGCCCCGGGCACCCCTTCCTCGACAACCAGGTCGTGCGAGCCGCGTTCGCCGTAGACCCCTTCGACCGCCCGCACGTCTTCAAGGCGCTGCTCGCCGCCGCGCTCCCCGAGCTGCCCCGGTGGCTGACCAGCCGTCAGTCCAAGGGCAATTTCACCTCATGGAGGCTCGCTGGCCTGGCCCGGCACCTCCCTCGCCTCCGGGACCTCATCCGCACCTCCCCGCTCGTCACCGGGGGCCTGATCGACGCGGGCGCGGCCATACGGTCGCTGGACGTACTGGCCCGGGGCGAGCACTCCACGGGCCTGGCCGACCTCCACATGCTCCTCGTGTCCTGCCACTGGCTCGCCCACCCGCCCACGCTGGTGCTGGCTGCCGGACACGCGGAAGGGGCGACACGGTGCTGACCACACCCGCAGGGGTCCATCACGCGTCGTGCTGCGAGGGCACGGCGATCCTCGATGTCCGTTCCGGCCGGTGGGTGATGCTCGATCCGGACGCCTCCCGCATCTGGCAGACGGTTCTCGCGCGTGGTTCTACCGAGGGGCTCGCACGGGAGATCGCCGCCTGGTGCGGGGCGGACGAAGCCGCTGTCGCTCCTGCGGTCGCATCGACCGTCGAGCAGCTGCTGGCCCGCGGGTTGCTCACCGACGCCCCCAGGTACGAAGGGCCGCCCGTCATCGAAGACGCGGCGCAGTCGCCTGCCGTGGCTGCGTCGGCGCGCGTTCCCTTCCCCTTCCGCATGCTGGCGGTGGTGGCGCTCGCTGTGGCCTTGGTCATTCTGCGGCTGCCGCTGCGAGCCCGGATCTGGCTGCTGCGTGCCACCTCCCGCCTGCCCTATGCCACACCGAAGGACCTGGGGCTGCTCCACGCGGCCGTGCTGTCGGTGCGACCGCCGTGGTGGAGGGGACGGATCGCGTGCATCGAGACGAGCCTGACCGTTGTCGTGGCCGCCGCCTTGGCGGGGCGCCGGACTCGCTGGGTGCTGGGCGCCCGGTTTCTCCCCCATGCCGCCCATGCCTGGACCGAAGTCCCCGGAGCCGCAGCCGGACGCGATGGCCAAGACACCCTGGACCGTCCATGGATGCCTGTGCTCACCATCTGAGGAACCTTCACCCGTAAGGGTGAGTTAATCCTATCGAGGTTGACGCGTTGGGGTGGTGGCCTGCGGAGACGCACCCCGGCTGGGACATATCGCCCTTGCCGTGGCGGAGAATTTACGAGCGTCATAGGCGGGTGACACACCCCACCACCGCCCCGGGCTCGGCCCCGGTGATGCATCTCAAAACCGGCCGCCATTTCGACGCCTCCACCACACTGAGCACCCGGCAGATCGCACGCCGCCTCCCCTCCGCCCTCGCTCGCGCGGCGCGTCTCGGATGGCGCACCGACCGGCCGGCCGTGATCCGCCTGGTAGCCGCCCAGGTCTCGGCCGCCGCCCTGACCGCCGTCGCTCTCGCCGCGACTACCCGCGTCCTGTCCACCCTCTTCACCACCCGCACCGACATCACCGCCGGGCTCCGTCATTCCGCCGTACCGCTGGCACTCCTGGCAGTTGCCGCCGCAGGCCGGTATGTGGCCGATAGCTTCGCCCGCGCCGCCGCATCCCGCCTCGGGCCCAAGGCCGTCCGTGAGGCCGACCTGGCTGTCATCGACGCCGCCACTGGCGCCGAACTGGTCGCCTACGAGGACCCCGACTTCATGGACGCCTACCGGGCGAGCAGCGAAGGCGCCCATGCTGCCGGAGACCTCATCACCAGCGCCCAGATCCTCACCTCCGCCGCCGCGCAACTAGCCGCG
The DNA here is from genome assembly GCF_031845785.1 of Streptomyces hesseae. Taxonomy (NCBI): domain Bacteria; kingdom Bacillati; phylum Actinomycetota; class Actinomycetes; order Kitasatosporales; family Streptomycetaceae; genus Streptomyces; species Streptomyces hesseae. The sequence goes on from NZ_JAVRFI010000006.1 coordinate 228,475, forward strand.
GCTGCCTCGATCGTGACTGTCCTCCACCCGGTGCTGCTGCCGGTACTGGCCCTGGCCGTCCTTCCCCGGGCCTGGGGAGCTGTACGGGCCGCGAGGATCGAACACACCTCCCACCACCACAGCATCTCCGATCGTCGGCTGCGCCAGAGCTTCCGCGACCACATCACTGACCGCAACACCGCCCCCGAGGTCCGCGCCGCCACCATGGCCCCCTACCTCACCGATCAATACCGGGTAATCTCCACCCGCCTGGAAATCGAACAGCTCTCCGCCGCGCGCCGGGCCCTCCTCGTAAAAGGCGCGGGCGACACCATGGCGCAGACGGCAATGCTTCTCACCTGGGGCATGCTTGTTGCGCTCGCCGCGTCCGGCCGCATTCAGCCCGCCGCAGCCGGGGCCGCCGCTGTGGCCATGCGAACCTGTGCTACTGCGCTGTCCTCCGCCGTAACCACGGGGGCCATCCTGTTCAAGCTCTCCCTGCTCCTGGACGACTGGTCACGCTTCCTGACCGTCGCCCGACACTGGGCGAACCGGCGGGGCACCGCGCCCCTGCCCGCTGGCGGGCCGCACACCATCACTGCCGAAGCGGTGTCGTTCGCCTATCCCGGCACCACCACGCCCGCACTGGACGGCATCACGCTGGAAATCCGGCGTGGTGAAGTTGTGGCGCTGGTCGGGGAGAACGGCTCCGGCAAGACCACCCTTGCCAAGATCCTCACTGGTCTCTTCCTCCCCACCAGCGGACGCATCGCATGGGACGGCATCGACCTGTCCGAGGCCGACACGAACGCAGTGATGGGCGCGGTGTCGCTGGTACCCCAGGACTACACGCGGTGGCCGCTCGCCGCGCGGGAAAACATCACCCTGGGGCAGCCCCGTCCAGGCGGAGACGCCGCCGTTCACGTTGCCGCGCAGGCTGCCGGGGCCGACACGGTTATTGCCGCTCTCCCTGACGGCCTGGACACCTCTCTGGCCCGCTCCTGGTGGGGAGGACACGATCTCTCCGGTGGCCAGTGGCAGCGCATTGCCATCGCCCGCGCCTTCCACCGCGACGCCCCGGTACTCGTCATGGACGAGCCCACGGCCGCGCTCGACGCCCGCGCCGAGCATCAGGTCTTTTCCCGGCTGCGGGGACTCGCCGGCGGCCGTGCCGCCTTGTTCATCACCCACCGCCTGGCCAACACCCGGCTCGCCGACCGCATCATCGTCCTCGACCACGGCCGCGTCACCGAGGCCGGCACCTTTGATGAACTCATCGCGGCGGCCGGGCTGTTCTGCGAGCTGTACAAGCTCCAGGAAGGTATGGATGACTGCCCAGAGGACTAAACCCGCTACGGGAACACTACGTGGCCGCGGTCGTGGCGATGGAGGGGGCGACGTCGGAAACCCAAGGCGCAGCAGCGGGCCACGCTGGCAGGATCACCGCATGCTCATCACACCGCGCCCCGGCGCAGACCGGAAGAACATCCGGCAGGCTCTCACCGGCGTCCACACCACGGCGATGAACCTGCAGCGGCCGTACGGCAGCGCCTTCGAGGGGTTGCTGGCATATCTGGAGTGGGCAACGGAGTCCGCGCGAATGCTGCGTTCGCAGATTAGCGACCGGGACCTCGATCTGCTCGTGTTCACCGACCGCTACCGGGCGCTGCTGGGCAGCTGCGGCACCCTCGCCGGGACCGCCCAGCAGCGCCTCGTGAACGGCTTGGTCCAACTTGAGGTCGCCGAACGGATCGAGGCGTTCGAGGCGGCCGTGGCCGCCGTGGATACCCGGATCGGCCGGTGGAGCCAGCGGGAGGTGTTCGTCGTGGCCGACTCCAGCTTCTACATCCAGAACGAGGTGAAACTGGCCGACGTCGACCTGCACGAGGTGCTCGACGTGCCACGCTGGCAGTCCGTGCGGCTGCTGTTCCCGATCGTGGTGGTCGACGAGCTGGACGACCTCAAGGACGCCAGCAAGCAGCGGGCCCGTTGGCGCGCTGCCCACACGCTCGGTCTCCTCGACGGGGTCCTCAAAGGCGACACCCACGGGGTCCTGCACAAGGGCGAGTACACCGTTCAGGACGGCGAGACCCGCGGCAGGGTCAACGTGGAGATCGTCCTCGATCCCCCCGGCCACGTGCGTCTGGACCGCGCCGATGTCGAGATCATCGACCGGACCGTGGCCATCCAGAGCCTGGCCGGCCGCGACGTGCGGTTGCTGACGTGCGATACAAGTCAGCACACCCGGGGCCGAGCCGCCGGGCTGCAGGTGACCAAGGTGGCGACGAAGGACCCCGGGGACGAGCCGGATTGGTCGGCCCCGGACAAGTCAGGCACTGGCGTACGCGCGCAGCGGCGCGCCCGGCAGGCCGAGACCGGGGCTCCGACAGCCAATTGAGAGTCGAGCACCGCGGCAGTAACCGTGCACTACACGCCACCTGGCGGTAGCTATACCGAGGCAAGGCCACTTCGAGCGTTCATCCTGGCGGAAATGGGCGTGCATGTCTCCGAGAGCGGCCACACGAAGGGCCGTGTCCACTCGATCATGACGGCCATTGACAACGCGCGGAAGACCCTTCCTGCCTCAACCCAGTCGTACCTCTACTTGCGCCGGGCTGAGACCCTGTACGAGACGGGCAGCACGAGAAGGCGGCCACGGTCTGAAGCGCGCGCTGTCCTTGTGGGGCCGGAAGGGGCCCGAGGAGGCTTCCGACTGGCTGAGTTGGTACGGCGAGGCGTAGCTGCGTTCCACCGAAGGGAAAGTGATGCTGCACGACGGCCACCTGCGGCGCACCGCGAGCTCCATGGGGGCTGGCTGCTGTGAAGGGTGTAGTGCCTCGCGACAAGGCCGTCAGACCAGCCTCCTCGCTGAAGTCCAACTCTCCCGGAAAAGGCCTGGACGGCGCGCTCGATGTGGCGAATTCTGGAGCGGATCCGCTTGAGGGTCAAATCGGCTCTATGCGACCGTTGGACCGGTTGAAGGAATTTTTCGCGGGAGCTGGGGCCTTACGGGCAGTACCTGCTGCACGGAGTTCCGGGACCGTCTGGCGGCAGGCAGTCCGACTGCTCTGGCACCGAACGCTGCGCAGACCACGTGCCACGACGACGAGGTTAGGAAGTAGGCAAGCTTGCCTATAGATGACAACTGGAAGCCCGAGTATGACGAGTTGGCACGCTCGTTCCTCCGCCAGCACTTTGGTTGGCCCCCGAAGCTTGCCTTTCTGTACCCGAGCATGCGGGTGGAGTATCCCTGGGGTGCTCATCGGCCGCCGGTGGTGGATTCCCGGGTACATGCGAAGAACAACGAGGAATATCACGGCCTTGAACGGCATGCTTGGCAGTACCACGCGACGGTTCAGTACGCCGAGTCCTATCAGTTCTTCCTCATGGCGGCGGCCTGGCGGCTCGAAGATGCTGAGCTGATGGGTGTATCTGACGCTGGGCATTCCGAAGCCATCCGGTACTGCGTCCGCCATGCACTGTTCAACCGGGCTCTTGCGGAGAAGCCGATGGGGTCACCGTGGCCCGCTCCCGAGGAATTCGGAATAGACCCAGATCAACACCAGAAGCGGGTACAGCGAGCGGAGGAGCAGATGCGCGCCGTGATCGCAGGCGAGGGATAGGGCAGTGAAGCCAGCTAACGACGACCGGCGGCGGGAAGATCGCCGAAGCGTAGACGCAGGCGGGCTGGGTTGTTGCGAGTGGTCACGAAGTGGCTCGACGACCATCCTGAAAAGAGCTTTGATGTCCATGCGGAGGCGAAGCACTGTGCCACTTCGAACGGTCGCTGGTGTTCATATTTAGCAGGCGCCACCCCGCTACTGGAATCTGCTGATATCTGTCAGCGGTTAAACAGAGTTCGGATTCTTTAGGCCGTGCTCTAGTGTGCGCGCCCGAGATCGCCGATTTGAAAAGTCCCACCCCTCGACCCTAACTCCACTGTCATCGTAATCTTCTTCATAGATCGCCTCCCCTTCCATTCCGTGAGGATGCCATATCGCTCCACCAGTCATTGAGCCCGCGATGGGTCGCCCTGAGATGTCTACCTGAAAGAATTTTTGTTCGTACTCTTTCTGGAAAACGGCCTCAATATGGTCTGCTATCCAATCTTTATCCTTGCCTGGGCTGATCAGTGCCGCAGAAAGGCCGGCTAGGATAAATCCGCTTGCGGCGCCGAACCAATATTTCTCAGACGCTTCCGAAAACTTTGCCGAAAGAAAGCCGAGTGTAATAAACATTCCAGCAAATGGTAGTACGGAGCTCGAAGCGTAGAGCAACCTGACTTTCCATTCCAGAGCGATTACCGCCCTCAAGGGGTGGCTTGGTAGGTAGCGGTGCGATAGCTGCCAAGCGACTACTCCAGACGCGAACCATGCGCCCCAAATCCCCCAAGTCACGATAGCGGCCCATCCGCCAGCGCGGGTGGCGACAGCCAGGATCAGGCCTGCCAGAGCTATCGATAGATCACGAAGGGCGCGCAAAAGGGATTTAGGGGTGGTCACGCCTCCCCCTTGCCTTCTTCGGGTAAGCAGTGACGATCAGGCTTGTGACTGCAGCAAATCTTGTTGGTGGTACGCAGCTTGTAGTACGTCACACCTGCTTGCCTCGTGCAACGCTTGCCTATAATTGCCAGTGCCAAACTGGCCTCCGCCACCTGTACATGGCGAAGTGGGCTGCCTGCGCTCCGAGCCCAGTTATCAGGAACTTCATCTTTGTACTCTGGGAGGACTAGGTCTCCCTTCTCGATCATCTCTTGGATGCGCCGTCTGGCATTCCTGATATCCTCCTGTAGCTCACCGACCATTCGCCCTATTTCGGCGACCGAGTCGGGATTCAGGGCCTGGGCGCTGGGATTCCAGATCGAGATTGAAAGGCCATGTTTAGTGACATCGGCCTCGTTCGGCTCCGGGTCAATTGGAGAAAGGTCGGACTCAGCCGACACTTGCTCGCCCGTGCCTGGCGCCTCGGCGTCCGCCAGAGTGTCATCCTCACTGGGGTCGAACTCGGGAGGAAATTCGCTAGAGGTCATTTCTTACCGCCATACCTTCCCTGCCGCATCTCACGCTTCGGTGAGGATGCCCAGGACAAGCCTGTTGCCCTCAATTATTCCGTGGCGGACGTAACTCGGCCAGTTGGGAAAGATGGCGAATGGCCCGCTCCTCGCTCGTCAGGCAGACATCGGCGGGCGGGCTCTGTCGCTTGCTCGGGCGACGGGGCCACCGTGGGTGAGGGGCCGGTCCCGAGTCGGCGGCGGGTCACTCGTCCTCCCCGAAGCAGAGGCATGCTGGACAGCTCTCGGTGGGGCTGGACGGGGCGCGGCAGCCGCCACAGATGCAGGGGTGGCAATTCGGGAGCCGGATCGGGACACAGGTCTCGACATGCTGTTCGAACCATGCCTTCGCATCGGCCTCGGCCCGGTAGCCGGTGCCGTCGCCGCGGTCGATGTGTCCGTACTGGCCGCAGGCGATCGCACTGTCCGGGGTGAGGCTGAAGCCCCAGGCGCCAGGGGCGACATCCCAGGCCCGGCGGAGGGTTTCGAGGGTGCTGTCCTGGCGGCCGCCTTCGAGCTGCTGGGCGGCCTGCCGGAGCAGGATGCGGGTCTGCTGCTGGCGCCCTGTCTGGGTGCGGAGCAGAGCGGTGGGGAGTTCGTCCCGGGAGACATCGAGCGTGAACCAGCGCTTCGCGGTCTCGGCCGGCCTGGTGGGGGGAGCGGCGAAAATCAAGGACTCGCCCGCCCACTCGTACGTCCCTGTCATACGTCTACCTCCTTCTGGCTGGTCCGCAGTTGTGTCTCGGCGGTGCCCATGGAGAAGAGCACTGAGGCGGCGCGGTGCAAGGAGCCGGACAGCTTCCCAGCGGCGTGTACGGCTTCGTTCAGGGCCTCGATGACTTGTCCAGCGGCCTCCGTAGGGTCGATGCCGTCATCCATGCGAATGAGCCCAGTGGCAGCATGCAGGCGTACGGCGGCGGTGAGCTGTTCGAGACTCTGGGGTATCCGGTCAACGAGCCGGACCACGGCCTGGGCGGTCTCGCTGACGAGCGGCGGGTACGGCAGCGCGCTCGGGGAGAAGGTCGCGTGGTTGAGGGCCTGGATCAGGTCGGCAGCGTCGCCGGCAATCCGGCCGGGGGATTTCTTCGAGGGCGTGATCACCCTTTCGTCTTCGTCGGGGCCCTGGGCAGGGGCACGGCACCCAGAGCATTGCGCGAGCCAGCGGCCCGTGGCCGTCCAGGAGGTGAGCCGCCCGCTGGCTGCGGGAGCCCTTCCGTCCTGGGCGACCAAGGAGCGCCGGTTACCGGGCGTGCTCTCGGGCGGCCTCGACCTGGAACATCGTTTCCAGCTCGGCCTCCTCGATTTCGGCACGGAAGTCAGCGTTCTCGGCGAGCCGCTTCCTGGCCTCGCGAATGCAGTCCCCACCCCAGGTCTCGGCTCGACCGAACTGGTCTCCGAGGGCCTTCGCGGTGATCTTCCGGTCAGCTATGACGGCGCGTGCGGCCTCGCGGATACCCTCCTCGCGTTGAGCGGCACGGACATCGCGAGGGATGCGCTCCTCGCCCTGCGAGGCTGCGCCGCCGCTGCGTGACGCTTGACGGCGCTCGTTTCCCGAGGTTCGGCGTCGGGCGGTTTTCGAGGACTCGCCATCGCGGCGCGAGGTTTGCTCCCTGGCTCGTGCAGCCTTTGCGGCAGCCTCGTTCTCCTGCTGATCGCGCTTCTCCCTGGCCTCGCCCTCGGCTGACCTGACCTGTGCTTCTGCCAGAATCCGAGCTTGCTCTGCCTCTCCCCGGGCGCGGATGATCGCAGCCTCGTTTTCAGCGCGCTCACGCTCTCGCCAGGCTTCGCGCTCTTCCTCCTCGCGCCGGCGACGAGCCTCGATTTCTTCCCGCTCCCGGCGCAGACGTTCCTCTTCACGCGCCTCGCGAATCCGGGCTTCGGACGCTTCGCGAACCATGCGTGCGTCGTGTTCGCGTGCCTCGCGCTCGGCCTTGATCTCCACCTCGCGCGCCTGGCGGTCAGCCTCGCGTTGGGCCACGATCCTTGCGGCCTCGGCAGCTTCGCGAGCCTCGCGTTCCGTGTCCTGCTGAGCTCTCTCCTCGGCCCGCCGTCGTTCTGCCAGCGCCTCTTGCTCGCGCTGTCGTTGGTCGTGGCGCTGCCGCTCCTCGTAACCATGGATCACGGTCTTGAGCTCGGCGGTGCGCTCAGCGAGGTACTTCCGGTATCCCGCGCCGGCCTCGGCGAGGAAGATCACGAGGAACGGGACGAACGAGTGCAGAAGCAGCCCAGCGTGGTCAGGCGCCGTCGGCCACCAGGAGAACACACCGTCCGGGTACAGGGACTGCCAGCAGTTCATGAGCCAAATGGAGAAGCCTGCGAACCACCGAAGGAGGAATGGCCACCCCTTTGGCCGGTAGCCCTGAGGGGTGAGAACACCATCCACGTACAGGACCACCAGAAGCGCCAGCGACCCCAGCGGGTCGAGCATCCATGCGATGAACGAGGGCACCTCGTGTCTGCTCGCGAAGACGGTGACGTTGACGCAGGTAAACGCGAGGCCGCCGCTGCCGAGCGCCAAGAGGGCCGTGGTGACCAGGGTGCCGACGTGCTGGAGCTGCGCGAGGGCCTTCTGCGTGTCTTCGTACTCCGATTGGGAGAGCGGCAGGCCTTCAGATACCGGTGTCGTGACGCTCACCGGGCCCTCCAATCTGAGGCGGTCATGAGGCGCAGATGGCCAGATGCATTGGTGCGGGTTCGGAGCTGGGTGATTCGGCGGCGGACGATCAGCAGCCGGATGGCATCCACGAGGGCCTGGTGGTGCTTGGTCATTTCAGCTCCCCCGAAGAAGCCACGGCCTCGCGATGCCACTGAAGTGCGGTAGTGCGACGGCGGTGCGCAGCGCGGATCTCAGCCGCACGCAGACGCCGGGCAGCCAGCGTGATTGCGACCCCTGTGGGGAGCTTGAGCTGGATGCCGTTCACTGGATCACTTCCGCGATCACGGAAACGGTGGCTGTTCCGCTCGCGCCGATGGCCTCGGCGAGGGAGCCGGTGATGCGGAAGCCGGGGGCCTCGATCGCCTCGCGGACGCAGTCCATGAGGGCGGCCGGCACGGGCTGGTGCAATTTCACGATGACGTCCGCCCCGAGATCGGCGGCGTCCTCCAGCAAGGCGATGAGTTGGGCGAAAAGGCTGCTGGTCTGCTCGTTGTCGGTCGGGGTATCGCGCCGCGGTACCGTCTCCATGCGTCGTCCTCCTAGGTTGTGTAGGGGTTCGGTGTAGGCCCCGGACGGTGATGCAGTCACCGGTTTCGGGGCCGCCCTGTGTGCTGTGTGGGCGGGGAGGGGGTCTCGCCTTCGGCTCCTCGGAAGCACGCTGCGGGCCTGCCCTTGGGCGTGTCGGGGCTTGGCAGATGACCATCAGAAGTCGCCGCCGATCAGCCGCTCGGCCTCGGTCGGTTCGTGGAAGATCAGCGGCGCGTCGTCGACGAAGCGGTGCATGGCGGCCTCGGCCGCGTTCCACTCAGCAATGCACGCCGGGCACCGCCCGGTGCCGGAATGCCAGGTGCCGCAGTCACACCGGTCCCACCCGGAGCAGGATGCGCACATACGGGTCTGGGCGAGGACGGGCAGCCCGCACATGCCGTCGTTGCCGTCGCACTCGATGCCCACGGCTGGCTCGCCGACGGCCTCGGAGTACGCGGGCGGTGTCCACGTGGGTTCGTCGTCCTGGTCGCGCCACCCCTGAGCTTGGCCGGGGATCACGGGGGCCGCACAGGGCGGCGGAGAGGCCGCAGCATCCCGCAGGCGGCGGGAGATGACCGCGCCCACACTGCGGGTCTTCGCGGGCAGCGGTCGGCTGGCGACGACATCCCGGATTTGCTCAGACGTCCAGCCGGAGGCCAGCAGCCCATCCACCGCGAGCCCCTGGTGGGCGAGCGGCTTGCCCGTCAGCCGGAACTCCGGCTTCTCGTTGCCGATCGCGGTCAGTAGCAGCACGCCCTCCGTCGGGGCCACTGCCTCGGCCGCCGGGGCCTTGGGCTGCTTGGTCTCGTTGGGCTCGACCTGGTGGCCGTCCGTCCCTCCGTCCGAGGAGGCCGTGACGACGCTTCGCGCAGACGCTCGCGTGGTACGGACAGACGGACGGGGCTTGGTCTTCTTCCGGCTGGTCTTCTCGGGGGTGGTGTTCTTAGTGGTCTGATCAGCCTGCGCAGGATTTTCCAGCGCTGGATTTTCGGACTTAGGTCCTGACCTGCGGGTTCTACGCTGCATGGGCAACGTGGGTGCCTCGTCGCCGTAAAGGTCGAAGAGGTGCGCGGGCATGTCCGTGATCGAGTACACGGCGTCCCCGAGGGTGCCGTCAGGGCGCCGCTCGCGGTCGCGGATCAGGTAGCCGTACTTCTCCAGCTCCTTCAGGCCGGCGGTCACGGCGGACTTCCCGTCGGTGCTGGAGCGCACCAGCTCGGCGACGGTGACCCGCCAGCCGTCGCGGTGCGTGGAAATCAGGCCGAAGATCCCTTTGGCCTTGAAGCTGATGCGACGGTCCCGGAAGAGGGCGTTAGCGATCTGTGTGAAGTTGTCGGCTGCCATGGGGCCGCGCTGGATGCCTGCGCCGTAGGTCATCGCGCACCGTCCCGGGACGGTGCGGTGACGGTTACGCATTGTCGGGCCGCTCTGGCGGCAGCAGCACGGGACGTCGGGGCGGCCGTGGTGGTGGCAGCCGCTGGTGGGGGATAGGGAACGGCGGCGCTGCACACGCCGGCCGCTCGCACGGGGTTTGAGAGTTGTGGCACGATGGGCCTCGTCCGGATCTGTTATGGATCCGGTACTCGCGTGTCTCGCCAAAGTCAGCGCGGTACCGGGGGTGGGTCTGAAGCAGACCGGCGGGTTCGGACACCAGGAAGCCCCGAAGTGCGAAAGAGCGCTTCGGGGCTTTGTGGTGTTCACGCCCCGTGCAGCCTGCGGATCCGGTCAGGGAGGCCCGAGGGGGCGGCTCCCTGTACCCGCGTTTCTGGCGGCCCGTCGGCTATCGGGCACACGCGGGCACATGGCAGTGCCAGAGGGGGAGGGAAACCCGGGGAAACCGGGGGAAACCGGACCAAGCCCAAAATAGGAAGATCCGGCGGTCGGGTCAGGCAGACCGCAGGTCAGGTCAGTGCGCCCGTACCCTGCCTCGTCCCTTCGGGCGGACGGTACGGGTCGGAGCCGTGCGCCCGAGCGGGGGGTCGTACGGGCGTCAGCGCGCCCCCCGCTTACGGCCCGCGCCGGGCGGGTGCAACGATGTCTCCGTCATGAGAGCAGGGCAGCCGACCGGACAGGTCCCACGTGCGCTGCGAGCCGGAGTGTTCGCAGCGGTCTGTGTGCTGCTCGCTGCCCTGGGCCACGCCGTGATGTCCGGCACCACCGTCCCGTGGTGGGCGATAGCCGTCGCCCTGACGACGACGGGCGGCTGCGCCTGGTTCCTGGCCGGCCGTGAACGCGGTCCCCTGCTGATCACGCTCGCCACGGTGGGCGCGCAGACGGGGCTGCACTCCTTCTTCACGGTCGCCCAGAGCGTCGCCGACCGCGCGGCGGGGGCGATGGATATGGGTGGCGAGTCGGCGACCGCGACCGCCTCCGGCTCCGTCTCCGATGTCGTCTGCGGTGGGTTCACCGCCTCCACGGCCATGCCCATGGACCACGGCATGGGCGGCATGGGTGACGGCATGGGCGGGATGTCCATGTCCATGCACGCCGGGCACGGCGCCCTCGGCATGTGGTCCGCCCACGTTCTCGTCGCCCTCATCTGCGGCATCTGGCTCTCCGGCGGCGAACAGGCCGCCTTCCGCCTCGGCCGGACCATCACCGCGCGGCTGCGCGGCCCGCTGGTCCTCCTCTTCTGCGACGTACCGGCGCGGCCCCGGCCGCCCCGCGTCCGGGCCGGTTTCGGACGCGCCGCGCAGCGGCTGCGCCAACTGCTCTACGCCCACGTCCTCGCCACGCGCGGTCCGCCCGGACCCGTCGTCGCCGTCGCCTGAGGCCTTCCTTTTCGGGCTCGCGACGGTGACCGACCGGGCCGAATCACCTCACCGGGCCGCCCGCCCGTCCACGGTTGCCGTCCACCGGACGACGCCGTACGACCGGGCGCCCGGATTCCAGGAAGGACCCAGGGCGATGACCCCTGCCCTCACACCGGCGGTCCGCTCGTACGGGACACACCCGTCACACGAGCCCCAGACCCGCCGTGAGCACCTTGAGCCGGTGTACCCGTTTCTCCCAGTCACGGCACTCTGCGCAGCCGACGAGATGCGCGTCGAGCGCCGCGCCCGACACCTCCGGCGGCGGTTCCTCGCCGTCGGCGCGGGCGGATATGGCGGTACGGACGTCAACGCAGTGCACCCCGCCATCGTCCCCGGCACGGGCCCGGCCGCGAGCACCGGGGGCCGTCGTGCGTGACGACGAGTCCGTGACCGCCTGGGCACTGGCGGCGCGCGGCGGCGACGCCGACGCGGTGGAACGATTCATCCGTGCCACACAGACCGACGTCCGCCGGTACGTGGCACGGCTCAGCAACGACCCGCAGGGCGCCGACGACCTCGTCCAGGAGACGTTCCTGCGTGCCCTGCGCTCGTTGCCGCGCTTCGAGGGCCGCTCGTCGGCCCGTACCTGGCTGCTGTCCATCGCCCGCCGCACGGTCGTGGACCGGATCCGCTTCCAGGCGGCGCGGCCCCGGCTGTCGGACACGGACGACTGGCAGTCGGCGGCGGAGCGCACCCAGTCCGCGGAGCTGCCCGGCTTCGACGAGGGCGTCGCCCTCTCGCAGCTCCTCGACCGGCTGCCGTACGAGCGCCGCGAGGCGTTCGTCCTGACGCAGATGCTGGGCCTGCCCTACGCGGAGGCCGCAGTCGTCGCGGGCTGCCCGGTCGGCACGGTCCGCTCGCGCGTGGCGCGGGCGCGCGAGGCGCTGATCGTGCAGCTGGACGCGGCCGAGCGAGGGGCGACGGCTGTACGGGTCCCGGCGGTACGGGTTCCGGCGCCGCTGCCGGAGAGGAAGCCGGAGAGGATGCCGGCGCGGGTGCCGGCGCTCGCCGGTTGATCGATTGATGGATGGAGTGAGGGGCTACGGTGCCGGGTGGCAGCGCAGCCCCTCACTCGTTTTGTTTGTTCCGGCGGTTCAGTGCTGCGTGAGTGGCTTGTTGCCGGGGCGGACCACCGCCGCGTCCACCCGTACGACGCCGCTCTTCCGGAACCGGAAGACGAACGGGAGCCGCTCGCCCACGCGCACCAGGGGCGGCCGGTAGACCATGACGTCCAGCTCGTGCGGGGACATCTCCACCGTGCCGCGTGCGGGGACGGTCGTGGACGCGATCATCTTCATCTTGCCCGCGCCGTTCTTCACGACCGTACGGCTCAGCATCGCGCCTCCCGCTGAGGGAACGTCGACGCCGATGAGCTCGTCGTCCTCGTCGCCGGTGTTGCGCAGGCGGAACATCGCCGCCGTGCTCTCGATGCCGAAGGGCTGGAAGACCCGGCCGTCCTCCACCGTCACGGAGGCGGGGCGGCCCGCCGCGCCGGAGGCCGTCCAGGCGGTCAGCCCGCCGAGGGCCACGGCGCAGGCCGCGACCGGGACGAGGGCCGCTCGCGCGGTGCGGAGCAGGGAGGCCTTCGTTTCGTTCGTCTCGTTCATCGGAGTGTTCTCCGCTTGTTCGCAGTGGTGCGCCCGGGGCGCGGCTGCCAGCCGCGCAGCCGCAGGCTGTTGCCCACGACCAGCAGTGAGCTGACGGACATCGCCGCCGCCGCGACCATCGGGCTGAGCAGCCCGACCGCGGCGAGCGGCACGGTGACCATGTTGTAGCCGAAGGCCCAGAGGAGATTGGACCGTACGGTGACGGAGGTGCGGCGGGCCAGCCGGACGGCGTCGGCCAGCGCGCCCATGTCCTCGCGGACGAGCGTCACGTCGGCCGCCCCGATGGCGGCGTCCGTGCCGCCGCCCATGGCGATGCCGAGGTCGGCGCCGGCCAGGGCGGCGGTGTCGTTGACCCCGTCGCCGATGACCGCGACGCGGTGGCCGCGCTCTCGGAGCGTGCGGACGAGCTCCGCCTTGTCCTCGGGGGTCGCCCGGGCGTGGACCTCGGCGATGCCCAGCTCGTCGGCCACGGCGTGGGCGGCCGCCGCGCCGTCGCCGGTGGCCAGTACGGGGCGCAGGCCGAGGCGCTTGAGGTGGTCGACGGCGCGGTAGCTGCCGGCGCGGACGGTGTCGCCCAGGGCGATCACGGCTCGGGGCTCGCCGTCGACGCGGGCGAGGACGGCGGTGTGGCCGTGGCGCTCGGCGCGGGCCAGGGCGTCGGCGAGGGGGGTGGGGAGGGTCTGCCGTTCCGGACGCTCCTGCCGTCGGGATTCCGCCGGACTCTCGTCGTCGTGGCCGGGCGCCGTGGCGGCGGGGGAGGGGTCCCCGGTCCCGCCTCTTCCCGCAACCGGGGCTTCGCCCCCGGTGCTCGTGGCCGGGGGAGTGCCGCCGTCCGGCCGCGTCACCTCCACCACGCGGCCCTCCACCACCGCTCGTACGCCCACGCCCGCCGTCGCCGTGAAGTCCGTCGCCCGCGGCAACGCCGCGTCCCGCGCCGTCGTCTCCCGCACATGGGCGTGGATCGCGCGCCCCACCGGGTGTTCCGAGCCCGACTCCGCCGCCGCGGCCAGGCGCAGGGCCTCCTCGTCGCCCGTGACCTCCGTGACCGTCATCGAACCGGTCGTCAGCGTGCCCGTCTTGTCGAGGACCACCGTGTCCACCCGGCGCAGGCCCTCCAGCGCCTGCGGGCCGCTGACCAGGATGCCCAGGCCCGCGCCCCGGCCCGTGGCGGCCAGCAGCGCGGTGGGGGTGGCGAGGCCCAGGGCGCAGGGGCAGGCGACCACGAGCACGGCGACCGCCGCCGTGACCGCCGCCTGCGGGGCGGCACCGGCGCCCAGCCAGAAGCCGAGGACCGTGACGGCGACGGCCAGCACCGCCGGGACGAAGACGCCCGCGACCGCGTCCGCGACGCGCTGCACCCGGGCCTTGCCCGCCTGCGCCTCCTCCACCAGCCTGGCGATCCGGGCCAGCTGGGTGTCCGCGCCGACGGCCTCGGCGCGTACGTCCAGCAGTCCGCCGGAGTTGACCGCGCCGCCGACCACGGCCGTGCCGGGACCGGCCTCGACGGGCGCGCTCTCGCCCGTCACCAGCGACAGGTCCAGCGCCGAGCTGCCCGCGACCACCACACCGTCGGTGGCGACGCGCTCCCCGGGGCGTACGACGAACACGTCGCCCACCCGCAACCGGGCGATGGGAACGCGGCGTTCCGTGCCGTCCGCGTCCCGGACGGCAGCGTCCTTCGCCGCGAGCGACGCCAGCGCGCGCAGCGCCGAGCCCGTGCCGCGCCGGGCGCGGGCCTCCAGCAGCCGGCCCGTCAGCACGAACAGCGGTACGCCGACCACCGCTTCCAGGTAGACGTCCGCCGTACCCCCCGTCATCGAGGGCACCAGCGTGAACGGCATCCGCATCCCGGGCCGTCCGGCGCCGCCGAGGAAGAGCGCGTACGCGGACCAGCCGTAGGAGGCCAGGACACCGAGCGAGACCAGGGTGTCCATCGTGGCGGCCGCGTGCCGCAGCCCGCGCAGCGCCCGCTCGTGGAACGGCCAGGAGCCCCACACCGCGACCGGCGAGGCCAGGACGAAGCACAGCCACTGCCAGTTGTCGAACTGAAGGGCGGGGACCATGGAGAGCACCAGGACCGGCACCGACAGCAGGGCGGTGATGAGGAGGCGGGTGACGGCGGGGCCGTCCGGCCGGCCGTTCTCACCGGCGTCGTCGGCGTCCGTCGCAGGCTTCTCCGGCTCCGGCAGCGCGGCCGTGAAGCCCGCGCCCTCCACCACCGCGATCAGCTCCGCCACCGGCACGGCGGCGGGGTGGCTGACGCGCGCCCGGCAGGTGGCCAGGTTGACGGTGGCGCTCACGCCCTCCAGCCGGCCGAGCTTCTTCTCGATGCGGGCCACGCACGCGGCGCAGGTCATCCCGCCGACGATCAGCTCGGTGACGACGACGGCGGCGTCCGCGGTGCCGCTGGTGCCCTTGGTCGTGGTCGTACTCATCAGTGGCCCATCCCGGGCATGCCGCCCATGTTCCCGCCGGTTCCGCCGCCGGAGCCGTCACCCGATCCGGGGGTCGCGCCGCCCACGCGGTGGAGGCCGGGCGCGACGGGGCCGGCGGCCGAACCGGCCGCGTAGGAGACGCCGAAGAGAACGGCCAGCAGCAGGACGAAGCCTGCCAGGGTGGCGTAAGGGCGGAGCGGAGGGCGTGCCAGACGTGCGGTCATCGCCGCATCGTGACACGGCGCGGTCCGTCGTCCGGGCGCTTCGGCCACTTCCCGGCGCGTGAGGATTGTCCCTTTCCCGGCCGGGAACCAGAGCACCCCCGTGCCCGACTACCCGGAGATCGGAGCCCCCTCCCCGAACCCGGCGCGCCCCTCGCCGAAATGGCCGGGAACTCACCCCCGGAACGGTACGACTCCTCAAGGGACCATCACTTCGCGAGGAGACTCCCACCGTGCCGCTGCCCGATCCCGTGCCCCTCTACGGCCCCGAGTACAAGCGCGATCCGTACCCGCTGTACGCGCGGATGCGTGAGGCCGGCCCCATCCACCGGGTGCTCTTCCCCAGCGGGGTCACCGCCTGGCTGGTCACCGGGCACGCCGCCGCGCAGCGGACCCTCGCCGACCCCCGGCTGGGCAAGAACCACGCCCTCGGCAACGACCGCTGGCGCGCCCGCGCCTCGATCATGCCCGAGCCCCAGCACTCCCAGCTCCAGGTCCACCTCCTCCACCAGGACGCGCCGAAGCACACCGCCATGCGCCGTCTGATCACCGATGCTTTCGCGCCACGGCGCGTGGAGGCGCTGCGGCCGCGTTTCCAGGAGATGGCCGACGCGCTCGTCGACGCGATGCCGATGACCGACGACGGGGCGGGCGCCGTCGACCTCGTGCGCTGCTTCGCCGCCCGTTTCCCCTTCCAGGTCCTCGCCGAGGTCATCGGCCTGCCCCCGCACCTCGCGGCCCGCTTCCGCCGCGAGTGGGGCAAGGTCGTCGCGCCCGTCGGCCCCACCGACCCCGGCCGCCCGGCCTACGAGGCGCTGCTGCGCGGCCTCCAGGAGTACATCGCCAAGGTCGTCGCCGACCGGCGCGAGCACCCCGGCGACGGTCTGCTCTCCCGGCTCGTCACCGCCCGCGACGAGGGCGAGCTGAGCCCGGAAGAGCTCGACTCCATGCTCTTCCAGCTGCTGGTGGCCGGTCAGGAACCGGTCACCAATCAGATCACCACCGCCCTGGTGGCCCTGACGCGCCATCCGGAGGCCCTGGAGCGGCTGCGCGCCGACCCCGGTCTCATGCCGCGCGCCGTCGAGGAACTGCTGCGCCTCGACAGCGCCTTCGAGCTCACCACCTGGCGCTTCCTCGCCGAGGACGCCGAGCTGCACGGCACGCGCGTCCCCGCCGGCGACTCCGTGATCGTCTCCCTCTGCGCCGCCAACCGCGACCCCGAGCGCTTCCCCGACCCCGACGCCCTCGACCTGGACCGGCCACAGGGCCCGCACCTGGCCTTCGGCCACGGCACCCACTTCTGCCCGGGTGCCGCCCTGGCCCGTATCGAACTCCAGGTCGCCCTCGGCACGCTGATCGCCCGGCTGCCCGGGCTGCGGCTCGCCGTGCCCGACGACGAGCTGGAGTGGATCCCCGCCGTCCTCGGCCGGGGCACGGCCGCGCTGCCCGTCGCCTTCGACACGCCCGGCAAGGTCGACACGCCCGGCAAGGCCGGTACGCCCGACGCGCCCGCTATGGCTGACGCGCCCGTCGCGCCCCACGCGCCCGTATGCCCCCGCGATCTGAAGTGGCCCCGCACGTGATATCCGCCATGACCCCCACAGCCCTCGCGACCGCGACCTCCCTCGAAGCCCGGATCCTCCGGCTGCTCCTGCCCTTCCACCGCACCACCGGCGCGTCCTCCCCGGACCCCGCCGACCACCCGGAACAGCTCGCCCAGATACGCGAGTTCACCGACGTGGGCGAGCCGATAGTCCTCACGCTCCCCGGCTTCCCCTGCAAGTCCCCCAACCCGGCCAAGGTCCTCGGCCACCTGCCCGACGAGGGCGAGCGGCTCTCGCTGGCCTTCCTCGACCGGCTCTGCGACCGCGTCGGCGAGATCTACGCGCCGGGCGCGCGCCTGGTCATCTGCTCGGACGGGCACATCTTCGGCGACCTCATCCATGTGCCCGACGAGCACATCGACGCCTACGGGGACGAACTGCGCGCCCTCATCCAGCGGGAGGGCCTCGCCCACCTCGACACCTTCGACCTGCGGCAGGTCCACGGCGAACTGCCGCACGACGAGAAGCGCCGCCTCGTCGTCGAGGCGTACGCGCCGTCACTCGACTCGCTGCGCGCCCTGACGCGTACGGACGAGGAGACGGCCAGGCTCTACCGGGGCATCACCCGGTTCCTGGTGGAGGACACGGCGGACTTCGACGGCAGCCGGTCGGCGTTGCAGCGGGAGTGCCGCGCGCGGGCGTACGGGGTGATCGCCCGCAGCCGTGCGTGGGGCGATCTCATCGCCGACCACTTCCCCCGGTCCGTGCGGCTGTCCATTCATCCGCAGCGACCAGGCTCCGCCAAGTTCGGGATCCGGTTGCTGGACGCGGATGACGCGTGGGCCACGCCGTGGCATACGACGGTGCTGCGGACGCCGGACGGTGCGGCGCGGCTGGTGCGGCGGGAGGAGGCCGAGCGGCTGGGGCGGGTCGTCCTGCGGGACGGGCGGGCCAGCCACTTCGCGGCTGCCGCGGGGGAGTAGGGGCGGCCGCCGTCGCGTCGGCGCGGACGAGGCGCTGGTTAAGGTGTCGGTCGTGAGATCGAAGATCGTGTCAGTGTTCGTAGTCGGTTCCGTGTGTCTGCTCGCCGTGGGATGCGGGAGCGAGAAGTCCGGCAAAGGCAGCGACGGCGCCAAGCCCAAGCCGTCGGCCACCCCGATGACGCAGAGGCTGGAGCAGCCGCCGGCCATGCCCGACGAGAAATCGCAGCCGTCACCGGCCGCCGACGCCCCGGTCGGTGAGAACCTCGCGTACGAGCTGCGCAAGAAGACCCAGGACATGGCCGGCGCGCCAGGAAAGATCACCGCCGAGTGCCCCCAGGACGTGAGCACGACGAGCGGGACCCAGGTGACCTGCAAGACCACTTACGAGGGCCTGGAAGTGGAGTGGAAGGTGAGCATCGGCGAGAAGTCCGCCTTCTCGAAGAATTATGTGAACTTCAAGGCGACCCCGAGCCAGGGCATCCTCACCCGCGACGGCGTCGCCCGGCTGCTCTACGGCAATTACCGCGGCTACATCGACTACGCCCTGTGCAACGACATCCCCAAGGCCGTGCTGGCACCCCTGAACACCCAGTCCAAGTACGCCTGCGAGGTGGTGGACAAGGGGAAGAAGCCGTCGGGCTTCCCCCAGCCCGTGCGGGCCACCGACTCCGGCCCGCGGTACTACTGAGCGGTGCGACCGCGTGTGGCGCGTAAGGGGCTCTTGACGCGGGCCTGCCAATACTGAAGGGATCGAGTCCGCGGTTGTTCGTACCCGCGACCCGATCGCTCCACGAGGGAGACCACGATGCGATTACCGTTACCGCCGCCCCGCCCCAAGGCCCGCTCCGCACCGCGCACATCACGGCTGACCGCAGCACTCACCTCCGTGCTGCTGGCGGCCGGACTGCTGGTCGGCGCAGGCCCGGGGCAGGGCGGCTACACGGCGCGGGCGGACGACCGGCGGGCGAGCCCGGCCTCCGACGGCAGCCTGCCGTTCACCACCTACAACATGCAGGGCTCCGACCACGGGATCCGCTGGAACGGCGAGGTCGGACCGCTGACGATCCACCACCCGGTCGTCGCCCTCCAGGAGGTCGGCAACGGGCCTCCCCCCGAGCCGAGCCACGCCCGGGGCACCGGTGAGTCGATCCCCATCCGCCACCCGTTCCCGGCGGGCCTGCCGGACCATGTGAGCCACACGCAGTGGGACTACGAACACAACCGCCGGCACGTGTACTACCTCCAGACCGACCCGCAGCGGGACAGCATCACGGGACGGGACCGCTGGCAGGGCGGCCGGGTCAACCTGGCGATCGTCACACAGGTCCCCGCGGCCGAGGTCCGCGTCATCGAGAACCCGCTGTACAACCGGGACGAGCCCCGCAACGAGTACCGCTACCGCCGCGTCCTCGGCGTCCGGATCGGCAACACCGTCTACTACAACGTCCACGCGCGTGGCGCGGACGTCCCCTACCTGCTCACGGGGATCCGCAACGCCGCCCGGCCCGGCGAGAACTGGGTCATGGTCGGCGACTTCAACCTCGACATCGTCAACCGCACCGACCGGGAGGCCAGGGAGCGGAGCCTGCGCCTGCGGGGCGACGAACAACTGGCCCGGCCGCACCGCCCCACCCACCAGCGGGGCGGCGAACTCGACTACGCGATCACGCGCGGCACGCCCCGGTTCAACGCGGACATTCCCGCGGCACGCGGCTCGGACCACTATCCCGTCCAGTTCGAACCGGCCCCGACCCCCGTACCGGCCGCGCCCGACGCCCAGGTGCACAACTTCTCCGTGGCCCTGGAGAACGAACGGACCGGGCTGGTCCTGGACGCCCGGGATACCGCCGGAAGCCGGGTGACCACCAGCCTGGACCGGTACAACCTCCGTCAGCGGTTCCGCGTGGGCACCGTACGGGGGCACTGGTACCGCTTCGCCCACGGCAACAGCCCCGCGGCCGCGTCCGGTGACCGGGGCGCTGCCACCGGCCGCGCCGCCGCCGCTGCCGCGCTGTGCCCCGGCCTCAACCCGTTCTTCCCGCTGTCCGTCATCATGCTGCCGTGCGAGTCGCCCTTCGCCCAGTGGCACCCCGAGGACCCGGGCGCGCCCGGCGGCCCGCTGCGCTGGCGCAACTCGGCCCGCCCGGAGCTGTGCCTGACCGGCGCGGGCAACGAGGAGCCGGTCGGGGCCCTCGCGTGCAACGACAGCCCCGCCCAGCAGTGGTGGGACAACTCCCGCGCGGTGGACGCGCGGGCGTGGGAGTCCGGTGACAAGCGGGTCCGGCTGCGCGCGTGGAACGGCCTCTACCTGGACACCTTCGGCCGGTCCGACCGGGACGGCACCCCGCTGAGCACCAGCCCGGCCGGCAACGCCGAGACCCAGCGCTGGAACGTCGAGCACGCCGGCCTGGGCGACAACCTCGTCCGGCTCAAGGGGCTCGGCGCCGGCGGACGGTGCGTCGACCTCCTGGACCCCCACCAGCCCGGGGCCGGTGAGCGCACCTTGGTGCACAGCTGCACCGACCGCAGTGGCAGGGAGGACGGCACGGGCCACCGCTGGCAGGCGGAGACGTACGGCGACGGCACCCTCCGCTTCCGCAACGAGAAGGCGCACCTGTGCCTGGCGCCGTCCTCGCGCGAGGCGGCCTACGTGACGATCGAGAACTGCAACGACGACGCCCGTCAGCGCTGGACGATCGTGCCGTGAGTCTCCGGTTCCGGGTCCGGGCCGGCCATTGCGCGCGGCTTGGACCCGGAACCCGTCACCCCGCCGCCGGGACCGCCGCCCCCGCCGGCGCCCGGTGGTCGAACGCGATCAACGGGTCGCCCGTCAGCGGGTGTTCCACCACCGCCGCCCGCACCCCGAACACCTCCGCCAGCAACTCCGCGGTGAGCACCTCGCGCGGGGTCCCCGAGGCGACCACCGCGCCGTCGTGGAGGACGTGCAGCCGGTCGCAGACCGAGGCCGCCGCGTTGAGGTCGTGGAGGGCGAGGAGGGTCGTACGGCGCTGGGCGCGCAGCAGGGTCAGCAGCTCCACCTGGTGGCGGACGTCCAGGTGGTTGGTCGGCTCGTCCAGCACCAGCACCTCGGGGGCCTGCGCCAGTGCGCGGGCCAGCAGGACCCGCTGGCGTTCGCCGCCGGACAGCGCGGAGAAGCGGCGCCGCGCCGCGTGGGCCATGCCCACGTGGGCCAGGGCCTCGGCCACCACGTCCCGGTCGGCGGCGTCCTCGCCCGCGAAGGCCCGCTTGTAGGGCGTGCGGCCCATGGCGACGACCTCGCGGACCGACAGCTCGAAGTCCGTGCCCCGCTCCTGCGGCAGCGCCGCCACCCGGCGGGCGGAGGCGACGGCCGACAGCTCCCGGATGTCCGTACCGCCGACCAGCACCCGGCCCGCGTGCGGGCGCAGATGCCGGTAGACGGTGCGCAGCACCGTGGACTTGCCGCTGCCGTTGGGGCCCACGAGGCCCGCGATCTCGCCCTCGGCGGCGAGCAGGTCGACCCCGGAGACCACCGTCCGTCCGGACAGCCGGACCTCCAGGCCCTCGACGGAGATCCTCACGGCCGCTCCAGACGTCGGTCCAGCAGATACAGCAGGGTCGGCGCGCCGATCAGGGAGGTGACCACGCCCACCGGCAGCTCCTGGTCGGGCAGGGCGGTACGGGCCACCAGGTCGACCACCGTGAGCAGCACGGCGCCGAACAGCGCGGCCACCGGCAGCAGCCGGCGGTGGTCGCCGCCCACGAGCATCCGGCAGGCGTGCGGGACCATCAGGCCCACGAAGCCGATCGCCCCGGACACCGACACCAGCACGCCCGTCAGCAGGCTCGTGGCCACGAACAGCTCGCGCCGCAGCCGGGTGACGTCCACGCCCAGGCTCGCGGCCGTCTCGTCGCCCATCAGCATCGCGTTGAGCGCCCGCGCCCGGGCCAGCAGTACCGCCGTGGCCGTCACGACGGCGGCCGCGGGCAGTGCGAGGGTGGCCCACTGGGCGCCGCCGAGGGAGCCCATCAGCCAGAACAGCGCGCCGCGCGTGCGCTGTTCGTCGCCCGCCTGGAGCACCAGGTAGTGGGTGAAGCCGGACAGGAACTGCCCGATGCCCACCCCCGCCAGCACCAGGCGCAGCGGCCGGAAGCCGCCGCCGCGCCGGGCGAAGGCCCACACCAGCGCGAACGAGGCGAGCGCCCCGGCGAACGCCGCCGAGGACAGCCCGATGCCCAGCGCCCCGCCCGCGCCCGCCCCCAGGACGAGCGCGCCGACCGCGCCCAGGGACGCGCCGCTGGAGATGCCCAGCAGATACGGGTCCGCCAGCGGATTGCGGACCAGGGCCTGGACGGCCGTGCCGACCAGGCCCAGGCCCGCGCCCACCACGGCCGCCAGCAGCGCGCGCGGCACCCGCAGCCGCCAGACGATCAGGTCCTGGGTGCCGGGCGCGGGCTCCTGCCCGCTGATCCCGCGCACCACCGCCGACCACACCTGGTCGAGCGGCACCCGGGTCGAGCCCAGGCACACGGACGCGGCGAGCGCCGCCACCAGGACGACGGCCAGGGCCGCGCAGACCCAGCCGGCGCCCAGGACGCGGACGCCCGGCTCCGCCCCCTCCTCCTCCGCCGTGCCGGCGGCGGCGAGCGCCGTCATCTACTTGACCCGGTCCGGGTGGAGGGTGTGGGCGATCTCCCGCACGGTGTCCGCGCTGCGCACCCCGCCGATGGTGGTGCGCTCGGAGTTGATACGCACGAAGTGCCCCTCCTTGACGGCCTTGAGGCCGGCCGTCGCGGGGAAGGTCTTGAGGAACTCGGCGGCCTCGTCGAAGGCCTTGGCGTTGGCCTCCTCGCTGCCGCGGTTGCGGACGGCCAGCTGGATCCAGTCCGGGTCCTTGGCCACGACGTCCTCCCAGCCGACGGGCTTGAAGTCGCCGTCGCAGTCGGCGAAGACGTTCCGCCCGCCCGCCATGCCGATCACGGCGTTGGCCACCTGGCGGTTGCACACGGCCATGGGCTGCTTGGTGCCCGCGTCGTAGTCGAAGAGGAAGTAGCTGGGCCGCTTGTCGGCCGGTACGTCCTTCAGGGCGTCCCGGACCTCGGCGGTCTTCTTGCGCATCCCCGCCACCAGCTCGGTCGCGCGGGCCGAGGTGCCCGTCACCTTGCCGAGCTCCTCGATGTCGGCCTCGACGCCGGAGAGGTCCGTGCGGGCGGCCTTGGCCATGGAGGCGCAGGCCGTGGACTTCAGGAAGACGTGCTTGATGCCCGCGGCCTTGAACTCCTCGGCCGTGGGGGCGTCGCCCATCTTGCCCATGTTCTTCATGGAGGAGAACGCGTCCACGTAGAGGTCGGCGCCCGAGCCGAGCAGCTTCTCCTTGGGGATCACGCTCTTGCCCAGCACCGGCACCTTCGCCCCGGCCTCGCCGTACTGCTCCGGCAGCGCGCCCTTGCCGGGCGGGAAGCCCGTACCGGCGACCTTGTCGCCCGCGCCCAGCCACATCAGCAGCTCCAGGCCGGCCGCGTTGCTGGTGACGATCTTCTTGGGCGCCGCGTCGAACGTCGTCCTCGCCCCCATGCAGTCGGAGACGGTCACGGGGAAGCCGGCCCGCGCCGAGGCGGCCGCCCCGGCGCCGTCGGTCTTCTCCGCCTCACCGCCACCGCCGCCACAGGCCGTCGCCGACAGGGCCACAGCGGCCAGCACACCGCACCACGCACGAGGGCGCATCAGTAACTCTCCACAAAGCTCGACGTTCCGGGGCCATTGCAGCGGACCCGGACCAGATAGTCGGACCGCGCGTCCACCTGGTTCCCGCGTGTCGCGAGGAAGAGTGAAAAGGAACGGCGCCACCGGCCTACGCTGCCGTCATGAGCGTCCCCCTCGCCGAGATGCCCACCGACTGGAACCGCGCCCTGGCGATCGTCGCCCACCCCGACGACCTGGAGTACGGGGCCTCGGCCGCCGTCGCCGCCTGGACCGACGAAGGCCGCTCGTGCGCGTATCTGCTGGCCTCCTTCGGGGAGGCGGGCATCGACACCCTCGGACCCGGCGAGGCCGCGCCGCTGCGCGAGGCGGAGCAGCGGGCGAGCGCGGCGGCGGTCGGGGTCACGAGCGTGGAGTTCCTGGGCCACAGCGACGGCGTCATCGAATACGGCCTCCCGCTGCGCCGGGAGTTCGCCGCAGCGATCCGCCGCCACCGCCCGGAGCTGGTGCTGACCCTCAACCACCACGACACCTGGCCCGGCGGGTACTGGAACACCCCCGACCACCGGGCCGTGGGCCGGGCCGCGCTGGACGCGGTGGCCGACGCGGGCAACCGCTGGATCTTCCCCGATCTGGTCGAGGACGACCTGCCGCCCTGGAACGGCGTGCGGTACGTGGCCGTCGCCGGCTCCCCGCACCCCACCCACGCCGTCGACGCGGGCGCCGGTTTCGAACGGGCCGTGCGGTCCCTGCTCTGTCACCGCGCCTATATCGCGGCGCTCACCGAGGAGGAGCCGGAGAACTACTGCCGGACGTTCCTGACGGGCACCATGGCGGCGGTCGCCGAGCGGTTCGGCGGCCGGCCGGGCGTGGCGTTCGAGCTCCTCCGCTGCTGAGCGACTCCTCCGCCGCCGATCCCCCTCCGCCTTTGAACGGCCGTCCGCGCTCACGGGCCCCCGGCGGCACCCGTGTCGTGCCGGGGCGCCCGCTCCACCACCAGCACCGCCACATCGTCCTGGAGCCGGCCGCCCGTGTGCGCGGCGAGGTCGGCGCGCAGCCGTCCCAGCAGTTCGGGGGTGGGCAGGGCGGCCCACGCGTCCAGCCGCTCCGCCAGCGGGTAGAAGCCGCCGTCCCGGCCGCGCGCCTCGGTCACCCCGTCGGTGCAGGCCAGCACCCGGCAGTCCGGGGGCAGCGTGACATGGTGCCGGGACCTGGGCACGTCCACCAGCTCGCCGAGCCCCAGCGGCAGCCCGGGCTCCGCCGGGCGCAGCTCGCGCACCCCGCCGTCGGCGCCGATCAGGAAGGGCGCCGGGTGGCCGCAGTCGACGAACACCACCGGCACCTCGCCGGGCGCCCCGTCCCGCGCGGCCGGGTCCTCCTCGGTGCCCATGACCAGCGCCGTGACGAACTCCTCCGCCGCGTGGGTGTCCACCGTGCGCGCCTGGTACTCCGCCGAGCGGTGGTAGCGGGTCAGGCCCTGCTCCATCGCCGCGACCCCGCTGCCCAGGTCCCTCAGGTGGTAGGCCGCCTCCCGGAACGCGGTCAGCACCGCCGCCCCCGCCCCCAGCGTGCCGAGCCCCTTGCCCCGGACGTCCCCGATGAGCACCCGGGTGCCGTACGGGGTGTCGACGACCTCGTAGATGTCGCCGCCGACCAGCGCGTCCCGCTGCGAGGAGACGTAGAAGCCGTCGACGACCACGCTGTGGGTGCGCAGCGGCAGCGGACGCAGCAGGGCCCGCTGGGCGGCCTCGCCGGTGGCGCGGACCCGCTCCAGCAGGGCGTCGCCGTTGCGCCGCAGCCGGGCGACCGTGATGGCGGCGCCCACGATGAGGATGTTGCCCAGCACCGACCCGACGCGGTTGACGGGTGAGGACTCGGCGGTCAGCACCCCGTGGTGCGCCACCATCAGGAAGAAGTCGACGAGCCCGACGAACACCGTCTGCCGGTAGGTGCAGACCGCGGCGGCCGTCACCGGGGCCAGCGCCGCGTAGACGTCGAGCCGCAGATAGGCCGGCGTCCTGAGGTCGATGACCACGACGGCCACGAGATAGGCCAGGACCAGTGCGAACGGCAGCAGTCTGCGCGACACCGCGGCTTGTACCTCCGCGCGGGGTGGGAGAGCGGGACACATAGACATTTCCAGACTTTCGCCGTGAAAGCCCGTCGCCCGCCGCCGTGTCGGCCCCTCGTGTCGCGTCGGCGCTCCGGTCAGAGCTTGCGGTACGTCCGCGCGTCGTCCGTCGCGGCCAGGACCGCCGCGAGGTCGCCGCCCGCCGACGCCGTCACCACGGCGCCCACCGCCCCCTCGACGAACGGGGCGTCGGCGATGCGCGTGTCCCCGAGCTCCCCGGCGTCCAGGAGCTCCTTGACGGTGAGGACCGCGCTGCCCATGTCGCACAGCACGACGACGCCGGCGCCGTCGTCCACCCGGGCCACCGCCCGGCGCACCAGCTCCGCGCTGGTGCCCACACCGCCGTCCGGCAGCCCGCCGGCGGGGGCCACCGGCGCCGGGTCGCCCGCGCCGAACAGGGCCCTGGCGAGGGCGGCCGTCGACTCGGCCACGGCCTTGCTGTGCGAGACCAGCACCACGCCGACCCGCCCGGGCCGCCGCTCCGCTTCCGCCGCATCCGGCTCGTCCGCCGCCGCCTCCGCCGCCGGGGGAGCGGCGCACAGCTCCGGGTCGGTGGCCTCGAACAGCGCGGTGACCAGCAGCGCGGAGGACGTCGCCCCCGGGTCCTGGTGGCCCACACTGCGCTCGCCCAGATAACTGGCCCGGCCACGCCGCGCGCGCATCGGGACCGTCGCCTCCGCCCCTTCGCGGGCGGCCCGCGCGGCCGCCTCCAGCGCGGTCGTCGCATCGCCGCGCCCCAGGGCCTCGGCGTACGCGTCGGCGGCGGGCTGGAGCGCGTCGACCATCGTCTTGTCGCCGGGCGCGGAGTCGCCGAGCCGCCGTACGCTCGCCACCGCGGCCGCCAGCGCCCGGCCCAGCGTCTCGGGCGCGACGACCGCGTCCTCGCCCAGCACCTTGCCCATCCGGCGCAGGACCGTCCCGTACAGCGGCCCGGCCGCGCCGCCGACGGTGTTGGTCAGATGCGCGCCGACGGCGGTCAGCAGGGCGCCCGGCGTGGCGGGCGGCTCGGCGGCGACGGCCTCGGCGGCCGAGGTGAAGCCGCGCTTGAGGTTGACCCCGTGGTCGGCGTCGCCGATCGCGGCGTCGAGGTCGGTCAGGTGCCGGGCCTCGGCGACGACGACCCGGGTGGCGCGGTCGAGGAAGCGGCGGAAGAAGTCCAGGTCGAGCGGGACGGTCATGACGGCTGCTCCTCGGCGCCGGGGCGGGCTGACGGAATGATCAACGCCGCCCAGCGTAAGCCCCGGCGGCCGGCGGGTCAGCTCTCCTCGTCGCGCACCCGCAGCGCCAGGAACAGATCGGCCAGGTCCTCCGCGCACCCCACGTCCCGGCCTGTGAGGGCCTCCAGCTTCGCCAGCCGGTTGCGCAGGGTGTTGACGTGGATGTGCAGCGAGGCCGCCGCCTGCCCCCACTTCATGCCCGAGCCCAGGAACGCGTCCAGGCTGCGCAGCAGTTCGCTGTTGTGCGTGGCGTCGTACACGATCGCCGGCCCCAGCACCGCGTCCGCGAAGTCCCGGCGGGTCTGCGGGTCCACCAGGGCCAGGACGAGCCGGTAGGAGCCCACGTCCGCGAACGACACCACGCGCGGGCCCCGCCGCCGCGACCGTGCCACGCGGGAGGCCTCCCGTGCCTGCAACAGCCCGCGCCGCAGCTCCTGGTGACCGGCGGCGACCCGGCCGACGCCGATGCGCGGCCCGGGCGCGGGGGACGTGGGCCCCAGGGCCGCCGCCAGCCCCTCCGCCAGCCGGGCCGGGTCCGTGTCGGCCGCGGGCAGGCTGACGATCGCCACCACGTCCTGCCCGCTGCTCGCCGCCACGGACGCCAGCCCCCGGGCGACGAAGTGGTCGGTGACGGCCGCCGTGTCGGGCAGCGGCCACGCGGCACGGCCGGGGGAGTCGGGGACGATGACGGAGAACACGGCCAGCGCGCTGTCCGGGTTGACGCCGAACGACCGCAGCCTGGCCATCAGTTCACCGGACCGGTGCGGCCCGCTCTGCACCATGTCGAGGATCTCCCCGGCGAAGCGCATCTCGATCGCCCGCAGCGCCTGCCGGTGCGCCAGCTCCACCGTCAGGAAGCGGACGCCCTGCTCCAGGACCAGCCGCCCGGCCGCGCCCAGCTCCGCCACCGGGCGGCCGTAGACGACGGCGAGGTCGAAACCGGCGACGCCGCGCACCGGGATCACCGTGGCGTCGGCGCCCGAGGCCAGCCGCAGCGGGTACTCCGCGTACTCCTCGCCGTCCGCCCCCAGCCGGTCCGCGACCGCCCGCACGTCCTGCTCCGCCGGCGGCCGGCCCACGGAGTCGAGGACGTTGCCGAGGCCGTCCACCAGCGCGACCGGGGTCCGGGCGGTCCCGGCGAGCACCGCCAGCACACCCCGCAGGCCGTCGCCGGCGGAGACGGCTCGGGTCAGCGCGTTGCTGTGCCGCAGGGCGTCCAGCAGATGCCGCTGCCGCTGCTCGGCCTGGGCGGTCGCCACGGCCTGGGTGACGGCGGTGAACGGCACCTCGACGGGCAGCCGCAGCAGCGGCAGCCCGGCCGCCCGGCAGGCCGCGACGAGGTCGTCCGGCACGTCGGGCATGTCCGTCCGCAGCCCGAAGACCAGCCCGGCGGCACCGGATTCGGCCAGGCGACGGACGTACGCGGCACACTCCTGCCGGCCGAGCCAGAGCCCGTTGGTGAGCACCAGTTCGTCCGGCCCGGCGTAGGGGCCGGGGTCGGGCAGCTCGGTCACATGGGCCCAGCGGACCGCGCGGTCCGTGTCCCCGGTGCCCGGCACGGCCTCCAGGCCGAGCCCGGGAACGCCGAGCAGGTCGCGGACGCGCAGCATGGCGTGGTCCTGCCCCGGCGGGGGCGGCTGTTCGTGTGGGGGGTTCTGCGGGTGGTTCAAGGGCGCGGTCACCCGTCGGACACAACACAGGAGACGACGCCCCTGTCCACCGTCCGCGACCACCGGTGGCGGGAATCGGACCACCGGCCCGGACCGCCCCGTCCGGACCCCGCCCCGCCAACTGGACGATCACACAGCCGAATGCCCCATCCATGGAGATCCATCCACTGTTCGTGAGGCTTTCGGGCGGTTGAGATCATTGTCGTGAAACAACCCCCCGCGCTCCTCGCCCGTGACACACCGTCAGAAATGTTCGGCCGGTCCATGACGGCGGTGCTGCTGTGCACGTTCAGCGGCTTCACGGGCTTCTACCTGCTGCTGGCGACCGTGCCCGAGTTCGCCGCCGAGAGCAGCGGCCAGCGGGCCGCCGGCGGAGTGGTCACCGGACTGCTGATGGGCGCCACGGTCGCCGTGCAGCCCGCGATGCCCCGCGTCATCGCCGCCGTCGGCCACCGGACCGTGCTGCTGGCCGCCATGGTCCTCCTCGGCGCCCCGGCCGCCGTACCGCTCGTCACCGACAGCCTCCCGGTGACCCTGGTCTGCGCCGTGCTGCGCGGCGTCGGCTTCGGGATGTTCGTGGTCGCCGGCAGCGCGGCCGTGGCCGAACTGGCGCCCCCCGGCCGCCGTGGCACCGCCACCGGCTGGTACGGACTGGCCACCGGGCTGGGCGGGGCCGTCGGCACGCCCTGCGGGGTGCTGCTCTCCCACCAGTTCGGCTACGGTCCGCTGTTCGCCGCCGGGGCCCTGGCACCGGCCTGCGGTCTTCTCGCCGCCCTGGCCGTCGCCGCGCCCCGCCCGGCGCCGCCCGGCCGCGCCCGGGTCGTCGCGGGCCTCGCCCGCCCGGCGATCCTGCGCCCGCTCGTCCTGCTGACGGCGGGCACCATGGCCTCCGGCACCGTCGTGACCTTCCTGCCGCCCGCCGCGCCGCGCGACCCCGTCTGGCTCACCCCGCTGGCGCTGCTCTGCCTCCAGCTGTCCGCCGCCGCCAGCCGCTGGGCGTCGGGCCGCCTCGGCGACCGCCACGGCCACCGCGTACTGCTGCCGCCCGCGACCCTGCTCGCCGCCCTCGGCGTGCTCGGCGGCGTCGCCACCCGGCACACCGGCGCCCTGCTGGTGCTCATGGTGGTCTTCGGCATCGGGTTCGGCGCCCTCCAGAACGCGACCCTGGTCCTGGCCCTCCAGCGCGCCGGCGACTCCAGCGTCGGCAGCGCGCAGTGGAATCTCGCCTTCGACGCGGGCCTCGGCCTCGGCGGCTTCTGCGTCGGCCTCGTCGCCCAGTACGCGGGCTACGACACCGGATTCGTGCTGGTCGCCGTGGTGCTCGCGGCCCTGGCGGCGGTCGCCGTCGCCGACGTCCGGGACCGGCGACTCCCGCCGCCCGCCGCCGACGCCGGGTGAGGACGGGCGCGGGCCGGGCACCCCGCGCCGGAAGCCTCCGGAGAACGAGTGGCGCAACCGGCGGAAACGGACGCCGAGTTCTGAAACCTGCCGGAAAGCGAACGGCTTGATATCGAGCTCGTCCCGGCCGGCGAGAACGCCCTCCCCGCAAACTGGTTGCACACTGAATCGTCGCGGTGCCGGCATCGGCGTATCGGAACGGCGGCGGCCGTCTTGACGCGTGCTTGACCGGCGCGGGCGGAAGGAGGGAATCAGATGCTGGGAGCCGTGCCCGATGCTCCGCTGCGTGGACGGGAAGCCGAAGTCGATCGGCTGACGTCACTCATCGGGCATGTCATGGCCGGGCGCTGCACACTGATCACGATCGAAGGACCGCCGGGCTGCGGGAAATCCCGGTTGCTGCGCGAGTCCATGCTCATTGCCGAAGGGTTCGGGCTGCGGATTTGCGCCAAATCCGCCGACGGCTCGCACACGGCCGGGGGACTGCCGCAACGGGACCCCTACAACCCCCACCATCCCTATGCCGTGGCGGTCGACAACGCCCACCACCTGGACCACGAGGACGTGCGGACCCTCATCGCCCACGAGGCCGGGCCGGACGGCCCGGCGCGGGTGTGGATCCTCGCCCGCCGCCCGTCCGCCGGGGCCCCGCCCCTGGAGGGCATGCTGCTCAGCCCCACCGCGGGCACCGAGCGGATCAAACTGGGCCCCCTGCGCCCCAGTGCGGCGATGGCGCTCGCCGGCGACGCCCTCGGCGCACCGCCCGACGCCGGGCTGGCCCGGATCCTGGGCCGGGCCGGCGGGCATCCGCGCCGGCTGCTGGAACTCACCCAGGGAATGCTGGAGGAAGGCAGCATCGCGGTGGACGGATACCGGGCCCGGCTGGTGACCGACCGGCTGCCCCGGCGACTGGTGGAACGGGTCGAGAGTTCCCTCATGGGATATTCACCGGAGTTCCGTCAGATGGTCAGGGTCGCGGCCGCGCTGGGAAATGAAGTCTCCTTCGATAAAGTCGCCCGGGTGCTGAACGAGCCGCCCACGGCGTTGTTGCCGACCCTGGACGAAGTGGTCGCGGCCGGAGTTCTGGAGAACAATGCCGGACGGCTCACGTTCCGCGACGAGTTGTTGCACCGGCTGATTACCGGCTGGATGCCCGAAACCGTTCGTGACGCCTTGCGCGGCCAGGCCTTCGGGGCACCGGAATCCACCTGCCCCGCCCTCCTGACGGAGCCGGGAGGAACAGGAACGGACGAGCCGGGGGCCACGCCCTATCGAGGACATCTGAGCGACCAGGAGGCCGTCATCGCGGGCCTGGTGCACGAAGGGCTCACCAACCGGCAGATCGCCCGCCGACTCGGCCTGTCCCCGCACACCGTCAACTACCACCTGCGCAAGGTCTTCCGGAAGCTGGGCGTCGCCTCCCGCGTCGACCTGGTCCGCGTCGTGCGGGGTGGCACCGGGGGAACCTCCGGCGCCACCGCGGCCCTGGCCCCACCGGCGTAGCCGCTGTCGGCCGCACCGCCCCCGCCGGGGCGGTGCGGCCGCTCAGCCCGTCACCGCGCCGGCGCGGGCGCCCTCCCGGCGGGCGGGCCCGGGCCCGTACCAGCGCCGCGCCGCCGGCAGTTCGAGGCCGAACTGGTCCAGCGTCCTGGCCACGATGTGCGTCACGATGTCGGACACGCTCCGCGGCCGGTTGTAGAACGCCGGCACCGGAGGGGCGATCACCGCGCCCATCCGCGTGAGCGCCAGCATGTTCTCCAGATGGATCTCGGACAACGGCAGCTCGCGCGGCACCAGCACCAGCCGGCGCCGCTCCTTGAGCGTGACGTCGGCGGCCCGGTGCACCAGCCCGTCGCCGAACCCCGCCCGCACCGCGGCCAGGGTCTTCATGCTGCACGGCGCGATGACCATCCCGTCCGTGGGGTACGAGCCGCTGGAGATGGCCGCCGCCTGGTCGCCCGGCCCATGGACGTGGTCGGCCAGCGCCGCCACCTCCGCCGCCTTCCAGTCGGTCTCCATCTCCAGCGTCGCCCGCCCCCACTTGGTGAACACCAGATGGGTCTCGACGTCCAGCGACCGCAGGGCCTCCAGCAGCCGGATCCCGATCACCGAACCCGTGGCCCCGGTGATCCCCACGATCAGCCGGCGGGGCCGCGTCCCCGTCGTGCGCGGATCAGTCATGCGACGGTGCCCGGGAAGCTGCGGCCGTGCCGCCCCCGCAGGGCGAAGGGCACGGTGGCGTCGACGACCGTACGGCTCCCGGTCGCCTCCCGCCCGCGCGCGGCGGCCCACGCCTCCCCCTGCGAGGGGTCGAGCCCGACCCGGGGGAAGCCCGTGAAGTGCAGGGCGTCGGCGGACAGGTCCGCGCGCGTGGTCATCGCCCACAGCACGTCCTCGGCCGAGTCCGGCGCCACGTCCTCGTCGACCAGGACGACCACCTTGGCGAACCGGTGCCGGTCCAGGACGTCCCTCGCCATCGCCCGCACCCGCTCGTCGTCCCCGGGGCCCGACTTGCGCACCTGGAGCACCAGCAGGAACATCCCGCCGCCCGCGGGGGAGTAGTGGGCGTCGCTCAGCAGCTCGCCACCCGCCCCCGACAGCCCCAGCGCCACCGCGCCGGCCAGCCCCAGGATCAGCGACTGCTCCCGGCCCGGCCCGATCACCGCCGGGAACACCGGCGCCTCACGGGACGTCACCGCGGTGACCGTGATCGCCGGAAGGTCCTCCGCCGCGTTGCCGTCGTAGCCCAGCACCTCCGGCAGCGAATGCCCCGGCGGCCGGCCCGGCAGCGCCTCCGGGGCGCTCGTCCCGTCGAAGTACCCCTCCAGGACCACCTCGGACTCGGCGAAGACCGGCACCGGCTGGCTCACCGCCGGGGCCATGGCCACCGGCCCGCCCGCCAGGGCACCCGCCAGGGCCGTCTTGCTCACACCGGCGGGCAGGAAGCCGCTGCCCACCGCCGACGCCACCATCACGGCGGGCGGCGCCCCGAGGTTCACCGACACCGGCAGGCGCTCGCCCCGCTCCACCGCCTCGTGGTACATCGCCAGCAGCCGGCGGCTGGGCAGCATCCAGATCACCAGCTGGTTCCGGTCCCGGACCAGCATCCGGTGCACGGCCGTGGCGCTGCGCCCGGTGCGGGGGTCGTGCGCGTGGAGCAGCCCGGTCGTCAGGTACGGGCCGGCGTCGCGCTCGGTGGCCCACAGCGCGGGCAGCGCCCCGAGGTCGACGTCCTCGCCGAGCCGTACGTGCGGGAAGGGCGAGCTCTCCAGGTGCTTGGGCTCCTGGCAGGCGGCGAGCAGCCGGGCGACGGTGTCCCCGTTCGTGCGCCGGGGCAGGCCGGGCAGCCAGCGCCGCAGCCGCTCCGCGTCGCCGAACGCCCCGAGCACCACGGGCATTCCGGCGGCCGCGTCGGTGACGCGGGTGTACAGCGCGATGTCCTCGGTGCGCGAGGAGGACGTGGCGGGGATGCCCGCGTGCCGCGCCGCGTAGTGCGCGGCGATCTCGTGCCGGGGCAGCGGCTGGTCGTAGGTGTGGTGGGCGTGGGGGTCCTCCTTCCGGGCCGCCGCGAGGGCGGCCCGGAAGGACAGACCGGGCAGGTCGGTCATGATGCCTCTCCTCGCCCCGTCACCGGACGGCCGGTTCCGGGAGGATCTCCCGGCGGGCCGCCTCCGGCTCGTGCCACCAGGGGTCCAGGCTCGGCGGGTTGTTGAAGCCCTCCGCGACCCGGCCGGCGAGCCCGGGCTGCCGCTGGGAGGCGTCGAGCAGGTCCACCACATGGGCGGGCGCCGGGGGCAGCAGACCGTTGGTCCAGCGCACGACGTGCCGCGCGTACTCCCAGAACGCCTCGAACGTGGCCGTCATCCAGTCGGCGTCGAAGGGCCGGTCCCCGTGCGCGAGGATCTCCCGCAGATAGACGTCGGCGCACTTGGCGGCGCTGTTGGAGCCCTGGCCGGTCAGCGGGTCGTTGACGACGAGGACGTCGGCGACGCCCAGGACCTTACGGCCCGAGGGCAGGGTGGCCACCGGCTTGCGCACGGTCGGCGTCAGCCGCCCGGCGAGCACGCCGCCCGGGTCGGTGAGCACCGCGTCGGCGGCGCGCTCGGCCTCCCAGGGCAGGAACTCGGCGAGCAGCTTCTTGGTGCGGTCCAGGTGCTCCTCGGGGGAGCCGACGTCCGCGAAGGCGTCCAGGGGACCGCCGGGCACGCCGTTGAGGAAGAGGCAGTCGCAGGGACCGCTCTTCGTCAGCGCCGGGACGATGAAGTACTCGCCGACGCCCGGTATGAGGTTGGCCGAGCAGGCGACGAAGGAGTCGCGGGGGCGCAGGCCGTGGACGTAGGAGACGGCCGCGACGCGCTGCGGGGCGGCGAACGGCGAGCGTTCCTCGTCGCGTTCGAAGATCCCGGCGATCTCGCCCTTGCCGGCGGCGACGAGCACGAGGTCGTGGCTCGCGGCCAGCCCCTCCAGCTCGGCCACGCCCGCCTCGGCGATGCGCAGGTCGCCTCCGGCGGCCGCGAACTCCTCCAGCCAGGCGGCGACCTTGACGCGCTGGTCGACCGACTGGCCCGGGGCCGCGAGCCGGGCCTCGAAGTCGATGGCCTTGACGGCGTCGGGGGCCACGGTGAAGGTCAGGCCCTCGATGGGGGGCGCGATGCCCTCCCAGTGGTCCAGGCCCAGACGGCGCTCGGTCTCCAGGGCGTCGCCGAACATGATCTGCGTCGACATCACCCGGCCGTCGAGGACCTGTCGCGCGGTCCTGTTCGACACGAGGGTGACGTGATGGCCGGAGCGGCGCAGGCCGAGGGCGAGTTGCAGGCCTGCCTGGCCCGCCCCCACGACGGCAATCGACCGTGTGCTGTGCTTCATTGCTTCGCTGTCCTTTCCGGTACTACGTCCGGTACTACGGATTCCGGCCGGTCGGCCTCGTCGTCCGCCCCGTGGTCCGCCTCGGGCGCGCTCTCCGTCGTCATGTGCAGCCCCAGCACCCCGCCGATGATCGCCACGAGACAGACGACCTTGCCGACGGTGATGCTCTCGCCGAACAGCAGCGCCCCGAAGACCACCGCGCCCACCGAGCCGATGCCGGTCCAGACGGTGTAGCCGATGCCGACATCGAGGGTCCTGAGCGCGAGGCTCAGCAGATACACGCCGCCACCGCCCGCCACCGCGGTGATCAGGGACGGCACCAGGCGGGTGAAGCCCTCGTTGGCGGCGGAGCTCAGGGCGAAGACGATCTCGAAGGCGGCCGCGATCAGCAGGAGCGTCCAGGCCTTCGCGCTTTCGCTGCGCTGTACGCCCATCAGGCCGCCCCCATCGACTTGAGGCCGACCACGCCGCCGATGATGGCGGCGAAGCACAGCAGCTTGGCGGGCGTGATCTTCTCCTTGAAGATCACGGCACCGAGGACGACCGTGCCCAGGGCGCCCACGCTCGTCCAGATCGTGTAGCCGACGCTCACGTCCAGCGTGCGCAGCGCGAGGCTGATGAAGTAGATGCCGCCCACGATGCCGACCAGGGTGATCAGCGAGATCCACAGGCGGGTGAAGCCCTTGGAGGCGTTCGCGCCGAGAGCGAAGACGATCTCGAACGCGATGGCGATGAGAAGGTAGATCCAGGCCATGGAGTGGTGACTTCCGAGTGGTTTACGGTGCGGGGACGGGCGCCTCGTCGGCCAGCGAACCGCTGCCGGAGATCGCGGCCCCGGCGGCGAACATGCCGGGGTGCTTGGCGCGCATGCGCTCCAGCAGCAGCTCGTACGGCACGTCGGCGTAGTCGCCGTAGTCCGTCAGGAACTCCATCGCCCGCGCGCCCTGGGCGTCGTACGGGTGGTACACGCTGTCGGCCGTGCCGTCGAACTCCAGCGGGGTCATCCCGTACAGCCGGCACAACAGGCCGTTGAAGACCGGGGTGACGCGCATCCAGCGGCCGTCGAGGTGGACGGAGACCAGGCCGTGGTGGAAGACCTCGCCGCCCACCATGCGCTGGAGCCGCTCCGAGGCGAGGTGGTTGCGCACATCGGCGTAGACCAGCCGGCTGGGGACGCCGACCGAGCGGACCGCCGCCGCGTAGAGCACGGACTTGTGGAGGCAGAATCCCTTTCCGGTGCGGACCACCGAGCTCGCCCGCAGCGCGTCGCGCTCCAGGCTGGTGGCGTACACCTCGTAGTCGACGCCGTCGCGCACGGCGTAGTAGAGCCGGACGGCCTTCCCGGTCGCGGTGGTCTCCTCGTGTGCCCCCGACCGTGCGACGAAGTCCTGGACCTCGGGGGAGTCGTGGTCGAGGAACTCGGTGGGACGCAGGAATTCTGCGAAGTCTGGAGTGCTCATCGTCAAAGACCCATCGTGGTGGCGATGCGGGAGTACTGGATGTCGGTGGTGCCCGAGTAGATCGTTCCGGCGACGGCGTTGCGCAGGTCCTGCTCCAGGCCGTACTCGGCCATGTAGCCGTAGCCGCCGAAGGTCTGCACGGCCGCGACGGCGGAGGCGAGATTGCCCTCGCTGGCCAGGAGCTTGGCGGTGGCGACCTCCACCGTGGCGTCCTCGCCGGCCTCGACCTTCAGCGCCGCCTCGTACAGGGCGGTCCGGGCGGTGTCGGTGGCGACGCGCATCCGGGCGATCCGGTGGGCCACGGCCTGGTGGGAGCCGATGGGCTTGCCGAACTGCTTACGGGTGCGGGCGTAGTCGATCACGCGCTCCAGACGGGCCCGCATCTCGCCGATGTTCACGACGAAGGAGCACAGGACCTCCCACTTCATCACGTGGTCGAAGACGACGAAGCCCGTGCCGACGCGGCCGATGACGTTCTCCAGGGGCACCCGGCAGTCGTCGAAGAACAGCTCGGACAGCGGGGAGGTGCGCAGGCCCATCTTCGCCATCGGGCTGCCCACCGTCAGGCCGGGCCGGTCGCGTTCGACGACGACGGCCGTGATCCCGAAGGGGCTGCCGCGCTCGCCCGTCGAGACGTACACGACGAACAGATCGGCTATGGGGCCGTTGGTGACGAACGCCTTGTTGCCGTTGAGGACGAGGTGGCCGTCCTCGACCCGGCCCGTGGTGCGCAGGGAGAGCATGTCCGAGCCGGCCTCCGGCTCGGAGATCGCGTGGGCGCCGATCACATCGCCCGCGCAGACCGCCGGCAGGAAACGCTCCTTGAGCGCGGGCGAGCCGAAGCGCTGGATCGGCACGCCGGTGCTCACCATGTGTGTGGTGGCCGAGAAGCTCAGGCCCGCGTCGCGGCACGCCTGCCCCAGGCCCTCGAGGACGTACAGGGTGGTGGTGAGCGACTGGCCCAGGCCGCCCCAGCGCTCCTCGAAGGGCAGCCGGAACAGGTCCGACTCGCGCAGCAGCTTCCAGTTGTCGTGCGAGAACTCTCCCGTGCGGTCGCGCTCCAGGTGCCCCTCGCCGAGCCGTTCGCCCAGGGCCGCGACGGCGGCCCGTAGTTCTCGCTGATCTTCCGACCAGTGCATCAGGTACCGACCTTCTCGGTGTGGTCCGGACGGAGGCCGGGGAGGGGAAGTCCCCGGCCTCCCGTCGGGGCGCTCTAGTAGTGGGAGAAGCCGCTCTCGTCGAGGCTGTGCACCTCGTCGCCCCGCAGCGGCGGGTTGAAGACGCTGATCAGGTGGAGATCGGTGTCGGGGTCGGCGATGAGGAAGTGGGCGTCGTGCTCGTCGAGGGCGTAGAGGACGCCGGGCTCGATGGGGAAGCTCTTCGAGCCGTCGGCGCTGACCACCTCGCCCCGGCCGCTGATGCAGTAGCAGGCCTCCAGGTGGCGGCGGTACTGGAGCCGCGACTTGGTGCCGGCGCGGACGAGCGTGTCGGCGACGGTGAATCCCATTCCGTCGGACTCGGTCAGCAGTCTGCTGCTCTGACCGTTTCCCCACTCGACGGTCTGGACCTTGTTCTTTTCACGCGTGAACATTCTGGTTCCTCGTCTCTTCGAAAGTGGTGACGAACGCGTCGATGGCGTTCACGGAACGGAAGTCGCCGGGGGTGATTTCGACCTGGTCGAGCGGAACGGCGTAACGGGTGGTGACCCAGTTGACGACCCGGACCACCTGAAGGCTGTCGATCACGCCCGTCGCCAGCAGGTCGTAGTCGGGATCGAGCTGGTCGGCGGTCAGATCCGGCAGGAACTCCGTGATCAGGAAGCGCTTGATTTCCGTGGGGCGGTCCATGCCCTCTATCCCTTCAGCCGCCGTACGTCGCCGACGGCGGCGCGGTCGTTCTTTCCAGTGGGGCCCTTCGGCAGGGCCGCGTCGGTGATGCGGATGTCGCTCGGTATGGCGGTTCTGGCCAGCCGCCGGGCGCAGTGCTCGCGCAGGGCGAGGACGTGCAGGCCGGAGCCGGCGGTGCGGCGCACCAGCGCCTGGAGCCGTTTGCCCGCCGCCTCGTCGGGGACGGTGACGACCACGGCGTCGGCCACCTCGGGGTGGGCGAGCAGGGCCTGCTCGACCTCCTCCAGGGAGAGCCGCACGCCGCGCACCTTGACCTGGAAGTCGGTGCGCCCGACCAGGTGGAGGGTGCCGTCGTCGGTCCGCCGGACCAGGTCCCCGCTGCGGAACCAGACGCGGGGCCCGTCCGCGTCGGCGCGGCGGACGAAGCGGTCGGCGCCGAGCGCGGGGTCCAGATAGCCGTGCGCCTGGAAGGGGGTGTGCACCAGCAGTTCGCCGGTGCCGGGCCCGTCGACCGGCTGCCCGTCCTCCCCCAGGACCAGGACGCGGACGCCCGGCAGCGGTCTGCCGACCGGCAGCGGGCCCGCGGTCTCCGGGTCGCGGGCCAGCAGCGGCCCGGCGTCGAGGATCAGGCTGTCGTTGGTCTCGGTGCAGCCGTAGACATTGGCGAAGGAGGCGTCCGGGAAGAGCTCCGGCAGCCGGGCGAGCAGCCGCGGCGGCACCGCGTCGCCGGTGAGGACGACATGCCGCACGGATTTCAGCGGCGGGCCCTCCGTACGCTCGGCGTCCTCGGCGAGCAGCCGGTAGAGCAGCGGCACGCCCTGGACGAGGTGGACGTCATGGGCGGATATCAGCTCGCGCAGATGGGCTCCGTCGGTGGCCCGGTCCGGGTCGACGAGGACCACGCGGCCGCCTGCGGCCAGGGTCGTCCACACCTCCAGCAGGCACAGGTCGAAGTTGAGGGGCGCGTAGTTGAGCACCGCCGTGTCCGGCCCGATGCCGAAGTGCTCCGCCGCCCAGTCGGTGAAACGGCCGACGGCGTCGAGCGGCAGGGGCACGACCTTGGGCGTCCCGGTGGAGCCGGACGTGGTGAGCAGCAGGCCCGTCCCCTCGGGGACGGCCGGGGCGTCCGCGAGGGGCGTCAGCGTCTCGACGTGGAGCCCGCCGGGCGCGTCGTAGCCGGGTTCGGCCGTCAGCACCCGCTCGATGCCCGCGCCTGCGGTGAGTTCGCGCAGGGTGTCGGCGCCGAGCTCGGCGGAGGGCAGCAGCACGGGGCGGCCGTCGCGCAGAGCGGCGACGATCAGGGCCAGGGTCTCCGGCGTTCTGCGGGCGGGTACGCACACGGGTGCCGTGCGGTCGCCGCCCAGGTGGCGCAGCCGTTCCTGGAAGACGCCCGCGAGCGCGCCCAGTTCGCCGTAGGGGACGGGTGTGCCGCGCCAGATCAGGGCGGGGGCGTCGGGGGTGTGCCGGGCACGGTCGTCGAAGGCGGCGGTGAGCGGGCTCATGCCGGTATGCCCGTCGCCGCGCCGGGCGCGTCGATCTCCCGGTAGCCGCCGTCGAAGTACACCAGCGGGCGTCCGGGGACGCTGCCGGTGGCGACCACCTTGCCGATCAGGATCGCGTGGTCGCCGCCGCCCACCACGCTCTCCAGCCGGCAGTCGAAATAGCTGAGAGACCCGCTGATGACCGGGGCGCCGGTGACGAACGATTCGGTGGCCACGGACGGGAAGGTGCCGATCGCCCTGCCGTTGCCGCGGGTGGCGAAGTGGCGGGAGACGCGCTGCTGGTCGTCGCGGAGCACACTGACCGCGAAGACCTCGGTGGCCAGGACCGCCGTCACCAGCGGGCTCATCCGCCCGATGGACACGGACACCATCTGCGGATCCAGGGAGAGCGAACCGAATGCCGAGACGGTCTTGGCGAACACTTCGCCGCCATTTCTTGTCGTGACCACCGTGACACCGGACGCGAATTTACCGGCCGCCGCGCGGAATTCCCGCTCCGGGCATTCTTCAGGCTGGGCCCGTACCCGGGACGTCGGGGG
Organism: Streptomyces hesseae; assembly: GCF_031845785.1. Taxonomy (NCBI): domain Bacteria; kingdom Bacillati; phylum Actinomycetota; class Actinomycetes; order Kitasatosporales; family Streptomycetaceae; genus Streptomyces; species Streptomyces hesseae. Next base: position 268,601 of record NZ_JAVRFI010000006.1, read on the forward strand.
TAATGCCATCACTGTCACTGCCATTCCGTGAGGGCTTTTCTCGGGGACGTCAACGACTGTACGAGGTGCGGTGAAGCCGCTTCCACTACCTCTTCGGGTAGTGCCGCCCGGCTACCCGTCCGAGTGGTGACGGGCCCGGGTGGCGGAGTGTCGGCGCAGGTCACGGCCGTTGACAAGGCTCCCCGTGGGGGCTGTTGTACAGATCTACACGGAAGGGGTCGTGATCATGTGCGAGTGTCCATTGTGAAGGGTCGCCGCCCTGTTTAGGGTCCCTTTCATGACTGCATCCTGGCTTGGCCCCGGAAAGGCCGCCGCGGTGGCGCTCACATTCGATGTGGACGCCGAGACCGGTGTGCTCTCCATGGGCGAGAAGTACGCACGGCACGCGATGACGATGACCCATCAGGCTTTCGGCCCCGATGTCGGCGTGCCGCGCATCCTGGGAATTCTGCGCGAACTCGGCGTGCCCGCCACGTTCTTCTTCCCGGGCTGGGTGGCCGAGCGCCGCCCCAATCTCGTGGCGCAGGTGGTGGAGGCGGGCCACGAGATCGCGCACCACTCCTACAGCCATGTGCCGGCGACGTCGATGACGTCCGCCGAGGAACGGAACGACTTCGAGCGCGCCCTGGAGGTCTTCCAGAAGCAGGACGTGCCCGTCCATGGCCACCGCGCCGGGCTGTGGGAGGCGAGCTGGCAGACGGCCTCGCTGGTCGCGGAGTACGGGCTGCTCTACGACTCGTCGATGATGAACGACGACCGCCCCTACCACGTGCCCACCGACAAGGGCGGTGTCGTGGAACTGCCCCCGCACTGGTCGCTGGACGACTGGGAGCAGTACGCGTTCCTGCCGGCGCCGCAGATCGGGTCCATCATCGAGGACCCGCAGAAGACGCTGTCGATGTGGAAGTACGAGCTGGACGCGATGCGGCGTTACAACTCGCTGTTCATGCTCACCAACCACCCCTTCCTCACCGGCCGTCCGGGCCGGGCGGAGGCGCTGCGCTCCCTGATCGAGTACGGCATGTCGCACGGCGACGTGGAGTTCCTGACGTGCCGTGAGATAGCCGAGCGGGCCAAGGCCGACACCTCGCTGGCCACCCGGCCGCTGGAGCAGCCGGAGATCGAGCCCGGGCTCTTCCCCTCGGAGTGAAACGACGAATGCCTCCCGTCCGCCGGACGGGAGGCATTCGTCGTCAAGGTCAGTTGAAGGTCAGTTGATGGACTTGATCAGTTCACCGTCGGCGGTGTCGCCGCCGAGCTCCCAGAAGAACGTGCCGCCCAGGTTCTGCCGGTTCTTGTAGGCCATCTTCCCGGCGATGGTCGACGGGGTGTCGTAGCTCCACCAGTCGTCGCCGCACTTGGCGTAAGCGGTGCCGCCGGCCGTGCCGGTGGCCGGGCAGGTGTTCTTCAGCACCCGGTAGTCCTCGAAGCCGGCCTCGGAGGTGCCCTTCGCGGGGCCGGTGGCCGTGCCGCCCGGGGCGGACTGGGTGACGCCGGTCCAGCCGCGCCCGTAGAAGCCGATGCCCAGCAGCAGCTTGGACGACGGGATGCCGAGCGACTGGAGCTTGGTGATGGTGGCGTCGGTGTTGAACCCGGCCTTCGGGATGCCGTTGTAGGACGTCAGCGGCGAGTGGGGGGCGGTGGGGCCCTTGGCGTCCCAGGCGCCGAAGTAGTCGTAGGTCATGGGGTTGTACCAGTCGACGTAGCGCGCGGCGCCCGCGTAGTCGACGGCGTCGATCTTGCCGCCGGAGGAGGCGTCGGCGGTGATGGCCGCCGTGACCACGCTCTTGCCGCCGAACTTCGCGCGCAGCGCGGCCATGACGTCGCGGAAGGCGGTGCGGCCGCTGGTGTCGCAGGTCAGCCCGCAGGCGTTGGGGTACTCCCAGTCGATGTCGATGCCGTCGAAGACATCGGCCCAGCGCGGGTCCTTGACCAGCCCGTAACAGGACTCCGCGAACGCGGCGGGGTTCTTCGCCGCCTCGCCGAAGCCGCCGGACCAGGTCCAGCCGCCGAAGGACCAGACCACCTTGAGGCCCGGGTGGAGCTTCTTGAGCTTGCGCAACTGGTTGAAGTTGCCGCGCAGGGCGCCGTCGTCCCAGGTGTCGGCCTTGCCGTCGACGCTGCCGGCGGCGTCGTAGAACTTGTCGTAGTCGGCGTAGGCGTCGCCGATCGCGCACTTGCCGCCGGTGACATTGCCGAAGGCGTAGTTGATGTGGGTGAGCTTCGCGGCGGAGCCGGAGGTCTCGATGTTCTTTACGTGGTAATTGCGCTCGTAGACACCCCAGTTGGTGAAGTAGCCGACCACCCGGTGGCCGGCGGAGGTGTCCGTGGTGTCGTCGGCGGTGGCCGGGCTCGCGGTGAGGCCGCCCGCCAGCAGGGCGGCTCCGGCGGCCACCGCCGTGAGCCAGGCGCGGGCGCGCTGTCCGTACGGTCTGGGCATGAGGTTCTCCTCGGTGGGGGAGGAACGTGCTCTTGGCATGGACGCGTTGAACGGTGGGGAAACCGTAGGAGGACTAGACCAATACGGTCAATGGTTCGTACCAAACCGAGCAAACATTCAAGATCGGCGGACCGGTGACGCGGGGCCCCCGATCGGGCATACTCCAACCCGCCACAGCCGCAGGTCGCGCGTTTCCGCGACCCGGCGCGCGACCATCGGCTGGGCATCCACGGCAGCGTCGCCCCCACCCCCGGGCGGCCTTCGCCGCAGCGCCCGACAGGGAGGAGAGCCACCGCCATGACCGATCACGGACCGCAGCCGGTGGAACGTCAGCTGCCCACGGAGGAGGCCCGCGACCTGCTCTCGCTCGTGCGGGACCTGGTACAGCGGGAGATCGTGCCCACCGCGGCCGAGGAGGAGGACGCCGGGCACTTCCCGCGCGAGGTCTTCGGACTGCTCTCCGCGTCGGGGCTGCTCGCCCTGCCGTACGCCGAGGAGTTCGGCGGCGGCGACCAGCCGTACGAGGTCTATCTCCAGGTGCTCGAGGAACTCGCCGCCGCCCGCCTCACCGTGGGCCTCGGCGTCAGCGTCCACACCCTCGCCTGCCACGCCCTCGCCGGCTACGGCACCAAGGAACAGCGCCGGACGCACCTGCCCGCCATGCTCGGCGGGGGCCTCCTGGGCGCCTACTGCCTCTCCGAACCCGCCGCCGGCTCCGACGCCGCCGCCCTGCGCACCCGCGCCACCCGCGTCGGCGACACCTGGACCATCGAGGGCACCAAGGCCTGGACCACCCACGGCGGGATCGCCGACTTCTACACCGTCCTGGCGCGCACCGGCGGCGAGGGAGCCCACGGCATCACCGCGTTCCTCGTGCCCGGCGACGCCCCGGGCCTCACGGCGGCGCCGCCCGAGCGGAAGATGGGCTTGAAGGGCTCGCCCACCGCCCAGCTCCACTTCGACGGGGTCGAGGTCGCCGACGCGCGGCGCGTCGGCGACGAGGGCCAGGGCTTCGCCATCGCCCTGTCCGCCCTCGACTCCGGGCGGCTCGGCATCGCCGCCTGCGCCGTCGGCGTCGCCCAGGCCGCCCTCGACCAGGCCCTTGCCTACACCACCGAACGACGGCAGTTCGGCCGCCCGGTCGCCGACTTCCAGGGCCTGCGGTTCATGCTCGCCGACATGGCCACCCAGATCGAGGCGGGCCGCGCGCTCTACCTCGCCGCCGCCCGGCTCCGCGACGCGGGGCGGCCCTTCGCCAAGCAGGCCGCCATGGCCAAGCTCTTCTGCTCGGACGCGGCCATGCGGGTCACCACCGACGCGGTGCAGCTCATGGGTGGCTACGGCTATACGGCGGACTTCCCCGCGGAGCGGTATATGCGGGAGGCGAAGGTTCTTCAGATCGTGGAGGGCACGAATCAGATCCAGCGGATGGTGGTGGCCCGGCACCTCGCGGGGCCCGAGTCGCGCTGACGGGGCCCCGTAAGGGGCGCGGGACAGCATCGATATGCGGCTGCCGCCGCGTGGGCGCGACCAGCCAGGACCGGCCCGCACTCAGCGAGTGAGCTTCGCCAGCTCCGGGACGTGCTCCTCGGCCGCCCCGGGGCCGGTGACACTCGCCGTGTCCTTCAAGCCCGTCGCGGTGCCGATTGCCACGATCGGCCCGCCGCCCGCGCGCGAACGCGCCATGCCGCGGGCCGCCGCGACGCCCACCGCCGACGACGGCTCCAGGAAGAGCCCGCGCGCCGCCAGTGCCCGGTGCTCGGCCATGAACTCCTCGGTGGGCACGGCGAGCGCCGCCCCGTCCGCGCCCCACAGCGCGTCCAGCCCCTGCCACACCGGACGGCTCTCGCCCAGTGAGAAGGCGGGGGAGGGCGCCGGGTCCACCGACACCCGCTCCTGCTCCGCCCGTCCGGCGAGCGCTAGGGCCGCGCTGTACGGGGCGGCGCCCGCCGGTTCGGCCGCGACCAGCCGGGGCGTACCGGTCACCAGCCCGGCGGCCCGCAGCTCACGGAAGCCACGGGCGATCCCGGACAGCAGATCGGCCCGGCAGGTGGGCACCACCACGGCCCCCGCGCCCGCACGGAAACCGGGCACGTCCCGGGCGAGCTCGTACGCGACGGACTTGTAGCCCTCGTTGGCATAGGCGTTGCCGCCCGGGGCGGGCGTGGCGTAACTGGTCAGCGGATACCAGCCGAACCGCTCGACGGCCTCGCGCATCGCCGCGTTCCGCGCGGCCGTGTCGTCCCGGACGACCCGTACCGCGCCCAGCGCGTCGATCTGCGCCCGCAGTGGCCCGGGGACCTCGCCCGTGGTGAACACCACACAGCGCAGGCCCGCCCGGGCGGCGTACGCGGCGACGGCCGCGCCCGCGTTGCCCGAGGAGGCCGCCGCGACCGTGTCCGCGCCGGCGGCCAGCGCCGCCGCGACGCCCACGGCCATCGCCCGGTCCTTGTGCGAACCGGTCGGGTTGGCGCCCTCGTACTTCACCCACAGCCCGTCCGGCCCGTCCCCCGGCAGGGACACGAGGGGCGTGCCGCCCTCGCCGAGCGTGACCGGGGCGGCGACGGGCGCCGACAGCGCCGAGGGCCATCCCCACGGCCCGCCCGGATACGTCTCCAGGGACAGCCCCGACAGATCCGCGAGCGGCGGCACGGGGTTGGCGCCGATCCCCTCCTCCCGGCAGGCCGCGCAGCCGGAGAAGTCCTCGGCGGCGGCACCGCAGCGCGGGCAGTGGAGGGGAATCGGCAACGGCACGCGAACTCCTCAAGGGTCGTCAGGCCCCGCGCGTGGCGCGAGGCCCCGACCGTAGCAGTCCGCTCCCGCCCCCGGATGACCCGCCGTCAGGAGCGGCGGCCGCCCTGCTCCGGCACCCGCAGCGGGCGCGAACCCGGCCCCCCGATGTGCGAGAACGGCTGCGTCCGCCAGTCCAGGCTCTCCGGCAGCGTCAGCAGCAGCGCCGCGTCCAGATCCTGGGCGCCCTGCGACTCGTCGGCCGGATCGGTCTCCTCCACACCGCACCCCGAGCCCGGGCAGACCGTCAGCCCGAACGGATCCCATGGGGACGGGCACAGCGCGTGCTCCGGAAGCACGTCCTCGTCGGCGAGGAGCGCGATGGGCCGCGCGCAGTCCGGGCACATCACCCGGAACATCTCGTAGGTCTCCTCGTACAGACCACCGTCGCCGTCGGTTTCCAGGCGTTCCAGGCTGGGCATGGTGTGTTTTCCCCCTCGGATGGACCGGCCGGGCACCTCGGCCGCGGCCACAGCAAGCACTTCCCGTACGACAAGGCGGGTAATCGCCGCGCACGGGAGGACACGGGTGCACGTCTGTGGCATTGGTCACAGGCTCCGCGCGCCTGTGGCGCCGTCGACTGTGCCCGGCGCGCCAGGAACCAGTAGGTTGACCCGTGTGGAGGAGCTCGACAAAGAGATCGTGGAACTGCTCGTCAAGGACGGGCGGATGAGCTACACCGACCTGGGCAAGGCCACTGGCCTGTCCACCTCGGCGGTGCACCAGCGCGTGCGCCGGCTCGAACAGCGGGGCGTCATCCGCGGCTACGCGGCGGTCGTCGACCCCGAGGCCGTCGGGCTGCCCCTGACCGCCTTCATCTCGGTGAAGCCGTTCGATCCCAGCGCGCCCGACGACATCGCGGACCGGCTCGCGGAGATCCCCGAGATCGAGGCGTGCCACAGCGTGGCGGGTGAAGAGAACTACATCCTCAAGGTGCGGGTCGCCACGCCGCTGGAGCTGGAGCACCTGCTGGCGCGGATCCGTTCGCTGGCGGGCGTCTCGACCCGGACGACGATCGTGCTCTCGACGCCGTATGAGGCGAGGCCACCGCGGGTGGGGTGACCCAAGGGGTAGCCCCGGTTTCGGGAAGGGGCGTGGCTGGGGAGAGACTGATCCTCATGAGCGAGCCCACCACCGTGCTGCTGCGCAACGGCAACGTCTACAGCCCCGCCGACCCCTTCGCCACCGCGATGATCGTGGAGGGCGACAGCGTCTCCTGGGTCGGCTCCGAGGGCGCCGCCGATTCCTTCGCCGACGGCGTCGACGAGGTCGTCGACCTGCGCGGCGCGCTCGTCACCCCCGCGTTCACCGACGCCCACGTGCACACCACCTCCACCGGCCTCGCGCTCACCGGCCTGGACCTCACCGGCGTGCCCACGCTCGGCGCCGCCCTGGAGCGGGTGCGGGCGTACGCCGCCGCGCGCCCCGCCGACCGGGTGCTGCTCGGGCACGGCTGGGACGCGAGCATCTGGCCCGACCGCCGACCCCCGTCCCGCCGGGAGCTCGACGAGGCCACCGGCGGCCGGCCGCTCTACCTCACGCGTACCGACGTCCACTCCGCCGTCGTCACCACCGCCCTCCTCGACCTCGTCCCCGGCGTCCGCGAGCTGTCCGGCTTCGCCGCCGACGCCCCGCTGACGGGCGACGCCCACCACGCCGTGCGCACCACCGCGCACGCCTCCCTCGGCCCCGCCCAGCGCACCGAGGCGCAGCGCGCCGCGCTCGCCCGCGCGGCGGCCCTGGGTATCGGCTCCGTCCACGAGTGCGCCGGTCCGCTGATCTCCTCCGAGGAGGACTTCACCGGGCTGCTGCGGCTGGCCGCCGAGGAGCCCGGCCCCCGGGTCACCGGCTACTGGGCCGAGCGGATCACCACCCCCGAGGAGGCCGACCGGATCCGCGCGCTGGGCGCGCTCGGCGCCGCCGGCGACCTGTTCGTGGACGGCTCGCTCGGCTCGCACACCGCTTGCCTCCATGAGCCGTATGCCGACGGCCCCGGTGGCGCGGGCAGTGCCAATCTGGACGTCGCCGCCGTCGCCGCCCACGTCGCCGCCTGCACCGAGGCCGGTATCCAGGCCGGTTTCCACGCCATCGGCGACGCCGCGATCACCACTGTCGTCGAGGGCGTGCGCGCCGCCGTCGAGAAGGTGGGCCTGGAGCGCGTCCGCGCCGCCCGGCACCGGGTCGAGCACGCCGAGATGATCGGCCCCGAGCTGATCGCGGGCTTCGCCGAGTTCGCCCTCACCGCCTCCGTCCAGCCCGCCTTCGACGCCGCCTGGGGCGGGGAGGAGGGTATGTACGCCGAGCGCCTGGGCCGCGAGCGGGCCCGTACGCTCAACCCGTACGCGGCCATGCTGCGCGCCGGGATCCCGCTCGCGCTGGGCTCCGACAGCCCCGTGACCCCCCTCGACCCCTGGGGCACGGTCCGGGCCGCCGCCTTCCACCGCACGCCCGAGCACCGTGTCTCGGTCCGGGCCGCCTTCACCGCGCACACGCGCGGCGGCTGGCGGGCCGTCGGCCGGGACGACGCGGGCGTCCTGGTGCCGGGCGCGCCCGCGGACTACGCGGTCTGGGAGACCGGCGACCTGGTGGTCCAGGTGCCCGACAGCCGGGTGGCGAACTGGTCCACCGACCCCCGCTCCGGCACCCCCGGCCTGCCCGACCTCACCCCGGGCGCCCCGCTGCCGGTGTGCCTGCGGACGGTCGTGGGCGGGCGGACGGTCCACGCGCGCCCGAACGAGTGACGCGCCAAGATCCACGTACCGCCGAACGACGTCCCCCGGGCCGCCCCAGCACGGCCTCATCTACCGTACTGACCTGCCGATTTGAGCGACACACGCAGGTCGCGAGGGTGTTGACACACTCCGGGCGGCGGCCGGTAGGTTCTCCGCTGTCCACCAAGGACGTCCGACCGGGGAACCTCCACGCAGTCGTCGAACGCCGCTGGGCCATGGGGCGGTGCGCCGGGAAGGCGGCCCCGCCACTGGGAGCCAGGTCCAGCGCACGGGGGCGAGGGAAGGTTCGGCCGGGCCGGCAGGTGCGACCCGGGTGGGGCCCGGACGTTCAGTAGACAACGGCTCTCGGCCGACCGCAGCCGGCGGTTCCGGGAGTCGGCCCGAAGGACACCGGGCCCCCATTCCGACCCGAGCGCGGGGCGGGCGATCGTCGCCCCTGCGGGCCGCGAGCACGCCCGACCGAGGTACGGTCGTCAGCTGACACCCCTGCCAGCTCCAGGAAGAAGCGACCGTGCCCTCGGGTCCCGAAACCACACCGGAAGCCGCCCTGGCCCCGCCGCCCCCGGCCCCCGTGCCGCGCCCGGGCCGGGCGGTCCGCCTGGCCCGGCTCGCCCGCCGCGAGGCGCGACGCACCGCCCTGGCGGCCGTCGCCGGGCTCGCGCTCGCCCTCGCCTTCCCCCCGTACGGCCTGTGGCCGCTGTCGGTGGCCTCGGTGGCCGCGCTGGCCCTGCTGACCCGGGGGCGCACCGTCCGCCAGGGAGCCTGGACGGGCTTCGCGTTCGGGCTGCCGTTCTTCTTCTTCCTGCTGCGCTGGCTGCACGTGGTCGGCTACGACGCCGTGCTGGGCCTGTCGGTCGTCGAGGCGGTCTTCCTGGCCGTGCTCGGCGCCGGGCTCGCGCTGACCTCCCGGCTGCCCGTGTGGCCGCTGTGGGGGGCGTGCCTGTGGATCGCCGAGGAGTGGGCGCGGGACCGGACGCCGTTCGGCGGCTTCCCCTGGGGCCGGCTGGCCTTCGCCAACACCGGCTCCCCCTTCACCCCGCTCGCCGCGCTGGGCGGGGCGCCGCTGGTGAGCTTCGCGGTGGCCCTGGCCGGCGGGCTGCTGGCGTACGCGCTGCTCGCCGCGTGGCGGCTGCGGGGCGGCCCCCGGGGCGTACGGGCCGTGCTGCCCGCCGCCGGGGCGCTCGGGACGGCCCTGGTGGTCGCGCTCGCCGGGTACGCCGTGCCGGTGCCCACGAAGGGGGACGACACCGTCAGCATCGCGATCGTCCAGGGCAACGTCGAGAAGCCCGGCATGGACTTCCTCGGCCGCCCCCTGATGGTGCTCAACAACCACGTCGACGCCACGCTCCAGCTGGCCCGGGACATCAAGGCGGGCAAGGCGCCCAGGCCGGATCTGGTGATCTGGCCGGAGAACTCCTCCGACCTCGACCCCTTCCAGTACGCCGAGGCCTACGACCGCATCCAGGAGGCGGTGCGGGCCGTGGGCGTCCCCGTCCTGGTGGGCGCCCTCGTCGACCACCCGGGCAAGAGCGGCTACATCGACAACAAGGGCATCGTCTGGGACCCGGTGACCGGCCCCGGCGCCTCCTACTCCAAGCAGCACCCGGTGCCCTTCGGCGAGTACGTGCCCTTCCGGGACCAGCTGAGCAAGGTCATCACCCGGCTCCAGCGCGTCCCCCGCGACTTCTACCCGGGCGACCGCACCGGTGTGCTCCAGGTCGGCCCGGCCCGGCTCGGCGACGTCATCTGCTTCGAGGTGGCCTACGACGAGATCGTCCACGACACGGTGGCGGCCGGCGCCCGCGCCCTGGTCGTCCAGACCAACAACGCCACCTACGGCCGCACCGGCCAGCCCGAGCAGCAGCTGGCCATGAGCCGGCTGCGGGCCGTCGAGCACGGCCGGGCCGTGGTCACGGCCGCCACGAGCGGCATCAGCGCGGTCGTCGCCCCCGACGGCCGGGTGCTCCGGCGGAGCGAGGAGTTCACCCGTGATGTGATCTCCGCGCGCATCCCCCTGCGTGACGGCACGACCGTCGCCGACCGCGTCGGTGCGGGCCCGGAATGGGCGCTCGCTATGGTGGGTCTTCTGTCCTGCGCGGCCGCAGTCCTGACCTCCCGTCGGGCACGGTCGGACGAGACCTCGAACCGGAAGGGCCAGTAGTGCCAGAAGTGAACGACGGTGGTCAGCGGAGATTCGGTCCGCTCGGCACGACCTTGGTGATCATCCCGACCTACAACGAGGCGGAGAACATCAAGCCCATCGTCGCCCGGGTGCGGCAGGCCGTGCCGGAGGCGCACGTCCTCGTCGCGGACGACAACAGCCCCGACGGGACCGGAAAGCTCGCCGACGAGCTGGCGGCCGAGGACGAGCACGTCAAGGTGCTCCACCGGCAGGGCAAGGAGGGGCTCGGCGCCGCCTATCTGGCGGGCTTCCGCTGGGGCCTGGACAACGGCTACGGCGTGCTCGTGGAGATGGACGCCGACGGCTCCCACCAGCCGGAGGAGCTGCCCCGGCTGCTCACCGCGCTCAAGGGCGCCGACCTGGTGCTGGGCTCGCGCTGGGTGCCCGGCGGCCGGGTCGTGAACTGGCCGAAGTCCCGCGAGATCCTCTCCCGGGGCGGCTCCACCTACTCCCGGCTCATGCTCGACGTGCCGATCCGTGACGTCACCGGCGGCTACCGGGCCTTCCGCAGGGAGACCCTGGAGGGGCTGGGCATGGAGGAGGTGGCCTCCCAGGGCTACTGTTTCCAGGTCGACCTCGCCTGGCGCGCGGTCAAGGCGGGCTTCCACGTGGTGGAGGTCCCCATCACCTTCGTCGAGCGCGAGCTGGGCGACAGCAAGATGAGCCGTGACATCGTCGCGGAGGCGCTGTGGCGGGTCACGTCCTGGGGCGTCGGCTCCCGGGTCGCCAAGGCGACCTCCAAGGCCCTCGGCAAGGAGCGGTGACGGCCCTCCGGGGCCGGTAAGGACCCCATAAACGCGCGCCGGCCGTCCGGCCGCCGTCCAGGCACACTTGAGGCATGACGTTCGGAGCGCAGGAGCAGCAGCAGACGTTGAACAGCCGGCCGCCGGGCCGCGGCCGGGCCCGCAGGCTGGTCCCCCTCGGCGTGGCCGTGTGGGCGGTCCTGGAGATCTGGCTGCTGGTGCTGGTCGCGGGTGCGGCGGGCGGGCTCACCGTGTTCGCCCTGCTGGCCGGGGGAGTGATCGTCGGCTCGTATGTGATCAAGCGGGCCGGGCGGCGGGCCTGGCAGCGGCTGAGCGGCTCCTTCCAGCAGGGCGCCGCCCCGCGGGCCCCGCAGGACGGCGAGGGCGGCGGGAACGCCCTGACGATGCTCGGCGGGCTGCTGCTCATGGTGCCGGGGCTGATCTCCGACATGGCCGGGCTGCTCTGTCTCTTCCCGCCGACGAGGGCGCTGATCCGCAGGACCGCGGAGCGGAAGCTGACCGGCTACACGGCGCAGGCGGCGCCGGGGACGCTGGGAGACGCCTTCCAGCAGGCGCAGCGGGCACGGATGCGGCAGCCCGACGGCAAGGTCGTCCAGGGCGAGGTCATCCGTGAGGACCGGCCGCCGTCCCCGCGCACGGACGACCCCCAGCTGCCGCGCTAGCCGGCCGTCCAGGGCATGAATAAAAGGGCCCGGGCCACTGCGAGAGCAGTGGCCCGGGCCCTTGATCGTGCGAATGGAAACGCGCGGGACCGCCGTCAGGCGGACTTACGCGTGTCCCGCGGATGCACGGCGATGTTCATGGCGCCGGAGCGCAGGACGGCCAGCCTCTCGGCCAGTACCTCCTCCAGCTCCTCGCGGGTGCGCCGCTCCATGAGCATGTCCCAGTGCGTACGCGCGGGCTTGCCCTTCTTCTCTTCGGGACCATCGCCGTCCACGAGGAGTGCCACGGCGCCGCACGCCTTGCACTCCCACTCCGGCGGAATCTCCGCCTCTACCGAGAACGGCATCTCAAATCGATGGCCGTTCGGGCATGCGTACTCCACCGCCTGGCGCGGTGCCAGATCGATGCCGCGGTCGGTCTCGTAGCTGGTCACCACAAGTCGCGTGCCGCGGAGAGCTCGCTCACTCATGAATTCGTGCCTCCCGGGCTTGTCGCCCACAGGACAGGTGTCGCTGTCGTCGTCATCCGGTCAACGTCCGGTCGGCGGTGAAGATTCCCCGTTGAGGGACATGCGTCGCCCGTCGTGCCGCCCCTTGTTGTACCCACCAGCGCCCCTTTTGTCACATCTGGCAATAGATGTCACCCTGTGCTGTTGCTACTTGAGCGCGCAGTAACGGTCCGTCCGGCGGGTCAGAGGCGTACACTACCGGCCCGGCGGTTTCGCGCCTAAACCGGGTCCGGTGCGTCCTGCGTGGACCTGGCCTGATCAGTGGCCTCCGGCACGTCCGCCGAGCGTGCCACCGGTATCGTCGGCCGCCGCTCGGCGGGGGCGAAGAAGCGCAGGAAGAACTGGGCCAGAGGCCCGATGCACACCGCGAAGAGCGCCGTGCCCACGCCCACCGACCCGCCCAGCGCGAAGCCGGTCGCCAGCACTGCCACCTCGATAAAGGTCCGCACCAGCCGCACCGACCACCCCGTCCTGCGGTGGAGCCCCGTCATCAGCCCGTCGCGCGGGCCCGGACCGAAGCGCGGCGTGATGTACAGCCCCGTGGCCGCCCCGCACAGCACCACCGAGAACAGCAGCAGCGGAATCCTTATCCACAGCGAACCCGGGGTGGGTGTGATGCTCAGTGTGGCGTCCATCACCAGGCCGATCATCAGCACATTGGAGACCGTGCCCAGCCCGGGGCGCTGCCGCAGCGGGATCCACAGCAGGAGCACCAGGGCGCCGATGCCGATCACCACCGTGCCGATCGACAAACCCGTATGCCGCGCCACGCCCTGGTTGAGCACATCCCAGGGGGCCAGCCCCAGCCCGGCGCGCAGCTGCAACGCGCAGCTCACCCCGTACAGCACAAGACCGGTGTACAGCTGGACGAGACGGCGGGCCAACCCCGGACTCCGGGGCGCGGAAACGTGCGCGGACAAGAGAATCCCCCCTGTGGTGGTGCGAGTGGCCTGAGGCATGACAGTCTGTGGACTGGATCGAACATTGATCCATGGCCAATCCCGGAAAGGTGGACTGCACGCGATGACCCAGTGGACTTCTTCGGTGGGGGCGCCGCAGCTGGCCCGCCTCCTCGGCTCACCCCACAACCGCGACACCGTCACACCGCTCGGCGGCCGGCGCACCCCCGCCTACCGCTCCCTGGCCGACCGCATCCGGCTTCTCGTCCTGGAGGGCCGCGTCCCCGTGGCCGCCCGGCTGCCCGCCGAGCGCGAACTGGCCGCCGCCCTCTCCGTCAGCCGCACGACCGTCGCCGCCGCCTACGAGGCCCTGCGCGGCGAGGGCTTCCTGGAGTCCCGGCGCGGCGCCGGCAGCTGGACCGCGGTGCCCGCCGGAAACCCGCTGCCCACCAGAGCCCTGGACCCGCTGCCGCCCGAGGCCGCCGGCTCCGTGATCGACCTCGGCTGCGCCGCCCTCACGGCCCCCGAGCCCTGGCTCACCCGCGCCGTCCAGGGCGCCCTGGAGGAGCTGCCGCCCTACGCCCACACCCACGGCGACTACCCGGCCGGCCTGCCCGCCCTGCGCCAGGCCCTCGCCGACCGCTACACGGCCCGCGGCATCCCCACCATGCCCGAGCAGATCATGGTCACCACCGGCGCCATGGGCGCCGTCGCCGCCATCTGCCGGCTGATGGCCGGGCGCGGCGAGCGGGTCGCCGTCGAGTCCCCCTCGTACGCCAACGTCCTCCAGCTGATGCGCGAGGCCGGCGCCCGGCTCGTCCCCGTGGCGATGGCCGGCGGCCTCGCCGGCTGGGACCTGGCCGCCTGGCGCCAGGTCCTGCGCGACGCCGCCCCCCGCATGGCCTACGTCATCGCCGACTTCCACAACCCCACCGGCGCCCTCGCCCCCGAGGAGCAGCGCCGGGCGCTGGTGGAGGCGGCCCGGGCCGCCGGCACGCTGCTCGTCGCCGACGAGACCATGTCCGAGCTCGCCCTGGACCCGGACGTCGAACTTCCGCGTCCCGTCTGCGCCTTCGATCCCGCCGGAAACGCCGTCATCACCGTCGGCTCGGCCAGCAAGTCCTTCTGGGGAGGCCTGCGCATCGGCTGGGTGCGCGCCGCGCCCGAGGTGATCCGCAGCCTGATCGCCGCCCGCGCCTACGCCGACCTCGGCACGCCCGTCCTCGACCAGCTCGTCGTCACCTGGCTGCTCAACACCGGGGGCTGGGACGAGTCCATCGCCATACGGCGCGACCAGACGCGCGAGAACCGCGACGCGCTCGTCGCGGCGGTCCGGCGCCACCTCCCCGACTGGGAGTTCACCGTCCCCCGCGGCGGCCTCACCCTCTGGTGCCGCACCGGCGGCCTCTCCGGCTCCCGGATCGCCGAGGCGGGCGAGCGCCTGGGGGTACGGGTGCCGTCCGGTCCCCGCTTCGGCGTCGACGGAGCGTTCGAGGGCTATGTGCGTCTGCCGTTCACCGTGAACGGCGCCGTCGCGGAGGAGGCGGCGGCCCGCCTCGCCGAAGCCGCCCGCCTGGTCGCGAGCGGTGCGACGGCGGCGGTGGAGATGCCGCGCACGTACGTCGCCTGACGGGCCGGGGGCTCCGGGGGCGGAGCCCCCGGGCCCCGTAGGGCGAGGGGCTTCGCCCCGCCCAGGCCCGTCCGGGGCTATGGGGTTTCCACTACCGGGGTGGCCCGGGGCGAAGCCCTCGGGCCCGACCCCGGGGGCCGGTCGGAGCCCAAGTGGGTCCCGTGCGGTGCCGCCACGAAGGCCCGCCGGCCGGGGGTCCGGGGGCGGAGCCCCTGGGGAAACGGTGAAAGGGCGGGACCGGGGCCACTCACCCCGTGGGCTGCGCCGGTTGCGGCAGCAGGGCCAGTACCGCCCGCCGTTGCGCGTCGGACGTCTCCTCGTCGTAGGGATCCGGCGTCGCCGGCACCTGGAGCCGGTGCACCGGGCCCGTGCCCACCCGCGCGTAGCCGCGCCCCGGCGGGACGTGGTCGGCCGGGGTGGTGTGCGAGGGCGCGCCGAGCACGGCCGTCACCTGCTCCGGGGCGACCGCGCCCAGGACGGCCCGGGCCCGGGTGTGGGTGAGCACCGCCTCGGCGAGCCGCCCCACGCCCTCCAGGTGTTCCCCCACCGCGACGGTGACCTGCGCCGTCCGCCCGTGCCGCAGCGGAACCGCGAGCAGATCCTGCGGATCGGGCCGCCCCTCCCGCGCGGCGAGATGGCTCAGCGCCCCGGGCCGGTCCACGACGATCCACAGCGGGCGCCGCACATCCTCCGGCAGGGACCGCCCCTCCCGCCGGGCGCGTCCGGCGGCGAGCAGCCGCCGCTCGGTCTCGTGGGAGGCCCACTCCAGGATGGCGAGCGCGCCCGGCAGCGAGGACTCGACGGCCAGTACCCCGTCCCGGCCCTCCAGACAGGCATACTCGCCAGCGCCCCCGCCATCCACTACCACCACGTCGCCGTGGAGCAGGGCCTGCAGGACGACCGAGCGCAGCAGCGTCGTGACCCCGGCCGACGGCTGGCCGAGGGCCAGCAGGTGCGGCTCGGTGGAGCGCGGGCCGGTGCGCCAGACGACGGGCGGCGCGTCGTACGTCTCCTCGCCCGCCGTCACCGGCACGGTCCGCAGTACGGCGGACGGGTCGGTGAAGCCCAGCACGGTCTCGCCGGGCGCGGTCACGAAGCGCTGGGCCCAGACGTCGGTGGGCAGCACGGGCAGGACGCCCAGGCCGAGGCGGTTGGCGGCCTCGTCCCAGTCGAAGCGGTACTCCGGGCCCCGGCCCGCCTTGAGGTGCAGCAGTTGCTCGATCCTGCTCCGCGCGCCCTCCTCCCCGTCGGTGAAGTAGCCGGGGTAGCGCAGCCGGAGGGCGGTCAGCCGGCCCAGGCCGTCGAACGCGTGCTCCTCGAACGCCTGCCGCCAGTCGCCGCCGTGCTCGTAGAGCGGCCGGGGGTCCTGCGGGGCGGAGAAGTAGGGCACGAGCGCCTCGTAGAGCGCCTGGAGCCGGTGGCTCTGCTCCTCGTCCGGCTCGGCCACAGCCCCTCGTGCCCCGCCCCGGTCGCGCCCGGCCCAGGCGCCCGCCGCCAGCAGGGCCGCCGTGCCCAGGGTCGGCCCATAGGGGACGAGCGCCACGATGGCCAGGCACGAGGCCACCAGGAGCAGGGTGGGGCCGCGGCGTTCCCGTGGCATCCGCCCCCAGCCGTGGCGTCCGGTGGTGGCCAGCGACCGCAGCCCGCGGGCGACGACGAGCAGCGGGTAGAACATGTCCCGGGCGTTGTCGGCGAGGCCGCGCGCCAGCTCCCGGCCCGGGGAGGGCACGGCGGGTCCGGTCGGGATGCGGGGGAGTGAACGCCGGCCCACGTCGTTCTCCTAGAACTTGATGCCGCCCAGCAGGCTGGCCAGGCTCGCGCCGCCCGCCTTGATGCTCGGCGCGATGCCCGTTCCCGCCAGGTAGAAGCCGAACAGGGCGCAGACGAGGCCGTGCGACGGCTTGAGGTTGTCCTTGCGGAAGAACAGGAATACGACGACACCGAGCAGTACGACGCCCGAGATGGAGAGGATCATGGGAATCTCCTGGGAACTGGGGGCGGTCACCACAAGTTCCTCCAGCTTCACAGAAAGTATTTTTTAAGCAACTGGGGATACACCCGTACGGAGGATGACGAATTATGACCGAGCCGACACCCGTATCCGGCGAGCCCGCACACGACCCGGAGGTGCTCCAACTCGCGGCCAAGGTTTTCGACCTGGCGCGGCACGGCGACACCGATACCCTGGCCGCATATGTGGACGCTGGAGTTCCGGTCAATCTCACCAATGACCGGGGGGACTCGCTGCTGATGCTCGCCGCCTATCACGGCCACCTCGCGACGGTCACCGCCCTCCTGGAGCGCGGCGCCGACGCGGACCGTCCCAACGACCGGGGCCAGACCCCACTGGCGGGCGCCGTTTTCAAGGGGGAGAGCGAGGTCGTCCGCCTTCTGGTCGCCCATGGCGCGGACCCGGCCGCCGGGATGCCCTCGGCCGTCGACACCGCGGCCATGTTCGCCCGCCAGGACATGCTGGACCTCCTCCAGGGCGGCTGACCGGCGCCGGCCGGGGGTGCCGCGCGGCGGCGTGACGCTCCCTCAGCACCCCCGGCCGGGGCGGCGGTTGGGGCGTCCGGTAGTCGACCGGCAGGCGGACCGCAGCGGTCACCGCGGCCGCGGGATCAGCTGAGGTGTCCCCTCCCGCCCCTCCGACCGTTCCGTGAGGACCTCGCGGTAGTGGTCGAGGAGCTGGTCGCCGATCGCGCTCCAGGTGCGGGTGAGGACTGCCGCCCGGCCCGCGCGGCCGTAGGCGTCGCGGGTGCCCCGGGCGGCCTCCAGGGTGAGGACCGCGTCGCGGAGGGCCTCGGGGTCGCGGGGGCGGACCAGCAGGCCCGTACGGGTGTGGTCGATCAGGTCCAGGGGGCCGCCGACGGCGGGGGCGACGACCGGCACGCCGCTGGCCTGGGCCTCCTGGATGGTCTGGCAGAAGGTCTCCTGGGGGCCGGTGTGGACGAAGACGTCCAGCGAGGCGAAGACGCGGGCGAGTTCGTCGCCGGTGCGGGTGCCGAGGAAGCGCGCCCCGGGCAGCAGGGCGCGCAGCCGCGCCGAGTGCGGTCCGTCGCCCGCGATGACGACCCGTACACCGGGCAGCGCGCAGACGGGGGCCAGTAACTCCACGTGCTTCTCGGGCGCGAGCCGCCCCACGTAGCCGACGATCAGTTCGCCGCCGGGCGCGAGCGCGCGCCGCAGCTCCAGGTCGCGCCGGGCCGGGTGGAAGCGCTCGGAGTCCACTCCGCGCCGCCACAGCCGGACCCGGGGCACCCCGTGCGCCACCAGGTCGCGGACGGCCGCGGCGGAGGGCGCGAGGGTGCGGTCGGCCGCGCCGTGGATGGCGCGCAGCCGGTGCCAGGCGTAGGACTCGCCCGCGCCGACGTACGTCCGGGCGTAACCGGCGAGGTCGGTCTGGTAGACGGCGACGGCCGGGAGTCCGAGGCGCCCGGCGGCGCGCATGGCGCGGGCGCCGAGGACGAAGGGGCTGCCGAGGTGGACGACGTCGGGCCGGTGGGCGCCGATCGCTGCGGCCAGTCGCCTGCCCGGCAGCGCGACGCGGACCTGCGCGTAGCCGGGCAGCGGGACGGACCGTACCCGTACGACCGGGCAGGGCACGGCCGCGCCGGTCCCGGGCTCCGTGCCCCGAGGCCCGGCCGGGGCCACGACCAGCGGTTCGTGGCCGCGCAGCACGAGGTGCCGGGCGGTCTGCCAGGCGCAGTGCGCGACGCCGTTGACGTCGGGCGGAAACGATTCGGTGACGATGACGACACGCATACGGCTGTTGTCGGCGTTCCGCACGCCCGACGGGCCACGTCGATCTTTCCGCCCGGGAAACGTCCCGTGAGCGTCAGGTCGGTCCGTCAGTCCATGCCGCGGATGATGTGGGACTCGGCGGCCTCCGCTCCCTCCGGATCGTCCTCGGTGGGCGGGGGTGCCGCCTTGTCCGGGGCGTCGGTGCGGGCGCGGGCGCGCTCTTCCCGTCCTGCCGGTTCTTCCATGGGTGGGTCGCCTCCCCCTGCCGTTCGGTTCTGACCCGTAAGCCTTCCCTCTTCCCTCACTCGATACACCGCCCATTTGGGTGAATTAAAGGGTAATTGGGGTAAAATGGCGCCAGGTCCAGACCCACAGGGAAAGAAGGTGGCTGACGTGACCGTTCCTACGTCGCCCCGGATCGAAACCCACCCCGACATCCTGGCGCTCCGTGCCCATTCCGAGGAGACGACGGCGACCACCGCCGCCCAGGCCGTCGAGGCCCTCGCACTCCTCTGCGGCGTTTACCTGGCCGCCTCACCATGGATTGTGGGCTTCAGTTTCGCCACCAACCTGGCCATCAATAATCTGATCGTGGGCATCGCCTTCGCATGCCTGGTCGGAGGTTTTGGCTCCGCCTACGAGCGCACCCACGCCATGAGCTGGGCCGCCGTCGGCCTGGCCCTCTGGACGATCGTCTCGCCCTGGGTCGTCGCCGGCCACGCCCTCGTCACCGCCTTCGCCACCCGCGCCGTCGTCAGCAATGTCGTCATCGGCGCCGTGTGCTGCCTGATCGCCCTCGCCTGCGCGCGTATGGGACTCAGCAAGGGCGCTCTCGGCAGAGGCGCTCTCAGCAGAGGTACTCCGGGAGGCCGCCGCTGACCCCCGCCCGTTGAGGCCCCCGCCCTTTCCCCTCCCGTCGACGCCCCGCCGCCCGCCAACCCGGACGGCGGGGCGCGTCGGCTATTCGCCCTGCTGCGCGGGCCCGGTGGCGGCGGGCGCGGCCGCCTCCGCGCCGGAGCGCACGCCCTCGCCGGGCTCCCCGGCCCCGCTCGCGACGGCCCCATCCGTGCCGGTCTCGCCCGAGACGGCCCACCCCGACGGCCCGTCGAGCGCCCGCCGCGCCCGCTTGCGCAACTCGGTGTTCATGTCTCTGCGAATCCGTCGGATGATCTGATCCATATCTGGCATACGGGGGACGCTAGAACCCGCCCGACGGCAACAGCCCGCAGGTCAAGACGTATTCACCCGCTCGGATGAATACTCAGGTGATCTTCCGGGGTCCTGGCTTCGGCGGGCGGGAAGTGGCAATGCTCCCCTCCCCCGATCGGCCCACGGATCCCAAGAGGTGCCAGGCGATGACGACCGTACGCGCAGCCACTCGTGAGCTGTTGCGGTCCCGCGGAGCGACAACGGTGTTCGGCAACCCGGGCTCCACCGAGCTCCCCTTCCTCCAGGACTTCCCCGAGGACTTCCGGTACGTGCTCGGCCTCCAGGAGGCCGTGGTCGTGGGGATGGCCGACGGCCACGCCCAGGCCACCGGGCGGACGGCCCTGGTCAACCTCCACACCGCGCCCGGGGTGGGCAACGCCATGGGGGCGATCGTCACGGCCGCCGCCAACCACACCCCGATGGTGGTGACGGCGGGGCAGCAGGTGCGGGCCATGATGACCATGGAGGCGCTGCTCACCAACGTCGACGCCACCCTCCTGCCGCGCCCCGCCGTGAAATGGGCCTACGAGCCGCCGCGCCCCCAGGACGTGCCGGCCGCGCTCGCCCGGGCGTTCCACATCGCCGAGAGCGCGCCGCGCGGCCCGGTGTTCCTCTCGCTGCCGATGGACGACTTCGACGTGGAGCTCGACGCGGCCGAGGCCCGCGCAGCGCGGCACGCCACCGCCCGCCGGGTCGGCGGGGCCGCCCAGGCGGACCGTGCCGAGGTCGAGGCGCTCGCCCGCAAACTGATGACGGCCGTCAACCCCGTGCTGGTGACGGGCGGCGCGGTGGACGCGGAGGGCGCCTGGGACGCCGCCGTCGCGCTCGCCGAGCGCCGGGGGCTGCCTGTGTGGGCCTCGCCGATCGAGGGACGCGTGGGCTTCCCGGAGACCCACCCGCTCTACCAGGGCGTCCTGCCCCCGGCCATCGGGCCGCTCGCGCAGACCCTCGCCGGGCACGACCTGGTCCTGGTAGTGGGCGCGCCCGTCTTCCGCTACTACCCGTACGTCCCCGGCCCGCTGCTCCCCGAGGGCACCGAGCTGACGCTGCTCACCAGCGACCCCGGCGAGGCCGCCCGGGCACCCGTCGGCGACGCGCTCGTGGCGGGGCTGCGGCCCACCCTGGAGCTGCTGTGCGAGCTGGTCGACAAGCGCCCGCACGACGAGGCGGCGCACCGCGCCGACGACACCCCCGTCGAGGTCCCGGAGGCCGACGGGGAGCCGATGTCGGCGTCCATCGCGCTCGCCGCCATGGCCAGCGCGGCCCCCGCCGACACCGTGTGGGTCAATGAATCCCCCTCCAACATCCAGGCGTTCCGCGACCACGTCCGCATCGACCGGCCCGGCTCCTTCCTGATGACGACGGGCGGCGGGCTGGGCTTCGGCCTGTCGGCCGCCGTCGGGGCCCAGCTCGGCCGCCCCGACCGGCCGGTGGTGGCGCTGGTGGGAGACGGCTCCGCGCAGTACGCCATCACCGCGCTGTGGACGGCGGCCGCCTACCGGGTGCCCGTCACCTTCGTCGTCCCCGCCAACCGCGAGTACGCGATCCTCAAATGGTTCGGCCGCTTCGAGAACACCCCCGGCGTGCCCGGCCTGGACCTCCCCGGGCTCGACCTGTGCGCGCTGGCCCGGGGCTACGGGGTGCCCGCGCACCGCGCGACCGACCCCGCCCACCTCGCCGAACTGGTCGGCGCCGCCACGACCGACCCGGACGGGCCCGTGCTCATCGAGGCCCCGGTCACCACCGTGCCGCCCGTCCTCTGACACCTCCCGCCTCCCGGTGCCGCGCACGGCGTCCGCCCGCGCGCGGCCGCTCCACCACGCCTTCCACCGGCCCCCCACCGCATGGAGCTGAAACATGTCCGTTTCCGTAGCAAGCCCCCCGGAGAGCACCTCGCTGCTCACGGCCCTCGGCGCGGGACTGCCCCCCGACGCGCTGCTCACCGGGGACGCCGAACGCGCCCTCCACAGCCGCGACGCGGCCCCCTTCGGCGTGGCGGGGCGGCCTGCCGTGGTCGTGCTGCCCGAGACGGTGGAGCAGGTGCGCCACGTGGTGCGCACGGCCCGCGCGCTCGGCGTCCCGGTGGTGCCGCAGGGCGCGCGGACGGGGCTGGCGGGCGCCGCGAACGCCGTGGACGGCTGTGTGGTGCTCTCCCTGGTCCGGATGGACCGCGTGCTGGAGATCGACACCGCCAACCGGCTGGTGCGCTGCGAACCCGGCGTGGTCACCGCCGACCTCGCGGCGGCCGTCGCCCGGCACGGGCTGTGCTACCCGCCGGACCCCGCCTCGTGGGAGACCTGCACGATCGGCGGGAACATCGCCACGGGCGCGGGCGGCCTGTGCTGTGTGAAATACGGGGTGACCGCCGACTACGTCCTGGGACTGACGGTCGTCCTGGCCGACGGGGAGATCCTGCGGACCGGGCGGCGCACCGTCAAGGGCGTCGCCGGCTACGACCTGACCCGGCTGTTCGTCGGGTCCGAGGGGACGCTCGGCGTCATCGTCGAGGCGACGCTCGCGCTGCGCCCGTCCCGGCCGCCGGAGCTCGCGCTGCTGGCCCGCTTCGGGTCCGCCGCCGACGCGGGCGAGGCCGTCGCCGCGATCGTCCGCGCGGGCCATACGCCGTCCGCGCTGGAGCTGATGGACCGTACGACGACCGCGGCGGTCGCGGCCCTCGGCCACCCGCTGCTGGCGGACGACGCCGGGCGGGAGGCGGCCACGCTGATCGTGGCCTCCGACGCGCCCGACGCTCCTGAGCGCCTCGCGGAGATGGCCGGGCTGTGCCGGGAGGCCAAGGCGCTGTCCGTGACGGTCGCCGCCGACGCGGCGGAGACCCGCGGGGTGCTGGACGCCCGCCGCATGGTGATGCCCGCGCTCACGGCCCGCGCCCGGGAGGTGGCGGGCGAGGCGGCGGCGTTCATCGAGGACGTCGCCGTGCCCCGCGACCGGCTGGCCGCCCTCGTCGACCGGATCGAGGAGATCGCCGAGGAGTACGGGCTGTACATCGCCACGGCCGGGCACGCGGGCGACGGCAACCTCCATCCGGCCGTCGTCTTCGACCGTTCCGATCCCGACGCGGTGCGCAGGGCCGAGGAGGCCTACGACGCCATCATGGCCGCCGGGCTGGAACTGGGCGGCACCATCACCGGCGAGCACGGCGTGGGCGTCCTCAAGCGCGACTGGCTGGAGCGCGAACTGCCCGCCCGTAACCTGCGGTTGCAGCAGGACATCAAGCGGCTGCTGGACCCCGAGGGGCTCCTCAACCCGGGGAAGGTGCTGGCATGACCTGGACGAGCGAGACCTCCGGCACCACGACCGTCCGGGACGAGGCGGGCACCGCCCTGCCGGTCGCCTCCCGGAGCGAGAACCTGCGGCTGACGCTGGCCTACTTCCTGCCCAACTACCTCAAGGGCGTCTTCCGGCCCCGGCCGCGCGTCGCCCGGCTCGTGGCCCGGCTGGACCCCGGCCGGCACGGCGCGGAGCTGATGCGCGCCCTGCGCCGCCGGCACGGCAAGGGGCCGGTCGTGGTGCGCGGCACCTCGGGCCCCACGCTGCTGGTGCTGGACGCCGAGGACGCCCGGCAGGTGCTGGCCGGGCCCGTGGAGATCTACGCGGTGGACACCTGGGAGAAGGTGAGCGGCTTCGCCGCCGTGCAGCCCGAGGCCCTGATCGCCTCGCACGGCCGGCAGCGCACGGTACGGCGCGCCTTCAACGACGCGGTGCTGGACGCGGGCTGCCCGGCGCACCGGCTCGCCGGGCACTTCCTGCGCGTGGTGGGCGAGGAGGCCCGGGCGCTGCTGGGCCCGGAGGCGGCGGCCGGGCTGCCCGCCGGCCGGGTGCGCGAGCGCCTCGACCGGGTGGGGCGGCGCTGCTTCCTGGGCGACGCGGCCGCCGACGACCTGGAGTTCTCCCGGCTGCTGGACGAACTGCTGGCCGAGGCCAACTGGATGGGCGCCCGGCGCTGGCGGACGGCACGCACCCGCCGGGTACGGCGCCGGATGATGCAGCGGCAGGCCCGCTATCTGTGCGACGCCGATCCGCGCAGCCTCGGCGGGCTGTTCCGGACCTCGCCCCGGGGCCCGGAGACGGCCCCCGAGGGACAGGTCGCCCACTGGTTCATGGCGCTGGCCGTGGTGCACGCGGCGGTGGTGCAGACCCTGGCCCTGCTCGCCACCCACCCGGCGCACTACCGGAAGGCCGCCGAGGAGGTACGGGAGGCGGACCGGGCGCACGGCGCCCACACGGTGCCCGGGTTCCTGGCGATGCCCTATCTGCGGGCCTGTGTGCAGGAGGCGGCGCGGCTGTGGCCGCCGGTGGCGAACCTGATGCGGCGCACCACCGCCGAGACCCGCTGGCGGTCGGCGGTGGCCCCCGGCGGCGTCAACGTGCTGGTGCCCGCCACGTTCCACGCGCGGGACGCGGAGCGCATCGACTACGCGCACCGGTTCGCGCCGGAGAAGTGGCTGGACGGCACGGCCGAACGCGACTGGGCGATCAGCCCCTTCAGCCGGGGCGAGGCGCGGTGCAGCGGCATGGAGCTGGGGCTCCTGCTGGCCACCGGGTTCGTCGCCGAGTTCCTGCGCGGCGGCGAACTGGCGGTGGCCGGGGTGCGGCTGGGACCCAAGCGGCCGCTGCCGTACGCCTTCGACGCGACACGGCTGCGCATCGGCTACCGCCCTTACCGGACACCGGAGGGGTCATGACGGCCGGCACCGCCCTCGCCGTGCCCGGGCAGCCGTCCGAGGAGGACCTGGCGGCCCTCGCCGCGGTGGCCCGGACCCTGGGCGAGGTGGCGGGCGAGATCCGCGCGGCGGGCCGGGCCCTGACGGCCGTGGCCACCGACCCGGCGCTGGCCGGCTCGCTGACCCGCTCCCCGCGCACCGGGCTGCGGGCCCTGGCGGCCCTGGCCCGTTCGCTGACCGCCCCCGCCGGACTGGGCTACGCCCCGGACGGCGGCGGGCTGGGCCGGGCCGCCTGGCTGGGCGGGGTGCTCACCGGCCGGGAGAGCCTGGCCGTCGCCGTGGCGGTGGCCTCGCTGAAGCTGCGCATCCGGCTGTGCGCGGTGCGGCACCCGGAGTTCGGGCCGGAGGGGCCGGTGCGGCGGCTGCTGGACGCGATCGAGGCGGGGCGGCAGACGAGGGCGCTGCGGGTGCTGCGGGAGCACGTCCGCGAGGAGGGCGCCGAACGGGCGCTGGCCCGGCTGGCGCCGTCGCTGGCCGAGGTGATGGCGTGGAACGCGCTGGTCGACGAGAACCCGTTCAACGACGCGGCCGCCTGGCACATCGTCACCGGCACGCGCGCCGACGGCGATCCGCTGCTGGGCACGACCATCGGCGCCTGGGCCCGCTGGGACCGGGGCCCGGGCCGGGCCGAGGTGGTGGCGGACGAGGGCCTGGCGGCCCGGCTGGACCACGGCGGGAGCGTCAGCGCGCACGTGCGCAACATCGCCGCCCTGGGCACCGACGGCCGGATGCTGGTGACCCGGGTGGCCGGGCCGGACGGCGAGATTCGCCATGTGCTGCTGCTGCCCGGCATGGCCTTCGGCCGGCCCCGCAACTCCACCCCGCAGGACCTGGTCGGGGCGGTCACCGCCGTGGGCCGCAACGACACCCCGTACACCCGTGCCGTCCGCAAGGCCCTGGACATCACGGTGCCGGAAGGGGCGTCGGTGGCGCTGATCGGGCACAGCCTGGGCGGCATCACGGCCATGAACCTGGCCGAGCTGCCCGCCGTCAACGACCGCTGGCGGATCACACACGTCGTCGCCGTTGGCTCGCCGATCGACTTCAAACGCCCCTACGACCCGCGCACGAAGGTGGTGAGCCTCGTCAACGAGCACGACGTGGTGCCCAACCTGGAGGGCCGCAGCCCCGTGTCGGTCTTCCCGCTGCCCGCCGGCTGGCTGGAGATCACCTGGGTGGACCGGGCGCACGACTTCCCGCAGTGCCACAACGCCGCGGTGTACGCGCAGAGCCTCGACGAGGTGGTGCCGGACGCCCGCGACCGGGTGGACGCCCTGCTGGGCGAGTACCGGGGCCGGGTGGAGGAGACCGTCGTCCTCCGGCTCCACGACCGCTGAACCGATCCCTGGAGAGTGACGGATGACCCCGGTACCGCGGCCCCGCCGCGAATGGCACTCCCTGCCCTTCCCGCTGGCCCTGCTGGAGATCAGGCGGCAGCGGGAACTGCTGCGCACCCACAATCTGCACGACACCTACGGCGCCGGCGGCGAGCGCCCCCGCCGGCCCACCCCGCGAATGCTGCCCCACCGCAGCTACGACGGCTCCGGCTACGACCCGGACGACGCCGACATGGGCCGGGCGGGCACCCGCTTCGACCGCAACTGCGCGCTGCCGGGAACCTTCCCGGAGGCGGAGGACGACGGGCTGTTCGCCCCCGGCCCCCGCGAGGTGAGCCGGCGGCTGCTGGCCCGCGACGGGGGCTTCCGCCCGGCCCCGACGCTCAACCTGCTGGCGGCGGCCTGGATCCAGTTCCAGAACCACGGCTGGTTCAGCCACGGCGACAACACCACCGACCGGCCCCTGGACGTGCCCCTGGGCGAGGGCGACGACTGGCCGCAGTGCCCCATGCTCGTCCGCCGCACCCGCCCCGACCCTGTCGCCCATACCGGTTCCGGGCGGCCGCCGACGTACGAGAACACGGTCACCCACTGGTGGGACGGCTCGCAGATCTACGGCTCGAGCGAGGAGCGGTGCCGGGAGCTGCGGACGGGCGAGGGCGGCAGACTGGCCGTCGTCGACGGCAGGCTGCCGGACGAGAGCGGGCCCGGGCTCTCGGGCATCGACGCCACGGGCTTCAACGACAACTACTGGGTGGGGCTGTCGCTGCTGCACACGCTCTTCGCCAAGGAGCACAACGCGATCTGCGACCGGATCGCCGCCGCCCATCCCACCTGGGACGACGAACGGCTCTTCCAGACGGCCCGGTTGGTCAACGCCGCCGTGATGGCGAAGATCCACACGGTGGAGTGGACCCCGGCGGCCATCGACCAGCCGGTGACCCGGGCGGCGATGCACCTCAACTGGTACGGCGTGCTGCCCGCCCGGATCCGCCGGCGGGTGCGCCGCCGGGGCGGGGGCGAGGCGCTCTTCGGCATCCTCGGATCCCCCACCGCGCACCACAGCGCCCCGTACTCGATGACGGAGGAGTTCGTCACCTCCTACCGGCTGCACCCGCTGATCCGCGACGAGTACGAGATCCGCTCGCACCGCACGGGTGAGATCGTCGAGCGCTGCGGCTTCGAGCCGCTCCAGGCACTGGCCACCCGCAAGGCCGTGGACAAGTGGGGCCTCACCGACCTGTTCTACTCCTTCGGCACCATGCACCCCGGCGCCATCACCCTCCACAACCACCCCGACTGTCTGCGGGATCTGCTGAGGATCTCCGGCGAGCGCGTGGACCTCGGCACGGTCGACGTACTGCGCGACCGCGAGCGCGGCGTACCCCGCTACACCGCCTTCCGCGCGGCCCTCCACCGCCCGCCGGTGCGCGACTTCGAGGAACTCACCGGCGGGGACCGCGCGCTGGCCGCCGAGCTGCGGGAGGTCTACGACGGGCGGCTGGACCGGGTCGACACGATGGTCGGCATGTACGCCGAACCCCGGCCGCGCGGCTTCGCGTTCAGCGACACGGCGTTCCGGGTGTTCGTGCTGATGGCGTCCCGGCGGCTGAAGAGCGACCGCTTCTTCACCGTCGACTACCGGCCGGAGGTCTATACGCCGGAGGGCCTGGAGTGGGTGGACCGGACGGGCATGCGGGACGTCCTGCTGCGCCATCATCCGGAGCTGGCGCCCGCCCTGGAGGGCGCGCGCAATGTCTTCGCCCCCTGGCCGGGTGCGCGGTGAGCGCCCCGGACGCCGGGGACGGGGCGCCCTGGTCGGGCCGGGTGCGGGCCCAGGCGGGCCGGCTGCGCGAGCAGGCCGGGCGGCTGCGGGCGGGCGCGGAGGCCGTGGCGCTGCCCGGCGCGGAGGGCACGGCCCTGCGGCGGAACCTCCTCGCCCACGCGGGCCGGGCGGAGACCGCCGCCCGGTCCCTGGAGCGCGCGGCCGACGCGCTCCACGGTCACGAGGCCGTGCTCGCCGCCCTCGCCCGCGCCCGGCGCGAGGGCGGGGGCGCGCGGAACACCGGCCGGTGAGAGAGACCGTCCGTTGAGAGAGACGCCGGGCCGGGGGAGTGCGGGATCCCCCCGGCCCGGAGCACGTCAGCGGCCGGCGGCCGCGGGCTGCCGGCCGGCGCTCTCCAGGGCCTCGGCCGTGGCGTACCAGCGCTCGTCGCGCAGCTCCGCCAGACCGTGATCGGCGAGCCCGGCGACGTGCTTGACGATGGTGCGCGCCTGATAGCCCACCGCGAGGCACAGTTCGTCGACGGAGGCGCCCTCGGCGCCTCGGGCGAGCAGCCCGTTCCAAGTGCGTGCCTCATGACGGCCGAGCGCGGGGACCTCTTTGGACCGCGCTTTCACACGCGCCTCCACGCGCCCCTCCACACGCGGCTCGTGGCGCTGCTCCGCCCGGTGCTCCGGCCTCGGCTCGGGCCGCGCCGCGCCGTGGCGGGAGGGGCCCACCGGGCGCGGCGTGCGGTTGACCCTGCGGTGTCGGCGGCCCTTCTGGCGCTTGCTCATCGCTGAACCACTGCTCCGTTCTGCGTCGTCGATCCTGCGGTGCCGGTGCGTCAACCCGCCGCGACACCGCCCGGTTACGACCCTTCCACTAAGTGTGCGCGACATCACGCACCGTGACTCCGGATGGCGGTGCCCGAGTTGCGTCCCGTCAGCTATGTGAGGCTTGGGGCGTGCGCATCTTGATAGTCGAGGACGAGACGGGTCTCGCGGACACCCTCCGACGGGGGCTGGCCGCCGAGGGACACTGGGCGGACGTCGTCCACGACGGGCACCGGGGCCTGGAGGCCGCCCTGGCCGGCCCGTACGACGTGATCATCCTGGATGTGATGCTGCCGGGCCTCGACGGCTACGAGGTCTGCGGGCGGCTGCGCCGGCTGGGCGTGTGGACGCCGGTGCTGATGCTGACGGCGAGGGACGGCGAGTACGACGAGGCGGAGGGGCTCGACGCGGGCGCCGACGACTACCTCACCAAGCCGTTCTCCTTCGTGGTGCTGCTCGCCCGGCTGCGGGCTCTGGGCCGCCGCCGGGGCGCGGCCGGCAGCCCCGTGCTGCGGGCCGGGGACCTGGAGCTGGACACGGCCGGGCGGCGCTGCCGCCGGGGCGGCCGGGAGATCGAGCTGACCGCCCGCGAGCTGGCCGTACTGCGCTGCCTGATGGCCGCCGAGGGAGGGACGGTGGCCAAGCGGGACGTCCTCGACGAGGTGTGGGACTCGCCCGGCGGGACGGACCCCAACATCGTCGAGGTCTATGTCTCCTCCCTCCGCAGGAAGATCGACGCGCCCTTCGGCCGCCGGTCCATCCTCACCGTGCACGGCACCGGCTACCGCATGGCGCCCGACGGTGGCTGAGCCCCTCCGGCCGCGCCGCCCCCGTCCCTTCCCCCGGACCGTCCGGGGCCGCTGCGCGGCGGCGGCCGCGCTGGCGATGGCACTGCTGCTCACGGCGGGCGGGGCCTGGCTCTACACGGTCCTGCGCGCCAACCTCCTGGACAACGTGAGCGGCCGCACCGAGCTGGCCGCCCGCGAGGTGGCGGCCCGGGCGGACGCCGGACCACTGCCCGCGCTGCTGCCCGCGCCCCGGGACGGCGTCGACGTCGTGCTCGTCCTCGACCCGCGCGGCACGGTGATCGCCACGACCCGCCCCTCGGCCGAGCCCCTGGCCCGCCGGTTCGCCCCGCTGCGGCCCGCCCCGGGCGCCGACACCGCCTCCACGGTGACCCGGGCCATGGGCGGCCAGCGCGGCGACCTCGTGGTCGTCCGCGCCACACCGCCCGGCGCGGAGGAACACTACGTCTACGCGCTGACCGTCCTCAGCGACGTCGACGACGCCACCCACACCATCGCCATGGGCCTGCTCGCCGCCGCGCCCCTGCTGATCGCGTTGGCCGCCGGCCTCGGCTGGGCGGTCACCGGGCTGGCGCTGCGGCCGGTGACCCGGATCCGTACCGAACTGGCGGCGGTGACCGCCAGCGAGCTGGACCGCCGGGTGCCCGAGCCGCCGGCCGACGACGAGGTGGCCCGGCTGGCCCTGACCGTCAACGCCACCCTGGACCGGCTGGAGCAGGCGGTCGGCAGACAGCGGCAGTTCGTCGCCGACGCCTCCCACGAGCTGCGCAACCCCGTGGCCGCCGTGCGCTCCCAGCTGGAGGTCGCGCTGAGCGCGCCCGGCGGGCCGACGACGGAGTCGGTACGGGCGGCCCTGGCCGACACCGTGCGGCTCCAGCGCGTCGCGGCGGACCTGCTGCTGCTCGCCCGGTTCGACGCGCGCGTCCCCTCGGGCGCGACGGAACCCGTCGACCTGGCGCTGCTGGCCGCCGAGGAGGCCGCCCGCCGCCCCGCGCCCCGGGTACCGGTCACGGTGGACGCCCCCGGGCCCGTACCGCTGCGCGGCCGGGCGGCCCAGCTGGAACGGCTGCTGGCCAACCTGGTGGACAACGCCCTGCGGCACGCCGCCTCGGGGGTCACCGTGCGGGCGTACGTCATGGAGGGGGAACCGGAGGCGGGAACGGGCCGGTGTGCGGTGCTGGAGGTCGTCGACGACGGGCCCGGGATCCCGCCGGAGCAGCGGGAGCGGGTCTTCGAGCGGTTCGTGCGGCTGGACGCGGCGCGCGACCGGGAGAGCGGCGGCAGCGGGCTGGGGCTGGCCATCGCCCGGGAGATCGCCCGGGCGCACGGCGGCGATCTGGCGGCGGGCGCGCGGACGGGCGGCGGAGCGCTCCTGGTGGCGCGTTTCCCGCTGCCGGAGGAGACGGGTGAACCGGTCGGGAAGCGCCGCTTCCGGGGCTTTTAGATTCCGGGACTTCTGAACGGGCCTTCAGGAACCTCAGATTTCTTTCAGCACCCGCCGATCACCATGGCCGGTGTGACCGTGGAAACCGTACGAGCCACCGCGTACCGGCGCCGGCGCGGGGAGGCGCTGCTGCTCGGCCTCACCGTTCTCATCAGCTGTTTCGGCTATCTGTACACCGGCCTGGCGACCACGGGGAGCGTGCCCGGCGGGCTCCCGGGGTTCGCGGGGAGCATGACCTGCCTGGCGCTGGTGCCGCATCTGGCGGTGCGCCGCTGGGCCCCGCACGCCGATCCCCTGATCCTGCCGCTGGCGGTGCTGCTCTCCGTGTTCGGGCTGGTGCTGCTGTACCGGCTGGACCCGGCCTACCGCGCGCGGTACCACGCCGAGCCCACCGCCTCCGGCCAGCTGATGTGGACGGTGATCGGGGTGGGCCTGTGCGTGCTGGTGCTGGTGTTGCTGCGCGACCACCGCCGGCTCCAGCGCTACATCTATCTGACGATGGCCGTGGCGCTGGTGCTGCTGATGGCGCCCGCGTTCTTCCCCGGGGACACCTACGGCGCCAAGCGGTGGATCTTCATCGGGCCGCTGTCCTTCCAGCCCGGCGAGTTCGTCAAGACCATGATCGCGGTGTTCTTCGCGGGCTATCTGGTCACCCACCGCGACGCGCTCGCCCTGACCGGCCGCCGGTTCCTGGGCGTACGGCTGCCACCGGGCCGGCAGCTGGGGCCGATCGTGACGGTGTGGGTGCTGAGCCTGATGGTGCTGGTCCTGGAGCGGGATCTGGGCACCTCGCTGATCTTCTTCGGGCTGTTCGTGGTGATGCTCTACGCGGCCACCGAGCGGACCAGCTGGGTGGTGTGCGGGCTGCTGATGGCCGTCGTGGGGGCGGGCGTCGTCGGCTCGCTGGAGCCGCACGTCAAGAGCCGGGTCGACGCCTGGCTGCACCCCTTCGGGGCGTTCGAGCCGGGCAGCACGTTCTCCCCACAGGCCGCCCAGGCGCTGTTCGGCTTCGGCAGCGGCGGCGTCACGGGCGCGGGGCTGGGCCGGGGCCACCCGGAGCTGATCGGCTTCGCGGGCCGCAGCGACTTCATCCTCACGACCGTCGGGGAGGACCTGGGGCTGGCCGGCACGATGGTCGTCCTCGTCCTCTACGCGCTGCTGGCGCAGCGGGGCCTGAGCACGGCGCTGCGCTCGGCCGACCCGTTCGGCAAGCTGCTGGCGATGGGCCTGGCGGCGGCGCTGGCGCTCCAGGTCTTCGTGGTGGCGGGCGGGGTGATGGGCCTGATCCCGCTGACCGGCAAGGCGCTGCCGTTCCTGGCGAAGAGCGGTTCGTCGCTGGTGGCGAACTGGCTGATGGTGGCGCTGCTGATCAGGGTCAGCGACAACGCGGGGAGACAGGGCGGGAACCAAGCGGCGAGACAGGACGGGCCGGACTCCTGACCTGCGCCGCCCCCGGCCGGGGCGCACGATGAAGGCATGCTGCTGAGCGACGTCGCGCGGGCGTCGGAGGAGATCGCGGCGACCCGTTCCCGGTCGGCGAAGACCGCCGTGCTGGCCGGGGTGTTCCGGGCGGCCGGGCCGGACGAGGCGCCGATCGTGATCCCGTATCTGGCGGGCCGGCTGCCGCAGCGCCGGACCGGGGTCGGCTGGAGCACGCTGCGGGACGTGCCCGCCCCGGCCGCCGCGCCCTCGCTGACCGTGGGGGACGTGGACCGGGCGCTGACCGCGATCGCCGCCGTGGCGGGACCGGGCGCGCGGGCCGAGCGCAGACGACTCCTGGACGGGCTGCTGGGGGCGGCGACGGAACGGGAGCAGCACTTCCTGCTGCGGCTGATCGGCGGCGAGTTGCGGCAGGGCGCCCTGGACGCGCTGGCCGTGGAGGGCCTCGCGGCCGCGACGGGGGCGGCGCCGGAGGAGGTACGGCGGGCGGTGATGCTCGGCGGCTCGCTGGGCGCGGTGGCCCGGGCGCTGCTGGCCGACGGTCCGGGGGCGCCGGCGGGGTTCCGGCTGGAGGTGGGGCGGCCGGTGCTGCCGATGCTGGCGCGGAGCGCGAAGGACGTCGACGAGGCGCTGGACCGGCTGGGGCCGTGCGCGGTGGAGGAGAAGCTCGACGGGGTCCGGGTACAGGTGCACCGCGACGGCGGGGACGTGCGCGTCTTCACCCGCACGCTGGACGAGATCACCGGACGGCTGCCGGAACTGGTGGGGGCGGCGCTGGAGTTGCCGGTGTCGTCGGTGGTCCTGGACGGCGAGGCCGTCGCCCTGGACGCGGCGGGCCGCCCCCACGCGTTCCAGGACGTCGCGGGCCGGGTCGGGACGCGAACGGAGGGAGCGGGAACGAAGGCGTCGACGCTTCCCTTGTCAGCGGTCTTCTTCGACGTGCTGGCCGTCGAGGGCAGGGAACTGCTGGCACTGCCGACAGCCGAACGCCACGCCGTGCTGGCCCGCGTGGTACCCGAGTCCCTGCGGGTGCGGCGGCTGGTGGTGGCGGACCCCTCGGACGAGACCGCCCGGGCCTCGGCCCGGGACTTCGCGGCGGACGTGCTGCGCGACGGCCGCGAGGGCGTGATGCTCAAGGCCCTGGACGCCGCCTATGTCGCCGGCCGCCGGGGCGCGGCATGGCTGAAGGTGAAGCCGGTGCACACGCTGGACCTGGTGATCCTGGCGGCGGAGTGGGGCCACGGCCGGCGGCACGGCCGGCTCTCCAACCTCCACCTGGGAGCGCGCCGCCCGGACGGCTCGTTCGCCATGCTGGGCAAGACGTTCAAGGGCCTGACGGACGACATGCTGGCCTGGCAGACGGACCGGCTGGGGTCGCTGGCGGTGAGCGACGACGGGTATGTGGTGCGGGTGCGGCCGGAGCTGGTGGTGGAGATCGCGTTCGACGGTTTGCAGCGGTCTTCGCGGTATCCGGCGGGGGTGACGTTGAGATTCGCGCGGGTGGTGCGGTACCGCGAGGACAAGGGGCCGGAGGAGGCGGACACGGTGGAGACGGTGCTGGGCTTTCTGCCCTGACCGGGGGCTCCGCCCCGGGCCCCTCGCGGGGGGTCACCCACGCTGCGGGACGAAGCGGATCGGCGTGCCCGGTGGGGACTGGGCCGCGCCCGGGAGGGACGGCTCGGGAACGACGCCGACGACCGGGTAGCCCCCCGTCGTGGGGTGGTCCGCGAGAAAGACGACCGGCCGCCCGTCCGGCGGCACCTGGACCGCCCCCAGGACCAGCCCCTCGCTCGGCAGTTCACCGCCCCGGATCCGCGGCAGCCCCGGCCCGTCCACCCGCAGCCCGATCCGGTTGCTCGCGGACGACACCCGGAAACCGCCGCCAGCCAGCACCCCCACCGCCTCCGGCGCGAACCAGTCCGCCCGCGGCCCGAGAACGACCGGCAGAACGAGCTCATCGAGCGGCAGCGCCACGCACGGCACGGCGTCCACGCCCGCCGGCGGCCCGCAGGGCGCCCCCAGCGGCAGCCGGGCGCCGTCGGAGAGCGGCTCCGGGCCCAGCCCCGACAGCAGGTCCCGCGACCGGCTGCCCAGCACCGGCGGCACCGCTACCCCGCCCGCGAAGGCCACGTACGACCGCAGCCCCGCCGTGGCGGCGCCCACCTCCAGGACCGCCCCCGCGGGCACCCGCACCGGCGCGCCCCACGCCACGGGCCGCCCATCGGCCCGTACCGCGCAGGGCGCGCCCGTCACGGCCACGGTCACGGCCGCGTCGACCCGTACGGCGCAGCCGTCGATGGTCGTCTCCAGCGTGGCGTGGTCCACGGGGTTGCCGACCAGGCGGTTGGCGAGCCGGTGGGCGGGTTCGTCGAGGGCGCCGGAGCGGGGCACGCCGAGGTGGGCGTGGCCGGGCCGGCCCAGGTCCTGGACGGTGGTGAGCGCCCCGGCCCGGAGGACGGTGACGGCGGTGAGAGCGTTCAGGTCGGTCATCCGTGCTCCTCGAAGCGGACTCGCGTCCCCGGCGCGAGCAGCGCCGCCGGCTCCCGTTCCGGGTCCCACAGCACTGCGTCCGTCCGGCCGACGATTTGCCAGCCGCCGGGGGAGGAGCGTGGGTAGACGCCGGTGTACGGGCCGGCCAGCCCGACCGCGCCGACGGGCACGGAGGTGCGCGGCGTGGCCCGGCGCGGTACGTGCAAACGCTCCGGAAGCCCGGTGAGATAGCCGAAACCCGGCGCGAATCCACAGAAGGCGACGCGGAATTCGATGCCGGAATGAATGCGCGCCACCTCGTCCTCGGTCACCCCCCACAGCGCGGCGACCTCCGCGAGGTCGGCCCCGTCGTAGCGGACGGGCAGCACGACGAGCGGCGCGTCGGCGGTGGCCACGGGCGGCACGTCCCAGCGGGGCAGTTCGGCGGCGAGGCCGTGCGGGTCGGCGAGCCCGTCCAGCAGCACGGTCCGGGCGGCCGGCACGATCTCGCGCACGGGCGGCAGAGTGCCCGCGTCGCGGCGCCGCAGCAGTTCGGCGTGGAGGGCCTGGGCCTCCTCGGCGGTGGCGACCTCCACGAGCAGGGCGTGCCGCCCGACGGGCAGGACGCGCCGCGCGCCGCCGTCGAGCGGTACGCCCGGGGGGCCGCCGGCGGCGCTCACGCGAACGCCTCCACCGCGACCCCCGCCGCCGAGAGCGCCTCGCGCACCCGCCGGGCCAGCAGCGCCGCCCCCGGGGTGTCGCCGTGGACGCACAGCGAACGCGCCCGGACGGCGACGTCCTCACCGGTGAGCGCGGAGACCTCCGCGTCACGGGCGATACGGACGGACCGGGCGACTACCGCGTCCGGGTCGAGGACCACGGCCCCCGGGTCCCGGCGCGGTACGAGCGTGCCGAGCGCGGTGTACGCGCGGTCGGCGAACGCCTCGGCGACGACCGGCAGTCCGGCGCGCTCCGCCGCCTCGTGCAGCCGCGACCCGGGCAGGCCCAGGACGGGCAGCGTCCCGCCCGCGCGCAGCACCCCGCTCACGACGGCCTCGGCCTGCTCGACGTCGGTGACCACACGGTTGTAGAGCGCGCCATGGGGCTTCACATACGTCACATCCGTCCCGGCGGCCCGGGCGAAGACGCGCAGCGCGCCGATCTGATAGGTGATCTCGTCGGCGAGCTCGTCCGGGGGCACGTCCATGGCGCGGCGCCCGAAGCCCGCGAGGTCGCGGTAGGAGACCTGGGCCCCCACGCGCACTCCGCGTTCGGCGGCGCGCTCGCACACCCACCGCATGGTGGAGGGGTCGCCGGCGT
This sequence comes from Streptomyces hesseae, assembly GCF_031845785.1. NCBI lineage: Bacteria > Bacillati > Actinomycetota > Actinomycetes > Kitasatosporales > Streptomycetaceae > Streptomyces > Streptomyces hesseae. Next base: position 304,318 of record NZ_JAVRFI010000006.1, read on the forward strand.
GGAAGCCGCAGGCCACGTTGGCGCTGGTGACGACCGACAGCAGGGCGTCGTCGTCGGTCAGGCGCCAGCGGCCGAAACCTTCGCCGAGGTCGGCGTTGAGGTCCATCGACGTCACCATCGGCGTCATCGGTCGGTCTCCCTCATCGCGTCGAGGACGATCGCTCGCGCGTCGTCCAGATAGGTGGTCAGCTCCGCCTCGGCGCGCTCGTGCGCGCCTTCCGTCAGCAGCCGGGCGATCGCGCGGTTGCGTGCGACGAACGGTTCGTGGAAGCGCCGGGGCGAGGGCATCTCGTGGAAGGCGAGCCGCAGTTCGGCCAGCAGGCGGTCCATCGCCGTGTCGACGCGCTCGCTGCCGGCGAGTGCGGCGAGCGCCCGGTGGAAGAAGAGGTCCGCTGAGCCGACCCGGCGCCAGTCGCCGTCGGCGGCGGCCCGCTCGGCCTCGGCCACGGCGGCCGTGACGGCCGAGAGCGCGGCGGGCGGGGCGCCGGGGGCCGCCCGTACGCCCGCGGTCTCCAGGGCCGCCCGCATCCGGTAGATGTCCACGACGTCGGCGGGCTCCAGGACCCGGACGAACACCCCGCGGTTGAGGAGGTGGACGACGAGGTTCTCGTGGACGAGCAGCCGGAATGCCTCGCGCAGCGTGTTGCGCGACACCCCGAGCTCCCGCCCCAGGGCCTCCTCCGACAGCTGGGTGCCGGGCGGCAGTTCCCCGCCCTCGATCCGGTCGCGCAGCGCCGCGGCGACGCGCTGGGCGCCGGAAGCGGTGGTTCGGGCCATGGGTTCGCTCATTCGTCCAGCGTCACCTATTGAGGATTGTTGAACAATATCTTAGCGTCCTCCGCAGTCGCCTCACCTGATCGAGTGAGGTCCGGGAATGCGGAAGGCCCACGCATGCTCGTACTCCTGGGTGTCCTCGTGGTCGTAGCGGGCTTCGCCACGAGGCGCAACCCCCTGCTGGTGGTCGGCGCGGCCGGCATCGTCACCGGCCTGCTGGGCGGGCTGTCCCCGCAGCGGATCCTCGCCGACTTCGGCACCGGCTTCGCCTCCAGCCGCGCGGTGACCGTCTTCGCCATCACCCTCCCCGTCATCGGCCTGCTGGAGCGCCACGGCCTCCAGGAACAGGCCCGGCATCTGATCGGCCGCTTCGCCGGGCTCACCGCCGGCCGCTTCCTCGCCCTCTACCTCCTGCTGCGCCAGCTCACGGCGGCCCTCGGGCTCAACGGAGTGTTCGGGCCGGCCCAGACCGTGCGCCCGCTCGCCGCGCCCATGGCCGAGGGCGCGGCCGAGCGCAGCCATGGGCCGCTGTCCGGCCGGGCGCGGGAGAAGGTGCGCTCGTTCGCCGCCAGCGCGGACAACGTCGGGCTCTTCTTCGGCGAGGACGTCTTCCTCGCCGTCGGCTCGATCCTGCTGATCACCGGATTCGTCAACACCACCTACCACGCGCACCTGGAGCCGCTGGACCTCGCGCTGTGGGCCGTGCCCACCGCGCTGTGCGCCCTCGCCGTCCACGGCTGGCGGCTGCTGCGCCTGGACCGCGCCCTCGCGCACCCGCCGACAGGCCACAGGGAACCGGAGGACGCGGTCAAATGATCAAGGCGGAGTGGTTCTACTGGCTCGTCGGCGGCGTCCTCCTGGTGATGTCCGCCCAGATGCTCGCCGACCGCACCAACCCCCGGCGCCTGGGCACCGCCGCCTTCTGGGGCCTGCTCGGCGCGGGCTTCTGCTACGGCACATGGGTGGCCGACGGGAGCGCCCCGCCCGAACCGCTGGGCGCCGCCGTCCTCGTCATGGCCTGCCTGGCCGGCTTCGGCCTCACCGGCCGCGGTACGCCCCGCACCGCCGGCCCGGAGCGGCGGGCGGCCGACGCCCGCCGGCACGGCAACGCGCTCTTCGTACCCGCCCTCACCATCCCCGCCGTCGCCCTGGTGTGCGCGGTCGGGCTGAAGCGGGTGTCCCTCGGCGGGGTACCGGTCCTCCAGAAGGGCAGCGAGACCGTCCTGGGGCTGGGCATCGGCGCCGTCGTCGCGCTCGCCCTCGGCATGGTGATGCTGCGTGAGCGGCGGCCGTCCGTACCGCTGCACGCGGGGCGCTCGATGCTGGAGGCCATGGGCTGGGCCATGCTGCTGCCGCAGCTGCTCGCCACGCTCGGCGCCATCTTCGCCGACGCGGGCGTCGGCAAGCAGGTCGGCCGCCTCACCGCGGCCGTACTGCCGCAGGGTTCGGTGTTCCTCGCGGTCGTCGTCTACTGCTGCGGCATGTTCCTCTTCACCGTCCTCATGGGCAACGGCTTCGCCGCCTTCCCCGTGATGACCGCCGCCGTCGGCTGGCCCGTCCTCGTGGAGCAGGCGCACGGCAACCCCGCCGCCGTCCTCGCCGTCGGCATGCTCGCGGGCTTCTGCGGCGCGCTGGTGACGCCCATGGCGGCGAACTACAACCTGGTCCCGGCGGCCCTGCTGGAGCTGACGGACCAGTACGGGCCCATCAAGGCACAGCTGCCCACGGCGTTCGTCCTGCTCGGCTGCAATATAGGCATCATGTCCGTTTTTGCGGTGTGACGGGTGGCGGGTGACGGGTGACGGACGACCGGAGGGGCGCCGTCCGGACGGGCGGGGCCCGGCCCTAGACTGATGGGCCGGCGGCCCGGCCGAGCCCGTGCCGTTTCGTCCGTTGTCGGTGCGACCACCTACTCTGTGCGACGTGACTTCTCCAGCCCCGGCGGCCGTTCCGCCCCAGCTCAACGGGCCTTCCCGGCCGGCCCCGGGCCCCGCCGCCGACGAGGGCCTGGCCCGTCGGCTGCGCGCGCTCGCCTGCACCGCGCCGCTGCACGACCTCGACGCGCGCAAGGCCAACCTCGCGGGGGAGTTCGGCGTCTACGCCATGGCGGAGGTGGCGCTGTCCGCCATCGACCTCGTCACGCTCAACATGGACTTCGACACCGGGGCCGACCACGAGCAGATAGTGGCCAGGCTCCAGCCGCGCGTCGCCGCGCAGGCCCCCGAGCGGCCGGCCGCCGAGCACGAGCGCGTCGCCCGCTGGGTCCTGGAGAACCTCATCAACGTCGGCAGCGTCGACCGGGGCTTCCGCGCCGTCTACGGCACGTTCGGCGCCGACGGCGCGTACGTCAGGCGCGACTACGACTTCAAGCTCATCGAGGAGGTCCCCGGGCCCGGCGGCACGGTCTTCCTGCGCACCACCGACGAGGCGGTCAACGTCCTGGTCGGCGCCCTCGACACGGACGTCACCAGCGCGCAGATCGCCGCCGAGGTCAAGCTGGAGGTCCTCATCAGCCGGGGCCGCCTCGCCGACGCCCAGCTCGCCGCCGAGCAGGCCCGCTACCGGACCGTGCAGTACGCGGAGACCCTCCGCAAGACCCTCGACGCCACCCGGCGCAACGTCCGCGCCGTCGACTGGCTCCAGACCGTCCCCGACATGATCGCCGAGGCGCTCGACCACGTCGCCGACCGCTACCGCCACGAGAACGCGATCCTCACCAACATCCGCAAGGCGCGCGACGAGGCCGAAGCCGCGGTCGACTCGAAGACGGCCGAGCACAAGCGGCGCGCCGCCGAGCTCGTCGACATCGTCAAGGACTGCATCCGCCGGCACACCCAGCTCCAGTCCCGCCTCCTGGAGGCCGGCCCGCTCTTCCGCGCCGAGCAGGACCGGCAGGCCTTCGCCACACCCGCCGCCAGTGCCGGCCTCGACCTCTACGGCCAGCTCCTGGCGCCCGTTCTGCCGCTGCCCCTGGAGCGGGCGGGCCGGGTCACCGACGCCTTCTTCGCCCGCGGCACGGGCCTGCGCGTCCCGGCCTCGGTACGGGTCGGCGACCTCGTCGAGATGCTGCTCACGCCGCCCGTCGAGCGCGAGCACCTGGGCGCGGAGATGCCCGAGCCGGACCTGGTCGAGACGCCCGACGACAGCCGCTTCAGCGAGGAGCAGCTGGCGAGTGCCCTGGAGCTGCTCGACCTGCCCGCCGACGCGCCGCGCCGCCTCTCCGGCCTGCTCGCCGAGGCCCGCCGCCGCGACCCCGAACTGCCCTACCTCCTCGCCCTGCTGGCCGTCCACGCCGCCAGCCCCTCCGTCGGCACGGCCTACCGCCAGGGTGAGCAGTCCCTGCTCTTCGCCGTCGACGACGGCACCCGCCTCGACGACCCGGAGTTCGGCGGCGCCGACCTCATCGTGGGCAGGGCCCTCCTGGACGCGGCGGGCATGGCGGCGGACCGGGCGGAGGCGTCGTGAGCGCCGTCCCCGGGTCCGGGGCACAGCCCTCGACCGCGTGCCCGGCGGTGCCGAACCGACCACACCCCATGGACCCCAGCAGGAGCACCAACCGTGACTGAGTACGACGCCGAGGCCCCCGCCGAGGAACCCGGCACCGGCGAGACCGGTGAACCCCGAGCGGCGAGCGGCACCGCTCAGGTGACCCCCGCCGACGCCGCCGACGCCGCCCGCCTCATCGCCTTCGGCCTCCAGCCCAAGCTCCAGCCCGCCCGCGACGCCGAGTACGCCGACCTGCTGCGCCGGCACCGCGACGAGCCCGCGTTCGCGCGCCTCGCCGACGCCGTCGCCGCCGGGCTCGGGCTCATCGTGCTGGAGGTCTCCACCCGCGCGGGCATGGCCGTCACCGCCGCCGAGGACTCCGTCTTCGCCGTCCGCATGGGCGACTACGCCCGCCGGGCCACCGTCGACTCCGGCGACCGCTTCCTCCACGGCCTCGCCCACCTCGCCGTCGCGGCCATGGCCTTCCCGCGCCCCGAGGACCTCGCCGACGACGGCTACATCGGCCGTATCACCGTCAACGGCGTCGACGCGTTCGTCCGCCAGGCGTGCCGCCGGCTGGAGGAGCGGGCCGCCGAGCAGGGCGAGAACACCGACCCCACCAGCGACGCCCCCGGCCTGGAGGCGGCCTGGCGGGTCTACGCGCGCCGCAGCGCCACCGGCGCCACCAAGGACGCCCGCCGCCTCGCCGGGTCCACCACCGGCATCATCGCCAAGGCCGTCGCCTTCCTCGTCGACTCCGGCTTCCTCCAGCGCACCGGCGACGACGCGGGCGGCGCCTTCCGCACCACCGCCCGCTACCAGCTCCAGGTCCGCGACATGGCCGCCACCGCCGCCATGGCCGAGCTGCTGGAGCTGGGCGTCGTCCCCGTCGGGGACGGCACCCCCACCCTGCTCCCGCCGGACGACACCGACGACCTCGAACTGGTCGCCGACGCGGGCCTGCCCTTCCACGGGTGAGAACCCCCGGCCGGCCATCATCCCGTCCGTAAACCGTCAACCCAGCGACAAACAAACGAGAGTCCGCCGCCATGTACGAGCTGTCCCGGGTCCGCCTCTACTCCATCGGGCCCGCCGGCGCGCGCTATGCCGACACCGTGCTGGACCTGCGCGGGGTCGGCGCGCCGGTGCCGAACCCCGCGCCCGCGCAGGCGGAGTTCTTCGAGGACGAGCCCGTCGGCCCGCCGCGCCGCCCCGCGCCCGCCGGCGTGCTCTTCCTGGAGAACGGCGGCGGCAAGTCCGTCCTGCTCAAGCTGATCTTCTCGGTGATGCTGCCGGGCCACCGCAACACCCTGGGCGGCGCCAGCTCCGGCGTGCTCCGCAAGTTCCTCCTCGCCGACGACTGCGGTCACGTCGCCCTGGAGTGGCAGCACGTCCTCACCGGCGAGAGCGTCGTCGTCGGCAAGGTCAGCGAGTGGCGCGGCCGCCAGGTCTCCAACGACCCCCGCAAGTTCGCCGAGGCCTGGTACTCCTTCCGGCCCGGCCCCGGTCTCAGCCTGGACTCGCTGCCCGTCGCCGAGTCCTCCGCGATGCGCCCCAAGGCGGACGGCGCCTCCGGCGCCCGGGGCCGCCGCCGCACCATGAAGGGCTTCCGCGACGCCCTCACCGAGGCCGGCAAGGCCTACCCCAACCTGGACGTGGTGTGGGAGGAGATCCACGAGCGCTGGAACGAGCACCTCGGCGAGCTGGGCCTGGACCCCGAGCTCTTCCGCTACCAGCGCGAGATGAACGCCGACGAAGGTGAGGCCGCCGGCCTCTTCGCCGTCAAGAACGACTCCGACTTCACCGACCTGCTGCTGCGCGCGGTCACCGACACCCGGGACACCGACGGCCTCGCCGACCTGGTCCACGGCTTCGCCCACAAGCTGGGCCGCCGCGCCGAGCTGACCGCCGAACGGGACTTCACCGCCGGCTCCCTCGACCTGCTCTCCCGCATCGCCGAGGCCGCCGGGCAGCGCGACCGGGCCCGGGGCGTGCACACCGGCGCCGAGCGCCGCACCCGCCTCCTCGCCCGCCGGCTGTCCGCGCGCGGCGCCGAGGAGCGCGGCCGCGTCGTCGAGCTCGCCGAGCGGGTCGCCGCCGCCGCGCACGCCGTCACCGACGCCGAGACCGGGCGCGGCCGCGCCGCCCTGGTCGCCGCCGAACTCGCCTACCGCCACGCCTCCCTCGCGCTGGCCGCCGCCGAGAAGTCCGCCGCCGCCCAGCGCCGCGAGCTCAACGACGCCCGTACGCTGCACTCCGCCTGGCAGGCCGCCGAGACCGTGCTGCGCCACCGCGCCGCCGCCGACCGCTCCGCGCGCGTCGCCGCCGCCATCCACGAGGCCGAACGGGACGCCGCCCCGGCGCTGGCCGCCCGCTCCCTGGCCGCCACCGAGCTCGTACGGGCCCTCAACACCGCCGCCGAGAAGGGCGAGCGGCTCGCCAACGAGCAGGAGGAACGGTCCGCCACCCTCCAGGAGGCCGGCGAGGCCGCCCACCGGGACGCCACCTCCGCCGCCACCGAGGCCCAGCGCGCCCGCAGCGAATCGGGCCATCTGCGCCAGCGCCTCGCCGAGGTCGAGCAGGAGACCGCCGAGGCGGTCCGCGCCGGCTGGATCGACGACAGCGACCCCGACGCCGACCCGGCCCGTGCCGCGCTCGCCGCCAGCGACGCCGAGAAGCCGGCCGTCGCCGCCTACGAGACCGCCCGCGAGGCGGCCCGGCAGGCCGCCGAGCAGGCGAAGGAGACCGCCGCGGCCGAGAGCCGCGCCGAGCTCGCCGCAGCCCGTGCCGCGGACGCGGCGACGGCGGCGGAGGCCGCCCACGACGCCGAGCGCCGGGCGGCGGAGTCCATCGGCGCCGACCGGCGCCTGGTCGAACTCCTCGGTCTGCCGGAGCCGACGGCCTCCGGCCAGGTCCCGGGCCAGCGGGGCGCCTCCGGCGCCCGAGGCACGGACGGCACCGGTGCTCCCGGCGCCGGCGAGGCGGCCGGGCAGCCGAGCGGTCCCCACGCCGCGCACGGCGACGGCGCCGTCCCGCGCGGCAGCGCGCCCGGTGGGGCCCTCACCGCCGAGGAGTTCGACCGCAGCGCCGACGCGCTGCGCGAGCTGCTCGACGAGAACGTCGCCGCCGCCGAGCGACAGCTGTTCGACCTGCGTACCGCCGCCGCCGACGACTCCCGCATCCTCGGCGCCCTCGGCGACGGCGGCCTGCTGCCGCCCAGCGCCGACGTGCTCGCCGCCGTGGAGTACCTCGGCGAGCACGGCATCCCCGCCCTGCCCGGCTGGCGCTACCTCGCCCAGTCCGTCGACCCCGCCGAGCACGCGGCCGTCCTGGCCGCCCGCCCCGAGCTCGTCGACGGCGTCATCATCACCGACACCGACTCGCACGCCCGGGCCCGCGAGGTCCTCGCCGCGGCCTTGCTGCTGCCCCGCTCGGCCGTGGCCGTCGGCACCGCCGCCGCCCTCCTCGCCCCCGCTCCCACCACGGACGGCGGCGACGGCGTCTTCCTCGTCCCGCCGAACCCGGCCATGCACGACGAGCGCGCCGCCGACGAGGAGCGGCACGCCCTGCGCGAGCGGGCCCTGGCCCGCGACGAGGAGATCCGGTCCGTCGCGGCCCGGCTGGCCGGCGACCGCACGCTCGCCGCCCGCATCGCGTCCTGGCGCGCCGGCTGCCCCGCCGGGCGGCTCGCCGAGCTCGCCGCCGAGGCCGAGCGCTGCCGCACCGCCGCCGACACCGCCCAGGAGACCCTGGCCGAGGCCCGTACGGCCCGCGCCGAGGCCGACCAGGCCGCCACCGAGGCGGCCCGGCTGCGCGACGAGCGCCAGGAGACCGCCCAGCGCGCCCGCCGCGTCGCCGACGCCCTCGCCGGCCTCGCCTACCGGCTGCGCGAGCGCGCCAACTGGCAGAGCAGGCTGCGCGAACTGGCCGAGGAGGCCGCCGAGGCCGAGGAGCGAGCCGAGACCTGCGTCGACCGCGCCCGCGCCGCCGACGAGGACCGCCGTGCCGCCCAGCGCGCGGCCGACGACGCGCGCCGTACCGCCCGCGCCCTGCGCGCCGAGCGCGCCGAGATCGCCGGCGCCCCCGACGACGTCGCCGAGAGCGCCGACGCGCCCACCGCCTCCCTGCCCGCCCTCCGCGAGGCCTACCGCGCCGCCTCCCAGGTCTACGAGAAGGTCGGCGTCGGCGCCGACCTGCGCGCCGAGCAGGCCCGCGCCGAGAGCGACGAGACCGCCGCCCGCGCCGAACTCGAGCGTCTCACCAACAAGGTGCGCACCCGCGCCGCCCAGCTCCTGGAGGGCACCGACGGCGCCGACGGCCCGTCCCGGCAGGCCGCCGCCGCCCGCGCGGAGTCGCTGGTCCAGACGCTGGAGTCCCGCATCTCGGCCGCCAGCGAGCAACTGGGCCGGCTGCGCGGCGAGGCCGAGCGCCTCGCCCCCGCCGACGGCGAGGCCCACACCGAGCTCCCCGAGGAGCTCGTGCCCGACGGCGCCGACCGGGCCAAGGAGCTGCTGCGCACCGCCACCGGCGAGCTCACCGCCCGCACGGAGGCCCTGGAGGCCGCCCGCACCGCTCACGGCGACCTGCTGCGCGCCCACCGCGCCGCCGAGGACGCCGCGACCGGCTTCGACGACACGGCCGCGCTCCTGCGCGACCTGCTGCGCGACAACACCCCCGAGGACGACGCCGAGCAGCCCGAGCCGTACACCGGGACGCTGGAGGAGGCCCGGCAGGCCGCCGCCGAGACCCGCCGTTCGCTGCGCGGCTGCGCGGGCGACCTGTCGGCCGCCGACGCCGCCGTCCGCGAGGCGAGCGACGTACTCGTCCGGCACGCCAACTCCACCCGCTACGAGCAGGTGCGCACCCCCGCCCGGCAGCAGATCCGCGAACTGCCCGCCGCCGCCCTGCCCGAGCACGCCACCGCCTGGGCCGAGGCCTTCGCGCCCCGCCTGCGCGTCCTCACCGACGAGCTGGAGCAGCTGGAGCGCAACCGCGACAGCATCGTCGACCGGCTGCGCGGGCTGGTCGAGTCCTCGCTGACCACGCTGCGCTCCGCGCAGCGCCTCTCCCGGCTGCCCGAGGGCCTGGGGGAGTGGTCGGGACAGGAGTTCCTGCGCATCCGCTTCGACGACCCCGACCAGGCCACGCTCACCGAGCGGCTGGGCGAGGTCATCGACGAGGCGACCCGCTCCGCCGTCAAGAAGAACTCCGACCTGCGCCGCGACGGCATGTCGCTGCTGCTGCGCGGCGTGCAGGCGGCGCTGCTGCCGCGCGGCGTGGCCGTGGAGATCCTCAAGCCGGACGCGGTGCTGCGCGCCGAGCGCGTGCCGGTCCGGCAGATGGGCGACGTGTTCTCCGGCGGCCAGCTGCTGACCGCCGCCATCGCGCTGTACTGCACCATGGCGGCGCTGCGCAGCAACGACCGGGGCCGCGACAAGCAGGCGCACGCGGGCACGCTGTTCCTGGACAACCCCATCGGCCGCGCCAACGCCACGTATCTGCTGGAGCTCCAGCGGGCCGTCGCCGACGCGCTGGGCGTCCAGCTGCTCTACACCACCGGCCTGTTCGACACGACGGCCCTCGCCGAGTTCCCGCTGGTCATCCGGCTGCGCAACGACGCGGACCTGCGGGCGGGCCTGAAGTACATCAGCGTCGAGGAGCACCTGCGCCCGGGCCTGCCGCAGCCGCAGGACCCGGAGGAGGAGAAGGTGCACGGCCAGATCACGGCCACGCGCATGTACCGCCGCCCGGCGGACGAGCTCGCCGAGCAGACCGAGCCCGCCCGCGCCTGACGCGCCGTTCGCCCGCCCGGCATGCCGGGCGGGCGAGCTCACCCCACCAAGGCGCGCGTGATGTGGTCGGCGAGCCGGGGCAGCCAGTCCGCCCGCGCGTTGCCCAGAAGGTGATCACCGTGCGGCACCGACAGATAGGTGCCGTGCGGCGCCAGCCGGGCCAGCGGCCCGCCGTTCGTCGCGCCGGGTATGACGTCGTCGCCCCCGTCCACGACCAGCAGCGGGGCCGCGATGCGGGGCGCCAGGGCGGAGAGGTCCACGTGGCCGGCGAACTCACGGGCCGCCTCGGCCCCTCCGGTGCGCCGGGCCATGATGTCCCGCACCGGCCCTGGCAGTTCCTCCCAATCGAGGCGGAACGGACCGCTGACGGTCGCGACCGCGGCCACACGCGGCTCCAGCGCCGCGCTCCGGGCCGCGAAATAGCCGCCCAGGCTGAGGCCGACGAGCCCCACGCGCGCGACACCGAGGGCGTCGACGACCCGGCCCACGACCCGTTCGTAGTCCGGCCGGAGGGTCGACATGGCCGCGAGCACGCCCTGCCCGGGACCGTCCATCGCGAACACGGCCAGCCCCCTGGCCAGCAGCGCCGACACCAGATCGAGGAACTCCTCCTTGGCCGAGTCCAGGCCCGGGACGACGATCACGGTGCCGGGCGCGTCGGCGGGGCCGCGCAGCCAGCCCGTGAATCCCTCGCCGCTCACGCGCCGGGCACCGGGCTCCAGCACCGTCAGGGCCCTGCCCAGGGCGCGGTCCGCCTCGGCGGCGGCGCGATGCGCCTCCGCGTACGGCGCGAGCGTGGCGACGTGGAACCACCGGGCCGCCATCAGCAGGTACTCGCCCACCGAGACGGAGGATTCCGCGTTCTCCGCGCGCTCCAGATAGTCCTGTCCGGTGCGCAGGAAGGCCGGTCCCCAGTCGGCGACGGAGGCCAGGCCGTCGGTGACGCGCCGGTACTCATGGGGGTCGACGCCCGCGCCGGTGGCGCGTGTCCACTGGGCGGCGGCGAATTCGGACGTGTTCATCGTGCTCCTCCTGTCAGCAGGACCGCCTTGCCGCGTATCCGGCGCTCTCGCAGGTCGACCAGGGTGCCGGCGGTCTCGGTCCAGTCGGCGGTCCGGCCGATCTCCGGGTGCAGCCGCCCCCGTTCCACAAGACGCACCAGTGCCGCGAGGTCGTCGCCGTAGGGGGCGCCGGCGTAGTGGAAGTGCTGGATCGTGACGCGCTCGGGCCCGCCCAGCAGCTGGAAGAAGTCGAGGGTCACCGGGGTGCGGCTCGCCTGGCCGAACCAGACGAGCGTGCCGCCCGGGCGCACCTTGGAGAGGGCGACCGGCAGATCCGGCCCGCCCGTGGACTCCAGCACCACGTCGAAGGGCCCCTGGGCGGCCGCCACGTCGTGCACCACCTCCGCGCCCAGCTCCGCGAGCCGCTCGCCGCGCGCCGGCGTGGCCGTCACCGCCGTCAGCTCGGCTCCGGCCCCGACGGCCAGTTCGGTGACGTAGTGGCCGACGCCGCCCGAGGCTCCGGTCAGCAGCACCCGCCGGCCGGCCAGGGAACCGGCCGTGCGCAGCAGCCGCAGGGCGGTGATCCCGGCCAGGGGCAGGGCCGCCGCCCGTACGGCGTCGATGCCGTCCGGGAGCACCGCGAGCGAGTGCGTGGGCACGGCGGCGTACTCGGCCCAGCCGCCCAGCGCCGGATGCCCGACCACACGAGTGCCGATGCCGGGTCCCGAGCCGTCGGCGGCGGCCTGCACGATGAGCCCGGCGACGTCCTTGCCGGGCAGCAGCCCCGGCCGGGGGCGTTCGAGGAGGAAGGTCTCGCCCCGGTTCGGCGCGAACGCCTCGACCTTGACCAGCGCCTCACCGGGCTCCGGGACGGGCTGAGGGACCTCGGCGAACGCGACCGGACGCGCCGCGTCCCCTGTGGGAATCAGTCTTCGCATGACGGGTATGCAACCCCCGCGACCGCCCCGCGATCCAACAACGAACGAGCACGACCGACAACTTCTGGTTGTCGCCTATGGTGGGGGCCATGGATCTCGACGTGGCGCAGATACGTGCCTTCGTCCGTACCGCCGAGGAACTGCACTTCGGGCGGGCCGCCGGGACGCTCGCGGTCTCCCAGCAGGCGCTGTCCAAGAGGATCGCGCGGCTGGAGTCCCTGCTCGGCACCGAGCTGTTCCACCGCGGCGGCAACGGGGTGCGCCTCACCGAGGCCGGGGAGCGCTTCCTCCCACCGGCCCGGCAGACCCTGGCCGCAGCGGACGCCGCGGTCGCGGCGGTGATCGGGACGGACCGTCCGCTGCGCGTCGACGTCTGGGGCCATCTCTACGCGCCGATGCGGACACTGGCCCGGGTCGCCGGACGGGCCGGCGAGCTGGAGCTGGGGCACGGACGCGACCTGCCGTCCGTGACGGCGGCCTTGCTGCACGGCGACATCGACGCGGCCTTCGGCCGGGTCCACCCACCCCTGCACACCGGGCTGACACACCGTCTCGTCCGCCTCGAACCGGTCGACGCCGTCATCGGCGCGGACCATCCGCTCGCGGCCGAGGCGGCGCTACGCCCGGACCAGTTGCGCGACAGCGTGCTGTGGGCACCCGGCGCGCTGGACCGGCTCGACTTCCTCCATCAGTTCGCCGACCGGTTCGGCATCGGGAACCGGGCCACGAGCGTCAACCTGGGGCTGACCCACTTCCTCACCGAGGTGGCGGCGGACCCGCGACGCTTCTCGCTGCTGCCCGCCGACCTGCCCCTGCCGAAGCTCCCCGGGCTGCGCTGCGTCCCGCTGGTCGACCCCACGCCGCTCTACGCCTGGTCGCTGCTGTGGCGCACCGGCGACACCCATCCGGGGCTGAGCGGCCTCACCGCCGCCTGTGCCGAGGAAGGCGGGCGCGGCCGCTGGCTGGAGTACGACCCGGCGCGCGACTGGCTGCCCGAACCGCCCGCCCACGCCCCCACAGCCACCGCGCCCACGCCCGCAGCGCCTATAACCTCTCCGGGCTGACCGCCCCGGGGAAGCGCGCACGCCGTGCCTTGCGCACCGCCCGGGCCGTACTGCTCGGCACGGACACCACACCGTGCCGCTGGCGCCACACCTGCCGCGTCACCCACACATCGAGCACCGCCCACGTGGCGGCCACCGTCCCTCCCACCGCGCACAGCACGGCCGGGAGGACCAGCCATACCCCGGCGAGGGCGAACAGCACCGTCACCGTGGTCACCTCAAGCGTCCCCGCGATGACGAGGACCGCCCGCACGGCGGACGAACGCACCGGATCGGGCATACGCGGCCTGCGCGCCGGTTCCTCGACCCACAACGGCCTGCGCGCGCCCGAGTCATGGGACGAGACGTCACGTTCCAGGTCCATGGCGGCTCACCTCCCCCTGTGGCTGCCCCGAACGGGTTCTCCCGAAGCGCCCGGAAACAGCCCCGCCTCCCCTGTGAGGGAAGAGCGAACGGGACGCCCCGAAGGTTCCCCGTTACGAGGAGAAATCCGGCCAGACCGATGTGCCCCGGACGTACTGGTCTTCGAGCCGAGCGCGTGGCAGTAGTAGGCTCGCGGCGCATCACTGTCGCCACGATCTGATCGGAACACCATCCCCGTGCGCCGGGGTTGACGTAGGGGAGGCCATGCGCTTTCGCGGGAAGTCGATCCGCCGGAAGATCGTGACGCTGCTCCTGGTGCCCCTGGTGTCCCTGACCGGTCTGTGGGCCTTCGCCACCGTCATCACCGGCAACGAGGCCGTCCAGCTGATGGACGCGGCCGACGTCATGCGCACCGTCGGCTACCCCGCGGGGGACATGGTCCGTACCCTCCAGAAGGAGCGCCGGCAGACCCTCGTCCACCTCGCCGACCCCCGCCGCGCCGACGTCCGGGGCGAACTGCGCGCCGAGCAGCGCGCCACCGACAAGGCGGTCGCCGCCTTCCGCGCCGGCATCCACGGCGATGTGCGCGAGGACATGAGCCCCACCGCCGCCCGGCGCTTCCGCATCCTGGAGAAGACCCTCGACGGGCTCCCCGGCGTGCGCCGCAAGGTGGAGGACGGCACCCTCACCCGCTACGCCGCCTTCCAGGCGTACAACGACATCGTCGAGCCCTACTACGACTTCCTCGGCAGCCTCGCCGCCCTCCAGGACGCCGAGACGGACCGGCAGAGCCGCGCCATGGTGGGCCTCGGCCGCGCCCGCGAGGCCGTCGCCCGCGAGGACGCCCTGCTGGCCGCCGCCCTCGCCGCGGGCAGCATGAGCCGTCAGGATCTACGCGCGTTCTCCGACCACATCGCCGAACGCCGCACCCTCTACAACACCCACCTCGCCGTCCTGCCCGTCGCCGAGCAGAAGACCTACGAGGACTACTGGCGCGGCACCAACGCCGAGGCGCTGCGCGCCGCCGAGGACACCGTCGTCCTCGCCGGCTCCGCCCGGGCCCCGCACGCCATCGACGCCCGGCGCTGGCAGACCACCGTCACGCCCGTCCTCGACGACCTCGGCCGGATGAGCATCGAGGCCATCGACCGCTTCAGCGACCGGGTCCGGCCCGTCGCCCTCGGCGTCATCGCCAAGGCCGTCGTCGCCGGCGTCCTCGGCCTGATCGCCCTCGTCTGCTCCGTCGTCATCTCCTTCCGCGTCGGCCGGGGCCTCGTCAAGGACCTCCACCGGCTGCGCAAGGAGGCCCACGAGGCGTCCGGCGTCCGGCTGCCGGGCGTGATGCGCCGCCTCGCGGCGGGCGAGCGCGTCGACGTCGAGGCCGAGGTCCCCCGGCTCGCCCACGGGCCCGACGAACTCGGCCAGGTCGGCCAGGCCCTCGACACCCTCCAGCGGGCCGCCGTCGAGGCGGCCGTCAAACAGGCCGACCTGCGGCGCGGCGTCTCCGACGTCTTCGTCAACCTCGCCCGCCGCAGCCAGGTCCTGCTCCACCGTCAGCTGACCCTGCTGGACGCCATGGAACGTCGCACCGAGGACACCGACCACCTCGCCGACCTCTTCCGCCTCGACCACCTCACCACCCGGATGCGCCGCCACGCCGAGGGCCTGGTCATCCTCTCCGGCGCCGCCCCCTCCCGGCAGTGGCGCAAGCCCGTCCCGCTGATGGACGTCGTCCGGGCGGCCGTCGGCGAGGTCGAGGCGTACGAGCGGATCGAGGTGCGCCGGCTGCCCCGGCTGGCCCTCGACGGCCCCGCCGTCGCCGACCTCACCCACCTCCTCGCCGAACTCCTCGAGAACGCCACGGCGTTCTCCCCGCCGCACACCACCGTCCACGCCCTCGGCGAGCGCGTCCCCAACGGCTTCGCCCTGGAGATCCACGACCGCGGCCTCGGCATGAGCCCCGACGCGCTGCTGGAGGCCAACCTCCGCCTCGCCGATCCTGTCGAGTTCGAGCTGTCCGACACCGACCGCCTCGGCCTGTTCGTCGTCGGCCGGCTCGCCCGCCGCCAGGGCGTCCGCGTCTCCCTCCAGCCCTCCCCGTACGGCGGCACCACCGCCGTCGTCCTCATCCCGTCCGCGCTGCTCACCGAGATCGCCCCGAGCGGCGGACGGACGGACCGGGAGGACACCGGCGGCCGGCCCCTCGTACGCACCCCGGCCCGTCGCGCGGTGTTCCCCGACGAGGAGACCCACCAGCAGGCCGCCGACGGCGCCCACGACGAGCGCACCCCCACCGGGGGCCTGCCCCGGCGCGTCCGGCAGGCCAGCCTCGCCCCACAGCTGCGGGAGCCCGCCCAGGCGCCGGCCACCCGCACCCGTCCCGCCCCGGAACCCGACTCCGACCGCGACGCCGAGGAGGTACGGGCACGCATGGCCGCCCTCCAGCGCGGCTGGCAACGGGCACGGGAGGACAATGAGATGACGACGAGCACCACAGCACCACGAACGACAACTGAGGGGGACGGTCGATGACCGCACACCAGGCCGCGATACGCAACACTCCGTCGGCGACGGGCGAGGACCGCTCACGCGCCGGATCCGGCGAGCTCAACTGGCTCCTCGACGACCTCGTCGAGCGCGTCGGCACCATCGGCAAGGCGCTGGTGCTCTCCAGCGACGGCCTGGCCAAGGGCACCTCCAAGGGCCTGTCCCAGGAGGACGGCGAGCACCTCGCCGCCGTCGCCTCCGGCTTCCACAGCCTCGCCAAGGGCGTCGGCCGCCACTTCGCGGCGGGCGAGGTCCGCCAGACCATGGTCGAGCTGGACCGGGCGTTCCTGTTCGTCACCGCCGCCGGCGACGGCAGCTGTCTGGCCGTCATCGCCGACGCCGACTCCGACATCGGCCAGGTCGCCTATGAGATGACGCTGCTCGTCAAGCGGGTCGGCGCGCACCTGGCCACCGCTCCGCGCACCGGCGTCGCCGGCGAGTGACCGGCGGTATGACCGAGGACCCCACCGCGTTCCCGCGGCAGACACCCTCCGGGCCCACGGCCGGGACCACCGGCCGGTGGGGTCCGGCCGCCCGGCCGGGCGCGGCGCCCGGCGGCGAGCACACCGCCCAGTGGTACGACGACGCGGCGGGCCCCGTGGTCCGCCCGTACACCATGACCCGGGGCCGCACCAAGGCCCCGGCCGAGGGACGGCTCGACCTGATCGCGCTCGTCGTCGCCGAGGAGTTCCTGCTGGCCCACCCCGGCGGCGCGTACGCGATCGCCGACCGGACCCTCTCGCCGGAACACCTCGACATCGCCGACCTCGCCCGCCGGGAGCCCCACTCCATCGCGGAGCTGGCCGCCACGCTGGACCTGCCGGTCGGCGTGGTCCGGGTCCTGGTCGGCGATCTGATCGACGCCGGGTACGTCCGGGTCTCCCGCCCGGTCCCGCCGGCGGAGCTGCCCGACGCGGGCGTCCTGCGCGAGGTGATCGACGGTCTGCGCGCCCTGTGAGGCCGCCCGGCCCACGGGAAGGGCCGAAAGGGGGTTGAACAGACCGCCGCCCGTACGGAACGATCACCACGAGGGGGAACACGGGGGCACGACCACGGGGGAGCGCCATGTCGCACCGATCCTGAATTCGGAGGAAATCCCATGGTTTTCGGGCGCCCCGACCGCGGAATACAGCCCCAGGCCGCACCGCTGACCCTCAAGCTCCTGGTCGCCGGCGGCTTCGGCGTCGGCAAGACCACGCTGGTCGGCTCCGTCAGCGAGATCATGCCCCTGCGCACCGAGGAACTGCTGACCGAGGCGGGCCGCCCGGTCGACGACACCTCGGGCGTCGAGGCCAAGCGCACCACCACCGTCGCCATGGACTTCGGCCGGATCACCCTCCGCGAGGACCTCGTCCTCTACCTCTTCGGCACCCCCGGCCAGGACCGCTTCTGGTTCCTCTGGGACGAGCTGGCCCAGGGCGCCCTCGGCGCGGTCGTCCTCGCCGACACCCGGCGCCTGGCCGACTGCTTCGCCGCCGTCGACTACTTCGAACGGCGCGGCATCGCCTTCACCCTCGCCGTCAACTGCTTCGACGACGCCCCGCGCCACTCCGCCGAGGCCATACGCGACGCCCTCGACCTCGACCCCGAGGTGCCCGTGATGATGTGCGACGCCCGCGAACGCGAATCCGTGAAGCGCGTCCTGGTCTCCGTCGTCGAACACGCCCTGGCGACAGGCATCACCGCCCGCCGCCCGGCGACCGTCTGAGGGCACCTGCCCGCTGCGCCGGTGTCAGCGGACCGGGAAGTCGAAGTAGGTGTCCGGATACGGCTCACCACGCAGCGTGTAGTGCCACCACTCCTCCGGGAGATTGCCGAACCCCGCCCCCTCCATCACCGACTTCAGCCGCAGCCGGTTGGCCCGCTGCTGCCCCTGGATCCGTGGGTCGAGGGTGTGGGCGAGGGTGTCGAAACAGTCGAAACCCGTCCCCATGTCCAGGGAATTGTCGGGAAAACGCTGCCATCGAGGAGCGAAGCACGGCACGAGCGGCTCACCGGGCACATACGGACGCGTGGGCCACGCCGGCAACCGCACGATCGTCAGATCCATCGTGCTGCCCCGGCTGTGCCCGGACTTCGCCGCGATATAGCCGTCCTCGAACAGCCGCGACTTGGCCACCCGCGGATAGAACTCCGCCTTCATCCGCTCGTCGCCCAGGTCCTTCGCCCACGCGACGAAGTCGTTCACCGCGCGCTGCGGGCGGTAGCAGTCGTACACCTTGAGCGAGAGCCCCTGCCGCAACAGCACCCGCTGCGCCCGCCGCAGCGCCTCGGCGGCCGGGCGCGTCAGCAGACACCGCGGACGTTCGTAGCCGTCGACGCGGTGACCGGTGAAGTTGTGCGGGGTGAAGTACCGCATCTCCTGCACGATCGTCGGATCGACGTCGGCGAGGGCGACGAACCCCGGGGGCGGCTTCGGCCCGGACGGGGCCGCCTGGGCGGCGGGCGCGGAGGCGAGGGCCGTGAGCGCGGCGAACGGAAGGACGAGCGCGCGACAGAGCGCGGAGAATCTCGGCATGGCCCACGGGAATACCAGCCCACGGGGCGGTACGGAAGGGGGCGTACCCGCGCAGTGGGCCCCGGGCTCACCCCCGCACCCGCACCCGATACCCCACCTCCTCCGCCCCCTCCCGCTCCACCGTCACGACCCCACCCCGCGACCGCGAGGTGAACCGCACCACCTCCGGCCCCTCCCACCCCGTCCCGGCGTCGGTGATGAGCACCCCGCCCCCCGTACGCCCTGGAGCCGGCGCCCACACCTCCAGCTCCACCTCCCCGTCCGCACCCGCCACCGGAATCACCGATCCCGCCCGCGCCAGCACCGGAACGCGCGACAGCGGCGCGTCCAGCAGCACCTGCCCCGGCCCCTCGTACGGCCGCCCCGTCGCCGTGTCGTACCAGCGCCCGCGCGGCAGCCGCACCGCCCGCCGGTCCGCCCCCAGCTCCAGCACCGGCGCCACCAGCAGCGAATCACCCAGCAGGAACGCGTCCTCGCAGTCCCGCAGCGCCCGGTCCTCCGGCGAGCGCCACCACACCGGCCGCACATACGGCGCCCCCGTGCGCTGCGCCAGATGCGCCAGCGTCACGAAGTACGGCAGCAGCCGCGCCCGCTCCCGCAGCGCCGCCCCCGCGTGCTCCAGCACCTCCGCCCCGAACTCCCACGGCTCCCGCCGCCCCGCCGAGATCGCCGCGTGCGTACGGAACAGCGGCAGATACGCGCCCAGCTGGAACCACCGCAGATACAGCTCCGGCGACGGGAACCCCGTGAACCCCCCGATGTCCGGCCCCGAATACGGCACCCCGCACAACCCCAGCCCCAGCACCAGCGCCAGCGACGCCCGCAGCCCCGGCCAGCCCGTCGCCACGTCCCCCGACCACGTACCGCCATAGCGCTGCATCCCCGCCCAGCCCGAGCGCGAGAACAGGAACGGCCGCTCGTCCGGGCGCAGCTTCCGCAGCCCCTCGTACCCGGCCCGGGCCATCGCCAGCCCGTACACGTTGTGGGCCTCGCGGTGGTCGCCGCCCCGGCCCTCCAGCGCGTGCCGCGCCGAGCGAGGCAGCGTCGGATCGCCGAACGCCGCGAACGACACCGGCTCGTTCATGTCGTGCCACACCCCGGAGAACCCCTGCGCCAGCCGCTCCGCGTACAGCCCGCCCCACCACGCGCGCGCCCCCGGATCCGTGAAGTCCGGGAAGACGCACTCGCCCGGCCACACCTCGCCGCGCACCTCACGCCCCCGCGCGTCCTTCACGAACGCCCCCGCCGCCACCCCCGTGTCGTACTCCGCCAGCCCCGGCTCGGCCTTCACCGCCGGGTCGACGATCGACACCAGCCGCACCCCCTCCTCCTTCAGCCCGGCGGCCAGCCCCGGCAGATCGGGGAAGCGCTCCCGGTCCACCGTGAACACCCGGTGCCCCCGGAAGTGGTCGATGTCCAGGTGCACCGCCGACAGCGGCAGCCCCCGCTCCAGATAGCCGGTCACCACCCGCCGCACCTCCCGCTCGCTGCCGAAGCCCCAGCGCGCGTGCTGATACCCCAGCGCCCACGCCGGCGGCAGCGCGGCACCCCCGGTCAGCGCCGCCCAGCCGTGGAGCACCCGCGCCGGGGTGCCCACCATCACCCAGTAGCGCAGCGGGCCGCCCTCCATCCGCGTCTCGCAGCGCCCCGGCCGGTCGTGCCCCGAACCCGCGCCCTCCTCGCCCTCCCACAGGGTGACCCGGCCGTCCCAGGTGTTGTCGTGGAACACCAGATGCGTCCCCGCGTCCGCCACCACCAGCTGCACCGGCATCGTGATGTACAGCGGATCGTCCCCCGGCCCGAACGCCCCGCCCGGATCGGTGTTCCACAGCCGGTACACGCCGTCGCGCAGCCGCGGCCCCGACGCCCGCCCGCCCAGCCCGAAGAACCGCGCGTCCGCCGCCACTTCCGAGCGCTGCACCCACCGCCCGCCACTCTCCGCGCCCGCCGGCTCCCACCAGCGCGGCGCCGGATCGCGCCGCAGCACCACCCCGCCCGGCGTACGCACCTCCACCGTGCCGTGCCGGGACACCGCCACCAGCACCCGCTCGGAGACCACCCGCCAGCCGCCGTCCGTGTCCGGCTCCAGCACCGCCCGCTCGTCCGCCTCCGGACAGCCGCCCGCCAGCGCGTACGACGGCTCCGGCACCGCCCCGTCCCACCCGCAGAACACCGCGCCGCCCGCCGCCACCCGCACCCGCAGCGAGGAACGGGCGAACCGCACCACCCCGCCCCCCGGCTCCGGATCCGCGCCCTCCGCCACCCCCGGCACCCGGGCCCGCGCCGCCCCCTGCCGGGGCAGCCCCACCGCGTCCACCCGGTGCCGCCGCCAGGCCGACCGCACGGACCGCAGCCCCTGCGCGCTCCCCACCGCCCGCAACGAGGCCATCCACTTCACCGATCGCACAAGGTCACCAGCGTCCATGCCGCTCACCCTGCCACCCGCCCGGGCCGCTCCGCGCACCGTTCAACCCCCGTTCACCCCCGCAAGACGTGCCCCTCCCGCGACGGTGTGACACCGGCCCTGGTGCACGAGTCGATCACATGGCATCGTCCTCACAGCCACCGCACGCGCGCACCCCGTTCGTGCGCACGGCTCCGCCCACGACGCGCAGAAGCCCGGGAGCAGCCACATGACCACCGCACCGCAGCCCGTCGACCAGCCGGCGCCCCTGTGGCGGCCCGGCGCGGACCGCGTCGACAGCGCGCAGGTCACCCGCTTCCACGCCCGGGCCGCCGAACGCCACGGCGCGCCCGCCCCCCTCCCCGGCGACCCCGTCGCGAGCTACGCGGCCCTCCACCGCTGGTCCGTGGCCGAACCGGAGACCTTCTGGCAGGCCGTCACCGAATGGTGCGACGTCCGCTTCACCACCCCCTACGAGCGCGTCCTCGCCGACCCGGCCATGCCCGGCGCCCGCTGGTTCCCCGGCGCCACCCTCAACTACGCCGAGCACGCCCTGCGCACCGCCGAGGACCCCGCGCGAGCCGACGAGCCCGCCCTGCTCCACGTCGACGAGACCCACGACCCCCGCCCCATCACCTGGGCGGAACTCCGCCGCCGGGTCGGCTCACTCGCCGAGGAACTGCGCCGCCTCGGCGTCCGCCCCGGCGACCGCGTCAGCGGCTACCTGCCCAACGTCCCGCAGGCCGTCGTCGCCCTCCTCGCCACCGCCGCCGTCGGCGCCGTCTGGACCTCCTGCGCCCCCGACTTCGGCGCCCGCAGCGTCCTCGACCGCTTCCAGCAGGTCGAACCCATCGTCCTCTTCGCCGTCGACGGCTACCACTACGGCGGCAAGCGCCACGAGCGCGCCGACGTCGTCGCCGAGCTGCGCGCCGAGCTCCCCACCCTGCGCGCCGTCGTCCACATCCCGCTGCTCGGCACCCCGGCCCCCGAGGGCACGCTGGAGTGGGACGCCCTGACCGCAGCCGACACCGAGCCGGTCTTCGAGCAGGTCCCCTTCGACCATCCCCTGTGGGTGCTCTACTCCTCCGGCACCACCGGGCTGCCCAAGGCCATCGTCCAGTCCCAGGGCGGCATCCTCGTCGAACACCTCAAGCAGCTCTCCCTCCACTGCGACCTCGGCCCCGGCGACCGCTTCTTCTGGTACACCTCCACCGGCTGGATGATGTGGAACTTCCTCGTCTCCGGCCTCCTGGTGGGCGCGACCGTCGTCCTCTACGACGGCAGCCCCGGCCACCCCGACACCGCCGCCCAGTGGCGCGTCGCCGAACGCACCGGCACCACCCTCTTCGGCACCTCCGCCGCCTACGTCATGGCCTGCCGCAAGGCCGGTGTCCGCCCCGGCCACGACTTCGACCTCTCCCGCGTCCGCTGCGTCGCCACCACCGGCTCCCCGCTGCCGCCCGACGGCTTCCGCTGGATCCACGACGAGGTCTCCGAGGACATGTGGATCGCCTCCGTCAGCGGCGGCACGGACGTGTGCAGCTGCTTCGCCGGCGCCGTCCCCACCCTCCCCGTGTACATCGGCGAGCTCCAGGCCCCCTGCCTGGGCACGGACCTCCAGGCCTGGGACGCCCAGGGCAAGCCCGTCGTCGACGAGGTCGGCGAGCTGGTCGTCACCAACCCCATGCCCTCCATGCCGATCCACTTCTGGAACGACCCCGACGGCCACCGCTACCGCGAGAGCTACTTCGAGATGTTCCCGGGCGTCTGGCGGCACGGCGACTGGATCACCCTCACCTCCCGGGGAACCGTCGTCATCCACGGCCGCTCCGACTCCACCCTCAACCGCCAGGGCGTACGGATGGGCTCCGCCGACATCTACGAGGCCGTGGAACGCCTCCCCGAGATCCGCGAATCCCTCGTCATCGGCGTCGAACAGCCCGACGGCGGCTACTGGATGCCCCTCTTCGTCCACCTCGCACCGGGCGCGGCACTGGACGACAGCCTGCTCGCGAAGATCAAGAGCACCATCCGCGAGCAGCTCTCCCCGCGCCACGTCCCCGACGAGGTCATCGAGGTCCCCGCCGTCCCCCACACCCTCACCGGCAAGCGCATCGAGGTCCCGGTCAAGCGCCTCCTTCAGGGCACCCCCCTGGAGAAGGCGGTCAACCCCGGGTCCGTCGACAACGCCGAACTGCTGGGCTTCTACGAGCGCCTGGCCCGCGAACGCCGCTGACCTGGGCGAACGGAGCGCGGAGGGCCGTTGTCAGTGCCCCTGGTTACGCTGAGTGAGCATTGTTTCACGCAGCGCCGAGGGGGAGTTCATGCCGCACACCGACAACGGCCGGAAGCGACCGACCGCGCGACAAAGGCTGCGCCACGAGACACCGAGCACCGTGGCCGTCCTCGCCGACGAGACGGACTTCGCCGCCATGCGGCGATACCGCAGCTTCCGCTTCGACGACCACGCCGGCTACCTCCGGCAGGTCGAAGGCCTGCTCAGAGCACTCGCCGCCCAGGGCACCCACATCAGCCTCGCCCTCTTCGACCCCACCGCCTACGAGGAGTACTGCGCCGACACCCGCCTCGACCCCGACACCCCCACCAGCCGCACCCGCTACACCGCCGACATCGCGGCGGCCGGCGCCCGCCTCACCTACGACGGCCGCCCCCTCGCCCACCTGCTGCCCGACCTCGTCCGGGAGGCCGAACAACAGGCGACCTGGGAATACGCCTCCGCCCTCCTCGAACCCGGCGAGGACGCCGGCCGGGCCGCCTTCGCCAGGGCATCGAAGCTCCTGCGCCGCCTCGTCGAAACGGCGGGCGACGGCAGACACCACCTCGTGTGCAGCGTCTCCGCGCCCGACGACGCGAACACCCCGCTGGTCGCCGTCGTCGAAGCCCAATGCCACGACGGACTGCTGCGCCTCGGGGAATCGGCGGCCCTGCTCTTCTGCACGGTCCTCGCGGCGGGCATCGCCCTGCGCAGCCCCGGCGGCGTCGTGCTCCGCACCACTCGCTCCGGCGAGTCCGAGACCGTCCGCGGCTGGTGCCTGGACGGCGACGGACTGCGCCCCCTGACGGCGGGCGAGGTCTTCGCCGCCTACTGCACCGACACCCGCACCGGCGAACCCGTACCCCCGGAGCCCGGAGTCGACTACCTGGCGGGCCTCCAGCTCGAACAGCTCGAATAGAAAGAGGTGAGGGGTGCCCCACCGGCAGGTGGGACACCCCTCACTCATGGAACAACCGGGCTCACTCGCCCGACAGCACCGCCTGCGCGGCCAGACGGGCCTCCTCGGCCGAGTCCGTCGCACGGGCGGCCGCGGCCGCCCGCTCGCACTGCGCCAGCGTGTGCTTGGCCAGCGTCGCCCGCACATAGGGGATCGACGCCGCGCCCATCGACAGGCTGGTCACGCCCAGACCCGTCAGCACACAGGCCAGCAGCGGGTCGGACGCCGCCTCACCGCAGACGCCACAGCTCTTGCCCTCGGCCTTGGCGGCCTCGGCCGACATGGCCACCAGGTCGAGCAGCGCCGGCTGCCACGGGTCCTGAAGACGCGAGACCGCGCCCACCTGACGGTCGGCGGCGAAGGTGTACTGCGCCAGGTCGTTCGTGCCCAGCGACAGGAACTCGACCTCCTGAAGGATCGAGCGGGCCCGCAGCGCGGCGGAGGGGATCTCCACCATCGCGCCGAACTTCGCCTGGAGCCCGGCCTCGCGGCACGCGTCCGCGAACGCCTTGGCGTCCGTGCGGTCCGCCACCATCGGGGCCATGACCTCGAGGTACACCGGCAGCCCCTTGGCCGCCTCGGCCAGCGCGGTGAGCTGAGTGCGCAGCACCTCCGGGTGGTCCAGCAGCGTCCGCAGACCACGCACGCCGAGCGCCGGGTTGGGCTCGTCGGCCGGGGTCAGGAAGTCCAGCGGCTTGTCCGCGCCCGCGTCCAGCACGCGCACGACCACACGGCCCTCGGGGAACGCCTCCAGCACCTTGCGGTACGCCTCGACCTGCTTGGCCTCGGACGGCGCCTTCGCGCTGTCGTCCAGGAAGAGGAACTCGGTACGGAACAGGCCGACGCCCTCCGCACCCGCCTCGACCGCGGCCGCCACGTCCGCCGGACCGCCGATGTTCGCCAGCAGCGGCACCTTGTGACCGTCGGACGTCGCACCCGGACCGGACGACGCGGAGAGCGCCGCCTTCCGCTCCTCGGCCGCCCTGGTCAGCTCGGCGCGCTTCGCCTCGCTCGGGTCGACGAAGACGTCACCCGTGCTGCCGTCCACGGCCACCACCGTGCCCTCGGCGAGCTCACCGGCGCCGGGCAGCGCCACCACGGCCGGCACCCCGAGCGCCCGCGCCAGGATGGCGGAGTGACTCGTCGGCCCGCCCTCCTCGGTCACGAAGCCCAGCACCAGCGCCGGGTCCAGCAGCGCGGTGTCGGCCGGAGCCAGGTCCCGCGCGATCAGCACATAAGGCTCGTCGCTGTCCGGCACACCCGGCATCGGCACGCCCAGCAGGCGCGCCACGATGCGGTTGCGGACGTCGTCGAGGTCGGCCACCCGGCCGGCCAGGTACTCACCGGCGTTGGCGAGCAGCGCCCGGTAGGCGGCGAACGCGTCGTACACCGCGCGCTCGGCGGTGCTGCCGACGGTGATGCGTCGGTCGACGTCGGCCATCAGCTCGGGGTCCTGGGCCATCATGGCCTGGGCCTCCAGCACGTGCTGGGCCTCGCCGCCGGCCAGGTTGCCGCGCGCGATCAGATCGGCGGCGACGGCCTCGACGGCCTGCCGCGCGCGCCCCTGCTCACGCGGCGCCTCGTCCGCCGGGATCTGCTTGGCCGGCGGTTCCAGGACCGCCGTGCCCATGTGCCGGACCTCGCCGATCGCCACACCGTGGCTCACGCCGACGCCTCGCAGCGTTGTCTCCATTTCACGTCTCCGGTTGGATGCGGCGGCTCATGGCCGCCGCGGTGGATGTCGTACGCGCCGTCCGTCCGGACGGCTCAAGATCACCGAAGGTGAAAGGTCACTGCCAGGAGAAGAGGGCGTCGCCGGCCTTCACATCGCCGTCCTCGACGACGTCGCCCAGCGAGTCGGCGGTCGCCTCGAGCGCGACGACGGGGCAGACCGGGGACTTGCCGGCCTCCTCGACGGCGACCGGGTTCCAGCGCACGATCTCCTGGCCGCGCGTGACGGTGTCGCCCTTGTTGACGAGCAGCTCGAAGCCCTCGCCGTTGAGCTGAACGGTGTCGATGCCGAGGTGCGTCAGCACTCCGTGGCCCTCGCCGTCGACGACGACAAAGGCGTGGGGGTGGAGCGAGACGATGACGCCGTCGACCGGGGAAACCGCGGCGTGCGGCTCACGGACCGGGTCGATAGCGGTACCGGGTCCCACCATCGCGCCGGAGAAGACCGGATCGGGCACTGCCGCGAGTCCGATGGCGCGTCCGGCGATCGGGGACGACACGGTGGTCATGGGAAGCCTCCCAGAGGTGGAGAATCATCACGCGCCGTCACTACCTGTCCTGGACGGCGCACTGGTCGGAAGCCTAAGTCATAGGAACTGAGGATTCCGCACGAGCGTGCGCGCTGCGCACGCGTAGGAGCGCGGGGCGGGAACCGTGTGCGGTGCGTAATCGATTTGCCTCGACCTGGCAGTCGCTGTACTGTCGGGTTCCTGCCCACCACCGAGGCCCGCAGCAAGCTGCTGGCGAGGCGGGGGCGGCACTCCAATGGACGAGATCCTTTCCCGGATCCGCTGCTGTGTGCCTGCATGCCTTTGTGTATGCGAGGTGAACGGGGCGGAAACGGGGCCGGAAAACTCCTGATAGAGTGGTGGAACACCGAAGGGAAGCCCGGAGGAAAGCCCCAGTAAACAAAACTGTGGGTGAGTACAAAGGAAGCGTCCGTTCCTTGAGAACTCAACAGCGTGCCAAAAGTCAACGCCAGATATGTTGACACCCCGTCCATCTCGTATGGATGAGGTTCCTTTAAAAAAGTCCTTCCCTAGGGAAGGCACACAGCGAGGACGCTGTGCACGGCTGGGCCTATTCCGCCCGGCTGTGCCGCTCAACGCGAGTGTTGACCGGATTACCGGTAATCATTCACGGAGAGTTTGATCCTGGCTCAGGACGAACGCTGGCGGCGTGCTTAACACATGCAAGTCGAACGATGAAGCCTTTCGGGGTGGATTAGTGGCGAACGGGTGAGTAACACGTGGGCAATCTGCCCTGCACTCTGGGACAAGCCCTGGAAACGGGGTCTAATACCGGATATTACCTGCCGAGGCATCTTGGCGGGTGGAAAG